>CBFHXU010000208.1:0-5026 GCA_965659875.1 uncultured Opitutaceae bacterium
TCTACACTATACGGGCCGAATCGTGCTTTCACTCGATCTCCACGCCAACATTACGACCATGATGCTGGCATCGGCAGACTTCGTGACGGGTTATCGCACATTTCCCCATCAGGATTTTTACGAGACCGGTGAACGCGCAGCGAATTTCTGCCACGAGTCGCGGCCCACCTATCGCACGCTCGCCCAAATCCCGGCAATCATTCCTCCTACAGCCGTGACTCACCGGTCGGGCGGATTTGCCGATATTCTCGCCCAGGCTCGAGCGGGCGAATCGACAGAGGAGACGATCGATATCAGTCTTTTCGCGGTTCAACCCTGGCTCGATGTCGAGGACCTGGCGACGAGTGTGGTCGTTACCGCAACTGATCCGAAAATCGGAAGCCGCGTTGCCCAGGGGTTGGCGCATGACTGGTTTGCGCAACGCGAGGACTGGCAGTCCGGCCTGCTCGACTGGTCGACGATTACTCAACGCCTGAGTAAACCTGACGGTCTTCCTTGGATGCTGGTCGATACCGCGGATGCGACCACCGGCGGCAGCGATGGCAGCAGCGCCGAGGCGATCATCCAACTGTGGCCTCACCGAGACGAACTGGCAGGTGAGGTTCTACTCTGGGTTGTCGATCCCACCGCTGTTCGCCAGGCGCAAAACGGGACATCAACGCTCAAGCTGGGCCAACAAAATTTCCAAATATCAGCCGAAGTGACAGCGACGGGGCCATGTCAGTTTTCACCGCGGGGTTTATCCTATCAGGAGCAAGTATTCTCCTGCGGCGAAGCGGCCGTGTTGAGCGCGGGGAAGTTACGCATCGTCATCACGCAAGAGGGATGCTTGTGCGCCGATCCCGCTTTCTACGAGTGCCTGGGACTTTCACCGTCAAACGCACTCGCGGTGCACGTGAAGAGCCCGACCGGGTGGCAAGCGGGCTACCAAGTCGACGCCGAACGAGGACTGAAATTCGACGGACCGGGCTGCACCTCGCTAAACTTTGCACGATTGCCTTTTACCGGCTCCCGGCGTGATCTTTTCCCACTCAACCCTGAGCCCCCTACCCCGATAAAACTATGGCAATCGATCTGACCAACAAAGTTTGTCTCATCACCGGTGCCGACGAAGGCGTCGGATTTGGACTGGCGCGGGGATTCCTCCAGCGCGGAGCACACGTCGCGGCCGGGTTACTCAAACCGAATGAATTCAACTCCCCGGACGATGCGATTTTGGGCGTGCCGATGGATGTCACCAAACCTGATCAAATCGAGTCGGCGGTCGCCACCGTGGTCGAAAAATTTGGTCGGATCGATGTATTGATCAACAATGCCGGCATCTACCCACGGATTCCCGCCGACGAAGTGAGTCCCGAAGAATGGCTTCGCGTCCAAGAAGTAAATCTGAATGGAACTTGGCGCTGCAGCATGGCGGTTTTGCCTCAATTTAAAACTCAGGGCAGCGGATCCATCATCAACATTGGTAGCGTCACGCTGCGCTTAGGGATGGCTCATCTCTCCCACTATATTTCCAGCAAGGGCGGTGTGGTCGGCCTCACGCGTGGCATGGCGCGTGATGTCGGTAGGTTTGGCGTCCGCGTGAATTGTCTCCACTTGGGCGCCATTCGCACCGAGGGCGAAAGTCGGCTGTCTCCCGCCGATGCTTCGGCCCTCGCTGAGGTCGAAAACTTGCAGAGCATTCCCGGTCGCCAAACTCCTGCGACGATCGAGCCCACCTTTGCATTCTTCGCTTCCAACGAGAGTGCCGATATCACCGGCCAGTGTCTCACGGTCGACCGCGGCTGGAATCACGAATAAGCCGAGCCGACCGACTCCGCTCCCGATCTAGTCGAGCGGGACTTTGACCACCGTCTTATAAACCCGACTCGATTCACCATCGGCCAGCGATGGCATATGCACGTCGGTCGGAAAAAATACCGCCACCTCTCCTGCCCGCATGAGCCACGAGGATGCGTCGTCTGAATTCGCATAGAAACACACGTCACGATCTTCGAAGGAATCTTCTGTGACCGTAAGATTCTCCAGTCCCGCGACGCGGATAAACTCCCGTCCTTCGACAATCGCCTGAAGGTCCACGTGCCGTCGGTGCGACTCCAGTCGGCCGCGATCGAGTGGCTTGGAATCATAGGACTGTTCCATCGCGAACACTCCAAGGTCCAATTCGACCCTGCGCTCTTCGCCGACGGGAATCTGCATGATGCGGGCGTGTTCAACGGAATTCGCCGCCAACGCGCACTCCAAATAGTCCAACGCCACCTTAAATCGATCAGTAGCGATGAGTTGTGAACGCAGTGTTTCCGGGGTACCCCAAAGTGCCATGCGTCAGCTCACGGGATTTCGCTTCCGCGCGCAAGCCTCGCGCATCTATTCGCTCAATTCTGAAACCGGCTCAGGTGCCTCAACCTCCCGCAAACTGCCGATGTCGAAGTCGGTCGGAGGAACGGAGGCTTCGAGCTCGGTCGCAGCTGAGGGCTCTTCCGGCGGCGGAGAAACCGGAGCACCCGGCATGCGAAAATCCGCTTCATCGATGGGCGGGTTAGGCTCCATCCAATTGAGCACCACATCGCTCACGATGCGGTCGCCTTCTTTCACCGCAATGCGATGAGGCATGATCACCCCCAATACCGGGCGGAAATCGTTGTAAAAGGTCTGCACCCGCAGCGCGGATCCCTCATCGTCCCGCCGCGTTCGATCTTGGCGGAGGATAAAATAGGTGTCGGCGGACAAATACAGCATGCTCTGGTCGGTCAAATCACGCGTCGCCAGAAGTTTTACCGCGGGCCGTCCGTCCACTTCATCTTCACCCGCGTATTCCAAAGAAAATCCGCGCTCCGCGGGCCGAAACAGCGGCGTATCAAATGACGATTCAACTTTGAAGCGTTCGGCTAAACCCACGGGCATAAGCCCGGTCGGCCCATCCTGACCGTTTTGGATCCAGGGGTCGCCCTGCCCGTCCCACCCCTGCACAAGGGTTTTGTTCTGCATGTTGACTTCGATCCGAATCGACTGCGGGCGCGCCGCCCACATCTGAAACTCCATCACAAAATCACCCACTTGCGACTGCCCGGCGGCCCGAAAACTCTCCAACCGTGCCACCCGTGCCTCGCCGCCGATCGCCTCGATGTGAATGCGTGCGATATCGTCGGCAACATCATCCGCCCACAGCGATCCGCTCAAACAGAACGCTGATAGTATCACAGATAAAATATTCGGCTGACCTCGCATGCCTCCACGTGAGCGTATGCGAACGTCGGTCACAAGCCTCTTGGTTCAGGGTTGGAAATTCACCGGAGACCATTTTGCTTCGATCGCTCTATGCTACGCATTCTTTCAGATCTTCATTTTCGAGACGCCACGTCGCGACTCGAACGTCTCGAAGATTTGTTACCGCTGTTGGAGGGCGTAACCGAGCTGTGGATGAATGGCGACACCTGCGACAATCAATCGGGGATGACGGCGACGGAACTCTCCGAGATTAAACAATTCTTCACGGCACACGTCCCCTCGGTGCGTTTCATCACCGGCAACCACGATCCGGACATTTCGGAGGTGAACGAAGCCTCCGCGGCTGACGGCCGTATCTGGGCCTGCCACGGCGACGCATTTCTGGATGACATCGTTCCTTGGAGTCGCGTGCACAGCGTGCTGATCGATCGTATCAACGAAGTCCGGTCCGCCCACCCAGATTGGGGCTTCACCACCTTCGAAGATCGGGTCCGGATCATGCGCCTGGCCTGCACCGGATTTGCCCGCGAATGTGATCCTGAAAAACAAGACTCATGGCATCTCCTGCGACGGATCTGCACGGAATTCTTCCCTCCCCGCCAACCTTGGGCGATGGTGCATACCTGGGCGACCTTCGGCACACGCGCCGCCAAGGCCGCCGCCATTTGGCGCCCTGACGCCCAAGTCATCGTATCGGGGCACGTTCACTTTCCCCGCGTATGGCATCGGGGCGTTCGCACGGTGATCAATACCGGCGCGTTTACCGGTCCCTTGGGCGCCTATGTGGTGGAGTATGCCAACGAGCTCGTAACCGTTCGACGCATCGAATCTCGCGACCGCGCGTGGCATCCCGGCAAAATCGTGAGCACGATTCCGCTGGCCTCATTGTGAGTCAGGCACCTATCCGTTAACGCATGACCAAGGAATTCAACTGGTGGACCCGTAACCCCGACGAAGGGAAGTATAAGGTCAAAGCCAAGATCCACGGCAGTGTGCTCAGCTTCACCCGTCACCAAGGTCACCACACGCGTTGGGAGGAGCATCTCCCTACCGACGACGATTTTGACCGCTTGCTTTCGGACGCCGAAAAACGCGTCCCCCGCCGGTTGATCTCTCCGAAACAGATGAAAGAGATCGAACAGATCGTAGCGTCCGAACGGGAAAAAGCCTCGCGGTTTTGATCCGGCTTCGCCGGCGTTTGCGGCCTTCCGGATACCGCCCCGCCAGGTCAACAATTGACCTTTAGGTCCCTTGCAGGCTCAGGCAAACGGGGAAGACTGATCTTCTGCCGGCGCCCCATGGTTCGTTCGCGTCGTTTCTACCCTCAAAGATGAACACCCGTCGCGACTTTTTAAAATGGGGAGGTGCCTTGGCAGCCTCCTCCGCTTTTTCACTTAGCGCCCAAGCCGAGAGTAAGATTGCGCATAGTAAAAGAGGCACCGCTCCGCTCAAGATCACCAAGATCGAGCCCTTCGTGGTTTCCAGCACTCCGCCGAATGGCTCGCTTGCCGATACAGTGGATATGATTCCGGTCGGCGAAACCACTGGTCGGTCCGGCATCGGCGACCGGCTCAATCATTCGTTTCCGGTGCGCAACCCCGGCTACAGTTTCGACATGCTGGTGCGGATCACCACCGACCAGGGTATTATCGGCTGGGGCGAAGCCCATGCACCCGCCGCACCGGCAGTCCACGCCCAAATAATCGAGGACCTATTTGCTCCCATCCTGTTGGGTCAGGACGCCCGCGACATCTTGCCGTTATGGGAGAAGCTCTACTCCAGTCAACGCATGCGGGGC
>CBFHXU010000209.1:0-4969 GCA_965659875.1 uncultured Opitutaceae bacterium
AGCGTCGGGCCATGAAAGAGTTCCAGGACCCGCAGGTCATCACTGAGAGGCACCAACGGTGCGATTTCCGGATGATCAAACTTCGTGTAGGATTTCTCCACGATACCCGCAAACGTCGCATCATCGATATCTGTCGCGAACCGGCGCAAGAATGCGCTACACAACTCCGGGTAGGTCAGCCCGGAAAACGCGACCAGATCTTCCGCCGAAAATTGCGGCAAGTATTCCGGTAAAAACAACCCGCCGTCCGGCGCCAGACCGATAGCCACCGCATCACTAAATCCCAGCGCGGGTGCTTCGCCACGAGTGGAAATATATTTCATGGGAGCTTAAGTCGGCTGCCGCATTCGTCGGTTAAAACCCACCCTAATCTGCATCGAGTCCGAAGACAGTATGGGTCACGCGAGCGGCTTCATCAACGCGATCCTGATCCACGACGACCGAAATTTTAATCTCCGATGTCGTAATAAGATCGATGTTGATCTCCGCCCTTGCGAGGGCAGTGAACAAATCCGCCGCGACACCGGAGTGGGTCTTCATCCCCACGCCGACGACTGAAAGCTTGGCGATGTTTTCGTGCACCGCAACGTGACCGCCACCCAGTTCATCGAGCACCGGTTCCAGCGCCTTTTGGGCCTTGACGGTTTCGCCTTGTGGCACGGTGAAGGTGAGATTCGCAATCCCGTTGCGTCCGACATTCTGCACGATCATGTCGACCACAATCGTGGCATCAGCCATGGCCTGAAACACCTTCGCAGCCGATCCGGGTTTATCCATGATATTGCTGACGATGACCTTGGCTTGGTCCTTATCCACGGCGACTCCGCGGACGACTACTTTTTCCATATGGGGTACTTCTTCTTTCACGATGGTTCCTCGGTTAAAATTAAAGGACGAACGGACTTCAAAAACGACATTGTTCTTATGCGCGAACTCAACGGAACGCGATTGCATGACTTTCGAGCCCGACGCGGCGAATTCGAGCATCTCGTCATAACTGATTTCGGTAATTTTTTGAGCAGCGGAGACGACCCGCGGATCAGCGGTATAAACACCGTCCACGTCAGTAAAGATTTCGCACCGGTCCGCCTTGAGCGCTCCGGCGATCGCAATGGCCGAAAGGTCGGATCCGCCGCGTCCGAAGGTGGTGATGTGCCCATGTTGATTCACGCCCTGAAATCCGGCGATAATCACGGCATTGCCGGCCTCGAGTTGAGCTTCCACGGCTTCGGCATTGATGGTTTGAATCTTGGCCTTGGTGTGAATTCCATCGGTACGAATGCCCGCCTGGGCCCCGGTAAACGATACCGCTTCCACTCCCAGCTCATGCAACGCGAGGGCGGTGAGGGCGATGGTTTCCTGTTCGCCCACGGACATGAGCATATCCATTTCCCGTTCGCTGGGATTGCTGGATATTTCGCGGGCCCGGGCGATCAACTCGTTGGTGACGCCAGCCCGAGCCGACACCACGGCAACCACCTGATTGCCTTGATCGATCGTATGTTTGATCCGCCCCGCGACCTTCTTGATTCGAACGACATCTCCCACCGAGGTGCCGCCATATTTTTGCACAATACGTGACATGATCGGGCCCGTTCTACTTTTCAAAAGAAGCGATACGCAGGAGAAGCGGATCACCTAAAACTCCCGCCAACCGGCGGAGCTGAGCGATCGCCGAGCGAATCGCTTTTTCGTTAGTTTCGTGCGTGGTCAGCATCAAGGTCGCCGCGGCACTACGTGCACTCGCCGTTTGCTGCACGCTCGCAATGCTGACGCCAAACTTCGCGGTTGCGGCCGAAATCTTCGCGAGCACCCCGGGTTCATCCCGCACATCGAGCCGGATGTAATAGCTACAAATACTCCGCTCCGGCGGACGACGTGGGCAATGGTGTTCCACCGGTTCGGGCAGCGCCGCGTTACCCCGCAGCAGCAAAGCCACCGCGTCGACAATGTCACTGATCACGGCACTCGCCGTGGCATCCTGTCCGGCGCCACGGCCGATGTAGACGGTTTCACCCACCACGTCGCCCGTGACCGAAACGCCGTTATAAACCTCGTTCACGTTGGCGATCACCTTGTCGCGCGAAATCAACGTCGGGGAGACGCTGACGGACAGTTCGTCCGTCGCCAGATCTCGCTCGATCACCGCCAACAACTTGATCGCCAGATTATTTGCACTGGCATACTGGATGTCGGTCTGGGTGAGATGCGTGATCCCTTCGACGTTCATCGCCTTGGTCGGCACCCAGGAACCGTGGGCCAGGTAGGCAATGATCGAAGCCTTGTGCGCCGTATCCCAACCTTCGACGTCGAGCGCCTCGTCGGCCTCGGCGTAACCGAGTACCTTGGCTTCCTTCAAAATTTCCGGATAACTCAGCCCCTCGCGCTCCATCCGGGTAAGGATGTAATTACACGTGCCGTTCAGGATACCGTAGATCCGATCGAAACGGTTGGCGACGAGACCTTCGCGCAGCGCCTTGATAATCGGAATGCCACCGGCCACCGATGCTTCAAAGAAGTAATGTCCACCGTGCATGCGGGCTTCGGCGAAAATTTCCGGACCGTGGGCACAGACCAACGCTTTGTTGGCCGAAATCACGGTCTTGCCCGAACGCAGGGCTGCGATCGTCACATCCTTCGCCAGTTCGGTGCCGCCGATCAACTCGCATATGATTTGAATCGCGGGATCGGTGGCGACCTCCATCGGGTTGGTGGTCAGCTTGCTCTTCCCCACGCGCACGGCCCGCTTCTTGGCCAGGTTGCGCACCGATGCTTTTTTCAACCGGAGTCGCGCCCCTAGTCTGGCTTCCAATGTGGCCCGCGAACGCGTGAGGTGTTTCCACACCCCTTGTCCGACGGTGCCGAGGCCACAGATGCCAATATTGACGATAGGAAGATCGCTCATGCTTAAAATTAAGGGGTTATCGAAACCGTTTACTTACGGTCCCAACGGTGCTCCGTGCCAGCCATCAAACGCTTGATGTTGGCTTGGTGGCGGATGACCACCAGTAGCCCCAAAACGGTGGCTACCATCTTCAACGACAGACCAAATCCCATCAGCCACGGCGCAATCATGATGACCACGGCGGCCGCGATCGAGGCCAGCGAAACGTATCGGGTGCTGTAAAACACCGCCACCCAAGTCACGATCGCGATCAGGCTCGGCTCGAACATCATGACAAACATGCCGCCGCCCGCCGTCGCGACACCTTTGCCGCCCCGGAATTTGAGGAAAACTGAAAACGAATGACCGAGCACCGCCGCGACCAAAGCCACGACCTTATCGATCTCTCCCCCGGAAAACTCCCCGAACGGCACGTCCACCAGAATTCCGGCGACGGGACCCGCAAAGATAACCGCAATAAAACCCTTCAGGAAATCCAATACGAATACCAGATTCCCCGCTCCCTTGCCGACCACACGTTTCACGTTGGTCGCCCCCGGGTTCTTGCTCCCCTCCTCCATGATATTCACGCCCTTCGACTTGGCCACGAGGTAGCCAAATGGCAGCGCCCCCAGCACATAGCTGAGCACAAAGGTGACGAGAAGCGGGAGGAACATGACGAGCGGGATTTAGAGCTGCACGAATTTGGCGAGTTTGATCTTAGGATGATCTTTGATCTCAGCGCGAGCCTCGTTAGTCGGCTCACTATCGACGCCCACCACCATATACGCCGTCTCGCCGGGAACAAGTCGGCTAAGTGACATGTCCGCAATATTCACGCCGGTACGTCCGAGCAGCGTGCCGATTTCGCCCACCATCCCAGGGAGGTCTAAATTCTCTAAAACCAACAGCTTACCATCCGCAACCACTTCAACTTCACGACCATTGATGCCCACGATGCGAGGTTGCTGTGATTTACCAATCAGGGTGCCCCGGGCCTTGTGTTCGTTGCCATCGCAATCGATGGCCTTGACCGAAATCAGTTCGGTGTAGTCCACATCGGAATTGGATTTGGTCACTTCGACCTCCACTCCGAGGCGTTTCAGGAGATACGGCGCATTCACCTCATTCACGTCTTCGCCGCTGATTTTGCGCAGCCAGCCGCGTTGGATCGCCCGCGTCACCGCGTTGGCGTCGAGATCGATGATCTTACCCCAATAGGTAATCTGCAGCGATTCGATCCGGGCGGGAGCAATCTGCTGCACGAGCGTGCCGAGCTTGGCGCCGAGATCGAGATACGGTCCGAGCACCTTCAAGGCGGCGCTATCGATCGAGGGCATGTTCACCGCATTGCGAATAATCCCGTTGCTCAATACGTCGGTGATCTGTTCGGCGATTTCCACGCCCACGGCGGCCTGGGCTTCGACGGTTGATGCCCCGAGGTGGGGCGTGAGATTCAAATTCGGCAGGGCCCGCAGCTCGCTGTCTTCGGCGAGTGGCTCCTCCTCATACACGTCGAGTCCCGCCGCCGCGACCTGACCTGACTTGAGCGCTTCCACCAAGGCCGCCTCTTTGATGATGCCGCCCCGGGCGCAGTTGAAGATGCGGACCCCCGACTTGCACTTCGCGAGGGCCGCTTCGTCGATCATGTATTTGGTGTCGTCAGTCAGCGGCATGTGCACCGTGATAAAATCGGACTTGGCCAGTAAATCGTCGAGGGATGCGCCCTCGACCTGCATGGCCTTGGCGCGACTCGGCGCGAGATAAGGATCGTAGGCGATGACTTGCATGCCGAACGCCTGGGCCCGTTTGGCGACCTCGCCCCCGATGCGACCCATGCCCACGATCCCGAGGGTTTTGCGAAAGAGTTCCACGCCGGCGAGAGCCTTGCGATCCCAACGCCCTGCTTTCATCGATCCCGCCGCTTGGGGCACCGGACGAGCGCCCGATAAGATGTGCGTAAAGGTCAGCTCCGCCGTGGCGATGGTATTGCCCGAGGGCGTGTTCATCACGACCACCCCGCGTTCGGTCTCCGCTTCGACATCGACTTTGTCGACGCCGACTCCCGCGCGACCCACGACTTTA
>CBFHXU010000210.1:0-4935 GCA_965659875.1 uncultured Opitutaceae bacterium
GGTCCTGCTTGGGTATGAGCTCATCGTCGGCATCGCGAATATCCTGGACGCCGAAGTCCAAGAACTCACTGACCGCCACGCCACCAAACGCTTTCGGAGGCTCATTGCGATAAGTGCTCAGAATTCGGGCAATTTTGTCTGCCCCGGTGGCACCTTCGTAGTAGAGGTTTACGGTGCCCTCGGTGAAATATCCATGCTGACGATAAAGAGCGTCGAGCCGGTCCAAAACCGTTTCGCCACTCAGTTTTACCGCCGCACAGAATTCGGCGAACATCAGACACGCCGCATTCCCGTCTTTGTCCCGCACATAGTCGTTGGGCAGGTAACCGTAGCTTTCTTCAGAGCCAAACGCGTAGAACGAACTGTGCTGCTGCAAAAGCTTCGCGCGCGACGCGAACGGCGTGCCGTCGTAGTCGAGCCCGATACCTGCGGTCAACATGGCTTCCTGAAGTTTCTCTTCATAACCGCGCATCTTGGCGGCAATCCATTTAAAGCCGGTCAAGGTATTGATGACCTTCACTCCGTGCGCTTTGCCGATGGCGTCCTGCAGCGGAGTCGTCACAAACGTCTTAATCAATACGACGTTCTCGGACCCTTCGGCGGGAATCCATCCGAGTTCCTTGTATTTTCCGATCCGATAGTCGGCGAGTAAGGAGCCGATTTGGTTGCCGGTTAAGATGTGCATGGCTCCGTCCGCACCGCGCACGGCACAACCCATGCGATCACAGTCAGGATCGGTGCCCATGATGACGTCCAACCCCTTTTCATTCGCCATCTTGATTGCCAGTTCCAGCGCCTCGGCATTCTCCGGATTCGGTGACTTCACGGTCGGGAATCGGGCATCAAACTCACACTGCTCCGGGACTTCGTGGACGTGACATCCCGCGTGTGCCAACAGCGGCACCGAGGCCACCGCGCCGACCCCATGAATGCTGGTAAAGCCTGCTCTAAGAACAGCTTTTTCAAATACACTATCGTCGATCGCAGCTTCCGCCGCAGCGGCCAAATAGGCATCGTCCGCCGGCCGGCCCAGCGTCACCACGCGATCCGGCGAAACATCCAGATAAGCCTGCAATTCATTGAGTGGAACCGCTCCCACCACATCGACAATTCCCTTGTCGTGAGGGGGCACGACTTGGGCACCGTCTTCGAAGTAAGCCTTAAACCCATTGTCATGCGGTGGATTGTGACTGGCGGTAATGACCACACCCGTATGGGCGCCCAACCAACGCACACTGAAGCTCAATTGCGGGGTCGACCGAGGACCATCGAAAATGAAGGCGTTTCCACCGAGCTTCACCCAAGTAGAAGCGGCCAACTCACAAAAATGACGAGAGAAGTGCCGCACATCATGGGCAATCACGATGGTCGGCACATCCGAGCGATCCTGAGCTTGCAGGTATCCGCTGATGTAGCGGAAAAGACCAATGGTGGCTCGAACCAAGGTAAAGTCGTTGAGCACATTGCAACCCGCCGCAGCATGCTCCGGCGATGCGTCGGCCGTTGCTGCACCTTGCTCTATTTTGGTGGTAATCCGGCCGATCGTGCGCCCGCGCATTCCACCGGTGCCAAACGCCAAATAGCGATAAAATCGATCATTCAGCTCGTCCCATGCTTCGGCCCGCACCAATTCATCAACGCTTTGCCCCACCCAGTCCGGCATATCGGCCTCCAACCAAGTGGTCAGATTGGTTACCGAGGATTCCAACAGGTGTCCAGCCGCTCCGGCCGCTTTAATTTGTTCAAGAGAGCTCATAGCAATGCAGTTGTAATTAAGTGATTCGGATTAGGCTAGGATTGCGCCAGCAGAAATTGACGGTGATGGGGAAATTTGGGCCCAACGCTCGGTAAACGAATTTTCGTCATATCCGAATGAAGGGCACACTTCATAGTCAAACGCAGGTAAACCGGTGTTGTCCGCCGCGACGCCAGCACCGTTGGCATTCGCCCAACGGGTGTATTGGCGCAACAAATCGGCACGACACGAATCCGCGGAATCGACCCCGGTGGCATTTTTCACCGGCGAGAAATCGTTTTCCCGCAGGGTTTCGATCACGATGGGGTTCCGCGCAAACGGGAGCGCATCAAAAACAAACATCTCGAATTTGATACCATTGGGTTCCGGGGGCGTAACGCTGTCACCCGTCCCATCGATCGTGGGAATCTTTTTGCGGGCCAAATGAAACGGCAACGCTGCCTCGGGGCCGGCCCCCGCCAACCGTTTAACGAAATTCCGGTCCAATACATGGATGGCAATGCTGCCCGCAATGAAGCGCAACTCGCCCGTTTCGGCATCCGTCTCCGCCTGCATCGCGGCCGGCAAATCAGAGTACTCCACCACCACGGCGCGTTCTCCCTGCCGGCAGAAGTGCCCGACCTTTTCCTCCGCATAAGCCTTGGGCACCATCTTGCTCGACATCTCCGATTGGGATTTCAGATGCCATCCGATGAAGGCGGGATCAATACACCGCACCAGCGGATTATCCACTTGGAAATAACTGATGGTATCGATCCCTTCTGTCTCCAATTGAGCCAATGCTCCCGATCGGTCGAGCGCCCGCAACGATCCCCCGTGCCCGTCCGGTGACATCGCGATGCTACCCCGCGAAGCGAGCATGATCTTTCCATCGAGATCTACCGCGGGCATGCGCCCTTGGCGAAAAAACCGCACCTGGGTTTCCGCCAAGCCAAAATATCTATTTTTCCCAAAAAACGAAACCGTCGCCTCATGATTCTGGTGGCTGGTCATGATGAGCCAAGGAATGTCCGTAGCGTAGCGTTTTGCCGCCGCAGCAATTTTCTCCGCGAAAACCTGAAACAACGTTACATGGCGCACCGGAGTGATCGGAAAGGTTCCTTTAGGCCCATCAAAGCCGAGACGTGTGCCCTGGCCGCCCGCGACCGTAAACGCCGCTACCCGTCCCGAACGCAACGCCTCTTCGCCCAATTTCTCGGCCTCGGCCCATCCGGAAGCATTCCCGCCTTTTTCCGGTCTCACCTCAAAAGGCGAAGGCGTGAGTTCCGTGTAGTCCATCGCAGCCGCGCCATCGCCATCAATCAAATCTCGTTTAAGAGCCAATATCTCAGGCAAATCAATTTCGGCCGCCTCGGACAGAAGCTGTTGTTGTTCGGAGTCCGAAAGTTCGTCGAAAAATGCGAACACGTGGCCTTGTCCGGCCGCACGATAAGATTCGATCAGTTCAAGGGATGACATACGTTCACCAGCTTCATTCTCGGTGCTTCCATCGTGCAACGTGATAGTTGTATTCCTCCGACAACCCTACCTCCGGAGTTGCCCGAGATCCAGAACTGATCACGTTCAAAATCTCAGTAGTTCTGATTCGCCGTGTATTCCGTACCTGTCATCGCCTTCGTCGCCCCCATTTTCCTCGTTTTGGAGTTGGTTCAGCTGGTGATGTGTGAACGCCTGGTGGGGATTAAACAGATCGAGCGCGGCACCGACCCCCGGGGTGAGGGGCCCCGCGAACCCATTGCCGCAGCCTGGGCGGTATTTCTGACCACCTATTGGCTGTGGATGGGAATGATGCTGGTTCCTTCGTTCGCTCGGGCCCATGTCGTCGTATTGATCGGTGTTTCGATCATCGGTTACGCCATCCGACGTAATGTGGGCCTGAAATGGATCCTCGTGATCCTCACCTTTGAGGGTGCGATCCGCATCGGCATGCTCATCGCAATGATTGGGCGCATGTGGCGCCGCCTGCACTGAGATTAGGCGACCCGGGGCGCACCGACTACTCAAACCGGCGACTAAACCGGTCGTTTTCGCCCAATTCGCCGTTCAAGGCCGCCCCAAAGAACGCTTCCGCTTTGGCGACGAGTTTCGCGTATTGCGAATACTGCCCCGCCCACGAATTCGGTACCGAAATACGTTGGATCGTGCCCGGCACCAATCGACCGGCCGATTCCCGGGCCGAGAACTTCACCGCCATTTTCGGGTCACGCGTATGCACCACAAAATGCTGGAGCTCTCCATCCGCGCCCTCCTGCTCAATACTTACGAAATGCGGGAAATCCATATCAGCCTCCATCATGAGCCCGGCCGCGGTTCCCGCGATCCCAAAACAACCGATTTTCAAGCCACCTAATCGCACTCGAATCTTGAGCCCTGTCCCCGGAACCGCTCCACTTAGCCGAACCCCACCCGCACCGCATGGAACTCCTCGACGATCGTCCCCGCCTCCCCAAACTCCCCTTCATCGTTGTCGCGCTCGTGCTATTGGCGGTGACGGCCTTTTTAGCCGCGACCGCCGATAACCCGCCCTCCACCGCTTCCATCGTGGGAATCATTGTATGCGTGGGAGTCGGAGTGACGCTCACCCTCACCCCCTTCCTGGCTGACTTCGCGCGGCACGAGAAACTGCAGGTCGATCAACGGCAACACGCCTTGGAGTCGATGGCGCGCTCCAACGCATCTGCTACTGAGCAGGCCAGTATTGCGGCCAGCGGCCTCAATGAAATCGCCGAGACCACCAAACAGAACTTCCAACTCCTCGATGAGCTGCCCGAAAAGATCAGCGCTGCCCAAGAAACGATCGAACGGAAAAAGACGGCTCAAGACGCCGCCGAACTTGAACAGCTGAAAGCCGAAATCAAAAAACTGCAGAAACTCGTTGAGGCCCAATCCAAGGCTACCGCCCAAGCGATCGACAAGGCCCACGCCGAACTCAAAGACGCTCGAGCCGAAATTCAAAAAATCGCCGCTACTCCCGCGCCCGAAAGCAAAATCGTGGAGGCCACGCCTGCTCCCAAGCCCAGGAAAAAAGCTCCTCGCGCCAAAAAGACTCCACCACCACCGCCGGTGGAAGCATCGCTATTCGGGGACACCGACGAAAACGATACTCCCCCCCAGAAGCCCCCGTCCCCTCAACTCAACGACGAACCCAACGTGGTCGCGTGGGCAGAGTCTCCGCCCTC
>CBFHXU010000211.1:0-4880 GCA_965659875.1 uncultured Opitutaceae bacterium
CCCCCGAAGATTCAAACGGCCCGGTAATCGTCACCTGATACAGCGCTGGATTCTGACGCGGATGCCGATGGAAGTTGAATCGCGCTTCAAACGGTCTCCGCCGCGTCTCCATCAGCGGAGCTATCTTTTCGGGGAACGTCACCCCCAACTTGGCTGGTCCCGCCTTAAAATCACCGCGATAAACCAGGTGCCGATCCACGGTGACATGATCCTGGCGGCCATCATCCGGCTTCTTGATTGTATAACGCTGCAACAACTGATCCCCCAGCAGGAGTTCAATTTCGCTTTCACCCCGCAGCCCTTCGACGAGTTCGTTGCGGTCGCGGGTAAGTCGCATCCGCACTTCATATTCTCCGTCCCGCGGGAAGCTGTAAGGGATCAACGCCCCACCCCGCGTGCCCAGCGGCAATCCCTCCACGTGCTTCTCCTGCGTGCGATCACCCGGGATCCGCACGGTGTGGCCCGCCGGAACCTTCAACGGCGTGCCCAC
Source organism: uncultured Opitutaceae bacterium (assembly GCA_965659875.1). Lineage (GTDB taxonomy): Bacteria > Verrucomicrobiota > Verrucomicrobiia > Opitutales > Opitutaceae > Actomonas. The sequence continues at coordinate 491 of CBFHXU010000211.1, forward strand.
CGCCAGACGACTGATGCGCTGCGCGGCGGTGATGTAGCGGTCCATCAGGGTCGGCGAAAGATTCGTCACCGTGATGTTATCGAACCCATGGGCCAACTCGTCCGCCGGCAGCACGCTCGCCGCGTCAAAATCAACCGCCAACAAATCGCGAATCGCGTTTTGATATTCCGTGCGGTTCAGCCGCCGAAACGAATCGATGCGACCGGGTTGCGGATTGGCTCCAGCCAAATCATCCAGCACCTCAGCCAAATCATGGGTGAATTGCTGATAAAAATCTTCGGTCGGACGCCGACGCGCATCGGCCGGTGGCATTTGGCGCGCGTGCAGGCGATGCATCAACGTCTCCAATAACTCCGGATGTGCCTCCGGATCGTCCAAATCCAGCCCCTCCAGCACGAGTTCGCCTTCGGCGTCATCGGTATTGTGACAAGAAATACAATAGGTTTCCACCAGCGCCGAGGTGGTGGTCAACTCCGCCGGTCCCGCGTAACCGGCCTCAAGTTCACCGAACCAAGGTTCCATCCAGCTCAACATCGCTTCATATTCCCCCTCTCCCGGGCGAGCGATATCCGGTTCATCATCCGGCGGCATGTCCCGATCCTGCAGCGCCCACAAAACCGACTCCCAACTTTCGAACTCCGCCACCGGGTCTCCGGCGAGCATCGCCGCCATATCAAACTTCCCCTTCTTGTCCTCCGCATTGTGGCAATCGAGACAGTAGGTTTCCGCAAACTCCGGGAACGGGTTTCGCAACACGCCCTGACCGGTCGTTCCAGGGTGATCCACCGCCAAGGCGGGCGGGGCAACGGTTAGCAGACACGCCAGCGCCGCCCCGAACGGGATCGCGCGACGAGAACGGAGAGGTAAACCAACGGGTAGAGGGAGAGCAGACACGGGAGGGGTAACTAACAGACCAAATTGAGGAACTTCGGGCGCTCAAGAGGAAACCGCCTTTCAGCAGCATTCCTCTCAAGATTCACTCCTTTAATCAACAACCGCTTACGCTAAAATCGCCCGCGCCGAGGTAAACGCCCCCGGAAGTATGACAGTTAAGTCATCCCCCGCCCCATTTAATGCCCGTGACGCAGGAAGAAAGTCACCGCCGCCAGCACCAAAAACAGCCCGGCCAGTAAACCCGCCTCGTAACGTTCAAAACGCTCCAATCGGAATCGCTCGCTCCCCAACAGGGTGATACCCGTGAGCAACGTCATCCCGGCGGTCGTGGCCACCGCAAGGATCGCACTCAATACGACAAAACCCGACCAACCAAACTGCACGCCCGAGAGGTAGATCGGCAAAAAGCCTTCGCAGGGACTGAGCGTCACCATCGAAAACAACCCGCCAATCGCCGCCCAATCACCTTGGTTGTCTTTTACGAGGGGCGTGCCCGCCAACTCCGCATCCCAGTGTGTTTTTCCGTGATCGTGATCGTGCCCGCAGTCCTGACTGGGTTGATGGTGACTCCCCGGCGGATGGTGATGACATATCCCCTGCCCTCGCCACTGTCTCACCGCAAAATACAGGCCCACGAGGAGTAATATGCCGGAAGTCACGAACGGGAAAATATGTTCCAGCGACTCTTCGACTTCGAATCCGGCCCAAGCGATCAGAAACCCGATCAGGGTCGTCACCAATATATGGCCCGATCCCGCGACCGCCGTTACGGCCAAGGTGCGCCGCCGCGACCAACCCCGGGCCTTTCCCACCAAAACGAACGGAACCCAGTGGGTCGGGATCGCTGCATGCAGAAACGCCACCGTGAATCCGGTGATGGCGATGGTAAGCAAAGCAGTGTCGTTCATAGGGTGAGTGGCGGGAGCCGCGAACCGACTACGGTTACGAGTCGTTGCGGGCTGTCCACCGCGAACTCTAGCAAAGTCGTCAACCCCCCGCGAGAATCCTGATCTTTCTCGTTCTCTTTCTCGTTCTCTTTCTCTCAAATCCTTTCCCGCATGCCTTCCTCGCCCGATCTCAACGCCGTCCGTAACTACCTGCTCGAATTGCAGGACCGCATCTGTGACGGCTTGGAACAGGAGGATGGCGGCGCAGCTTTCATCACCGATGAATGGACCCGACCCGCCGGCGGCGGTGGCCGCACCCGGATCATCGGCGACGGCGCGGTTTTCGAAAAAGGCGGCGTGGCCTTCTCCCACGTGCACGGCACCGAGCTGCCGCCCTCGGCGACGGCCCAACGCCCGGAAATCGCCGGTAAGCCTTGGCAAGCCATGGGGGTTTCCCTCGTGATTCACCCCCACAATCCCTACGTGCCCACCAGTCACATGAATGTGAGGTTTTTCTGCGCCGGTGATGGACTGGAAAAATCCAATATCCAAAATCCAGAATCCAAAATCCAAAATGCCACCTGGTGGTTTGGCGGAGGATTCGACCTCACCCCCTTCTATGGATTTGAGGAAGACGCGGTCCACTGGCACGAAACCTCGCGGGATGCCGTGGAGCCTTTCGGCGACGCCTTCTACCCGCGCTTCAAACAGTGGTGCGACGAATATTTCTACCTCAAACACCGCCAGGAACCCCGCGGCGTCGGCGGACTCTTTTTCGATGACTTCAACGAACTCGGCTTCGATCAAAGTTTCGCCCTGATGCGCAGCGTCGGCGATCACTACCTCCCCGCATACCGTCCCATCGTCGAGCGCCGCAAGGGCACCGCATTCGGCGAACGCGAGCGCGACTTCCAACTCTACCGACGGGGCCGCTACGTGGAATTCAACCTGGTCTGGGATCGGGGCACACACTTCGGCCTGCAAAGCGGCGGCCGCACCGAATCCATCCTCATGAGCCTCCCGCCGCTCACCACGTGGAAATACAATTGGTCCCCCGACCCCGGCACCCCCGAAGCCGAACTCTACGAAAAATTCCTCCAACCCCGCAACTGGCTGGCCAGTTGATTTACGAATTCAGAATTACAATTTACGATTAATCCCCTAGCCAACCTACTCGTGCCTCTTCTGAGAAAATCCGAATTCGTAATTCGTAAATTTCACCATGACTTCCCGCGATTGGCTTCAAGGCCCCTAACTGACATCCTACTCGCTACCCGCTACTCGCTATTTCAAAATTCGAATGACTTCCCGCGAACGCTTCCTGGCCGCCTGTGCCTGCCAACCTCTCGACCGCCCGCCCATTTGGGTGATGCGCCAAGCCGGACGTTACCTGCCGGAATATCGCGAACTCAAAGCCCAGTCCTCCTTTCTCCATATGGTGAAGACGCCGGAACTGGCCCTGGAAGTCACGATGCAGCCTTTGCGGCGCTTCGCCCTCGATGCGGCTATTCTGTTCTCGGATATCCTGACGATTCCCGAAGCCCTCGGGCAGCCCTATCACTTCCGCGATCAAGGCGGCATCGGCATGGATTACCGGATCGATACCCGGGAACAAATCAACGCGCTGGCCGGCCCCGATGCCATCCCGGAAAAGCTCGCCTACGTTCCCGCCGCCTTGCGTCTCATTCGGGCCGAGGTCGGCGATACCAAAGCCGTTTTGGGCTTCGGCGGCAGTCCATGGACTTTGGCGACCTATATGGTGGAAGGCGGCAGCTCCTCCGACTTCGAACGGATTAAACTGCTCTACTATACCGACCGGGAAATGTTCGACGCGCTGCTCTCCAAGTTGACCGCCGCGCTCATCACCTACTTTAAGCTGCAAATCGAAGCCGGCGCCGACGCGATTCAGATTTTCGATTCCTGGGGCGGGATCATCGCCGGCCCCGACTACGAAGCCGCCTCGCTGCGCTGGATCAAGGAAATCGTCGCGGCGATGCCCGCGGACTTTCCCATCATCCTCTACGCCAAAGGCACCGCTCCTCACCTCACCGATCAAGCCTTCAGCGGAGTCCGCGTGATCAGCGTCGATTGGACCAACGACCTCGCCATCACGCGTCAGAACCTGCCCGACAACATCGCGCTGCAAGGCAACCTCGATCCGGTCCTTATGCAGACCACGCCCGAGATTGTCGCCCGCGAAGCGACCCGCCTGCTCTCCTCGATGCGCGGGCTCAACGGCCACATATTTAATTTGGGACATGGCATCACGCCGCAGGCCAAGATTGCCTGCATGGAGTCCTTGGTGGACACCGTGACTAACTGGCGATGAGCACCCCCCACTCCTCCCATGGCGCGCTCGGCGAGCACGCCCTACCCTTCACCACCTCGTGAACATCGCCGATTTACATTCATCCGACCACTCGAATGGCGCTCCACACCCCCAATCCGAGGTAGGGCGGTTTTGCCAAAACCGCCGCCACACGCTGCTATGAGTAAACTCCCGAAAGTCGCGGTTATCGGCGGAGGCATTACCGGCCTGACGGCCGCTTATTCGCTCAAAAAGGCCGGGGCCACGGTGCGACTCTTCGAGGGTGGATCCAAAGTCGGCG
>CBFHXU010000212.1:0-4726 GCA_965659875.1 uncultured Opitutaceae bacterium
ACGTCGGCGTTGCCGCTCTGCACAAACTGTAGCGTCTGGGCCGCGTTCTCGCCCGTTACGATGCGTGGACTCAATTTATCCCATTGGCCCTGATCCTGCAGAAATGTCTGGGAGGCTCGTCCGTAAGGCGCGATCTCGGGATGGGCGATCGCCAGTCGGCGCAATTCAGGTCGGTTGAGTATGTCCTGCCAGGTCTCTTGGTCCTCGGCCCGAGGCCAGAGCACGAGAATGCCGTGGGCGAAAACAAACAAGGATTCCCGTTCGGCATGCCCGCTGTCGATCAATGCCCGGGGATAGTACGTATCCGCTGCCATCAATACATCGAACGGTGCGCCGTGCCGAATCTGCGCGACAAGATTACCGGAAGCGGCATGCGAAACCGATACGTTCACTTCCGGGTGTTCGGCTTCGAACGCCACGATCAGATCGGGCATCACAAACTGCAAGTTGGAGGCGGCAGCCACCCGAATCTCCCCTGCGAATGCCCCCAGACACAATGATCCACTGACCGTGAAGAGGCCGGCGATCTGCCGCAATATCATCGGACAGGGGCGGGAACTTTGAACGAGATTTTAGATCGTTCGTGTCCGTGCTGATTCATGCCGGTGAAGGTAACCTCAATTTCCGTGCGGTTGTCCTCGATGTCTACTATTCCGAAGAACTCCTCCGTGGGCTCGGGCGAGAGTTGGCCCCCTGACCAGGTGCCGACTACCGGCTCGATGCGCCAATCCACCACCCCCGCCTGAAGTTCGTTGAGCGCGCCCGGTTCATGGGGGTTTACATTGGCCGCGAGTAAACCGCCATTGCCCGAAAGGACGCTGACGCCACCGATGTTCTCGGCCTTCAGCCAATTGGTGAGACGCTGCTTTTCCGTGGGATAAAATCCCCAATGGTTTTGGGGTCCGGTGGCCGCTTGATGGGCATGCCAGGCAACGGATGACACGAGGAATATGACCGGATGAGTGTGAGCGGCCGCGCGGATCTCTGATTTGAGCCAATTCCATTGCCAGTTGCCCAAGATGGTCGGTGCATCCGCATCGGGAGCGGTACGGGCGGTTTCGGTATCGAGCACGATGAATCGCACCCGCCCGACGCTGAATCCATGGCTGATCGGGTTTAATTCGGCGGCGGCCCCAGGGGCTTCGTCCGGTTGATCGGCGGGCAGGGGATAGTGGGGAATGTAGCTGCGGTAGGTTTCGTGGGTCGCCGCTCCGTTGTAGTCGTTATTCGACCAGGTGTAGACCATGGGCACGTGTCGGAAAAGTTCCGCCTGCGTGAAGGACGCGAGGTTGAACTGGTAGAGGGTGTGCCAGTTGTCACGGTCATCGGGCAGATCAATTCCGGAGAGGGAGTTGCCCAGATTAATAAAAAAGAGTGGTTTCTGAAAACGGATTTCCGAGAATGCCCCCGCTTCCGAACCGGGGAGATGGCCCGAATAAAATCCGAATCGGAACGAAACGGGGCGCCCTACGGCGGCGGGAGTCCTGAAGGTGCCGATGGTATTAACTTCCTTCAAACGACCAGCGGTAACCCGGTAGTAATAGGTCGTATCGGGCTCGAGATGGTGGATCGAAAAATACGCCAGATTGTCCGGGTGATGAGGCTTGCGCCCCAGTTGGGGGAACGTGACGTAACGGTTGAAGTTCTTGTTCGAGCTGACCTCTAAACTGGCCAGACGCGACTCGTTTAAGATCATCCGGATTTCGGCCGTGTGGGGGGTAACCCCTCCGGTCCACGGACCCATTTTGACGAACTGGGCCGCTGCTGGGGAGGCGAGCGCAGCCGCGACAATCAGGACAAAGGAGAGAAATCGAGCCATGGCGTGCGGCAGACACCGCTTTTAGAACGGCGGTTCCTCGTCAACTTCCCCTGCGCCCATTTCGGGTTCACGGAGAGGCGGGCCATCGCCGTTGTCGGGGGCGCCTCCGCTACCGCCATCGACGGACTCGATCTTCCAAGCGTTGAGGTTTACGTAGTAATTTTCCTTCCACTCGCGACCACGGATATCGAAGAACACCTTCACCTTGTCACCGTCCTTTAAGGGGGAAAGCAAGCTGACCTTGTCCTTCACGAGCTCAAACTTGATGTCCTGAGGATAGCGATCCGCGGTGGTTGTGATCACGAATTCGCGCTTATTGAAGCCGCTACCGAAGGTTTGCTCCTCAAAGATTTTCTTAATGGTGCCGGAAATATCGAACATAGCCGAGCACCTTGGACGCTAATCGGTGACGGGGGCAAAACTGATTTTTAGAAATCGTATCCTTTGAACCAGGCGGGAATGAATCGCCCTACGATTGTTGATCACGCCCACCGATCGAGATCGCTGTAAGGGAAGTATTTTCCGGGGCAGACGGTGTGATTTTTATCCACCCGCTTGTGCACGGTCACCGCTGCACTGGAGCGGGTGTGGCCGTCTTTCAGAAATCCAATGAGCTCATTCATGGCTTGGCGCTGGCGATCGGTGGGGCGGTGATTCATCAGGTTCCCCACGATACAGATGCCGATGCCCGAATCGTTGACCTCGGTCTTCCGCACGTGGCCACCCCGGAGTTGTTTGCGCCAACGAGGTCCGATTTCGATCTCTCCGTCGCCGGAGTCGCGGCCATTTCCGATCACAAAGTGGTAGGCCAAACCGTTCTCCATGCCCCGCCGCTGGTGGGCGCGGCCGTAAACTTCAGCGTTGCCCGCTTCGATGGCGCTATGATGGCAGACCACGTAACGCCAACGGGAGGAATCGACGCGGATCCGGTTGGTGGCGGCGATAACGGGGGCGAGGAGGGAGGATCCCGCGGTTACGGAAGGCGGCTGGCTGACCGGGATCGTTAATTTCTGGTTCACCGTGATGCGGTCCGAGCGGAGGCGGTTGGCCTTTTTGATCGCACTGACGCGGGTGCCGTAGGTTTGCGCGATCAAACTGAGGTTTTCGCCGCGGCGAACCACGTGGATGACAGGCCCGGACGAGGGCGAGGAGCCACTTCCCGGAATCGTGAGTTTCTGACCGACTCTAATGAGGTCGGACTTGAGATTGTTGGCCTCGCGGATGGAACGGATGCTCGTGCCGTATTGTCGGGCGATCGTGCTCAATGACTCGCCTCGGGTGACAATGTGAACCGCCGTAGCCGCGCCCCCCGGTAGAGCTAGTTTCTGGCCGACCTGAATCCGGTCAGATTTGAGACTATTCGCTGACTTTAACGCCGTGACGGAGGTGCCGTATTTTTTGGCGATGCCACTGAGCGTATCGCCTCGACCGACGACGTGGGTGTCGCTGGCTCCGAGCAATAGAGGTCCCGGAACCGCCCACCATGCGAGGGCGGACCACAAGGATTTTTTGAGAAACTCTCGCCGGTGTTCCACGATTTAGCCGCAGGGTTTAGGGGGTTTTAGGCGTTTGGGCGAGCGCTTGTTTCACGATGAATTTCGCCACGGCGTAACGCTGGCGGGTGAGTTTCCAACTGCGGGTCGAGCCGTCGGCGCCAAATACCGCGATAGTGGTTTCGACCAACGGACAACCCGCATCGACGCAACCCGCCTCCAGCACGGAAACGACGTCATCCTCGCCCAGATCGAGTTCCTCGGCGACCCACGATTTGATGGCCTGGGTGTGCGCCGGATCGATCTGGGCACGGTCATCGGTCGACGGGATGAGATTGTGCATGGGAGGAGAGGACGGGTCTTTCTCTTTATCGGTAGGGGTCAGGGAAAGAACGAGTAAGAGAACGAGGATAGTCCGACCGGTTAGAAGCGATCGAACTAAGGAACGGCTTCCGGGAGGGTCTCGGGTATTTCGGGATCCTCGGGAGGCGCGGCGGGAGCGAACACGTCGTGAGTGCTGAGGGCGGCCAAAATATCATCTACGATGCTGGCTGCATCCGTGTTCGCGACGGGGTAACGTTGCGTCCAAATCAGAGACGGTGAATCGGTGGAATGGAGCACCAATTCAAAATGGGCGGAATTGTCCGCGGCCTCGATTTCAACCCAGCCGGTAAGCAGGAAACGGGATTCGGTGCGGGAAATGCGGGCCAGGATGTCGGCCGAAGTCGGTGCCACCCCTAAAGCGGACGGACTGACAGCGACCTCGTCGGCCCGGGTGACCCGGATGGATCGGAGCAGTTGGTTGAATACGCGTTTGGTAAATTCCTCGTTGGTCGCTTCGGTGCTGTTGTAAACGAAAGGAGTCAGCACCAGGGGCCGGCCGGCCTGAGCGGCATCGGCCACCGCGCCGATGATGCGTCCGAATTCACCAAAACCTTCAACGTTCCGCAGTTCCTGGGCAGTCTCCAAAAGACCGGTTTTAATATCGTCGCCTTCGGCGGATTCTTCGCTCGTGGGGGTGGGGTCATCGGGGCCCCGAGCATTGCGGTTCGAATCGTCGGAGTCGTCGTTTCGAGAGAACAGGAAAGTAATGAACCAGATGATGACGACCCACCGCAGGATGCGGGGAAATCCCTGATAGGCGCGGTAGGCGCAGCGCACGATCCAAACCATAAGATTGAATACGTGTAGCCAGACGGGCTCGTCGGCGGTGCGGTGAGGCTGATGCGGATAAGGCGGAAGCGCTTGGTCTTTTTTGGCCTTCGACGGCTGGAGAGAAACTTTTTTTCTCGAAACCGGGATGCTTGGCGCGGCTGTGGGTGGGGTTTCGGACGGCGCCTCCTCTCCCGTCAGCACCTGATGGCAAAGTCCTTCGAGATCGGCGTTGGGTTCTCCGTCGGGGCACCGGGTCCAG
>CBFHXU010000213.1:0-4603 GCA_965659875.1 uncultured Opitutaceae bacterium
ATTACTGCATTACAGTTGGCACCCCGTGCATCTGCCGACCGTCGAAAAGTTTGGCGGCCTTGAGAAAAAGGGCACCCGTTGGACTCGTCCTGAGAATTACGTGGGCAACGGTCCCTTCATTCTTACGGAGTGGAAACCCAACCAGCACATCGATGTGCGCCGCAGCCCGACCTATTGGGGAGCTGAGAGCGTGAAAATCGACGGCGTGCGGTTCTATCCGATTGAAAACACGGACACGGAGGAACGCATGTTCAGGGCAGGACAATTGGATGTGACCAATGGCATGCCATTGAACAAGGTGGATGAATATCGCGAGAACCGTCAGGATGTGCTTCGGGTTGAGCCGTATTTGGCGGCGGCATTCTACAAAGTAAATGTCAGTCGTCCTCAACTGAAGGATCCCCGGGTGCGCCGAGCTCTGGCGTTGGCGATTGATCGCGTCGGCCTGACGAAAGAAGTATTGCGCGGGGCGAAGTTCCCGGCTCGGCACTTCTCGCCCAAGATGCCCGGGTATGAGCCTGCCGATACGTTTGAGGACAATGTGGAAGAGGCTCGGCGATTGCTCGCCGAAGCGATGGCGGATGCGGGGATCGCCAAACCGGAAGATTTCCCCTCAATCGAAATACTTTACCCGACTTCGGACTCGGGCCGCATTGTCACGGAGGCATTGCAATCGATGTGGGTGGCCAACCTCGGCATTGAGGTGAAACTCTATAATCAAGAATGGAAGGTCTATCTCGATTCGACGAACACTCAGGACTACGATGTGGCCTGGAGCGCCTGGATCGGAGATTACGTGGATCCGATGACCTTTCTCGACATGATGGTCACTGATGGTGGCAACAACCGCACGAGTTGGTCCAACGCCCGCTACGATCGCCTGGTCCGCGATGTGCAATCGGTGCGAGATCCGGTCGAACGGGCTGAATTATTCTATGAGATGGAACGTATCCTCGGCGAGGAATGCCCCATTATTCCGCTTTATTTCTACACCAGTGTAAAAGCAGTGAGCACGGAGGTAAAAGGGTGGCATGGCACATTGCTGGATATCCACCCGCTGCATGACATTTGGTTGGAACGGGAAGAGTGAGTCCTCCTGATCAAGGAGTTAGCTGGTGTTACAAGTTTGTTTCGGCCCCCCGGACCCCCTTGGTTTGTTGTTGCATTTGGGTCCGCCGGGTTTCTGCTGACCTCGTTCGTTAGAAAAGCGTTAGTTAACAGGAACTGGTAGATCGTCGTTTGGGTTAGGCTTAGGTGATGATTTGAAACCCGATGGTCGGGAACGGACTGCAGGCAGACGAGTATCGACGAAAATCATTAACATCATGAGTAATTCCAAACTCTACGTAGGAAACATGTCCTTCAAAACCACCGAAGACGAGCTGCGCGACGCGTTCGCCGAATTCGGTGATGTCACCGACGTCTTCGTCGCCATGGACAAAATGACCGGCCGCCCTCGCGGCTTCGCATTTGTCACCATGGACACTCCCGAGAATGCGGCCAAAGCAGCTGAGGCTCTCAATGGCCAAGACTTCGGTGGTCGCGCATTGACCGTCAACGAAGCCCGTCCGAAAGAAGATCGTCCTCGTGGCGGTGGATTCGGCGGCGGATTCGGTGGCGGCGGCCGCGGCGGCGATCGTCGTGGCGGCGGTGGCGGTGGCTACGGCGGCGACCGTCGTGGCGGTGGCGGTGGCCGCGATCGCTACTAAGCGATCGACTGGACCAAACCCTCCCATCTCTATTTCGAGCGGAGCCCTCAACGGGCTCCGCTTTTTTTTGCTCCGAACTCCGGAAGTGAATTAGCTACGGATGTAAATCGGGCTTCCGCCCTCGCACATAAATGATCTAGTCTCTGACCATGCGTCGTTATTTTTTGCTGTTGATAGTTTCAGCCCTTATGTTTCCCGCGCTGGCTTCGGCTCAGCGGGAGAAGCTGCCTCCGCGTGATTTGATTCAAGTGGAGCAGAAGTGGCCCAACGCTATCCGTACCTCGACCGGGCTCTGGACGGTACTCCTGCGTGAAGGCAATGGTGCCTTACCTAAACGCGGTGACACCGTCTCGGTGCTTTACAAGGGAAGTTTGCTCAACGGCACGCAGTTTGATTCGGCGGAAGATCCCGAGGCCCCTTTCACCTTTCAGCTCGATCGCGGTAAAGTTATCCCCGGATGGGAGTTCGGCATGCTGATGATGCGCGAAGGGGAGAAGCGGCTCCTCATCGTGCCTTACGAAATGGGATACGGCACCCGCGGACGTGCACCTGATATTCCTCGCATGGCCACGCTCATCTTCGAAGTGGAGATGTTGAAAGTCACTCCCCGCGAGTGACGCGAGCGGTGGCCGCGCGGTGAACGCACACGGAGCTGTAGACGTAGCATATTAGTCCCAGCCAGATCAGGGAGAAGCCACCAACGCGCACGCCGCTGAATCGCCCCCCGAAAATCAGCCAACCCATCGAGAAATGGCAAGTGGGCGCCACGTATTGCAGGAGTCCGATCGTAGTGTAGGTCAGACGTCGAGTCGCGTAAGCGAAGAGCACCAAGGGAATCATGGTCATGATGCCGGTCCCGGCGAGGAGGAGGTCGACCTGAAGCGTCAATCCGCCAAAGGCCGCGTCCCCGCGCCCATGCGCCCAGAGGAGATAGGCGAGTGCAGCCGGAGCGACGAAGCTCATTTCGAGGGCCAGACCATTGATGGCGCTCGCGCTCGATTGTTTACGACCCACCCCGTAGAGACTCCAACTTCCCGCGATGCCCAGTGCTACCCAAGGAGGGTTTTCGATCTGAGTGAACAGCACGGCGACCCCAAGTCCGGCCAGAGCCAATGCGGCCTTCTGCCAGCCGTCGAGCTGCTCCTTGAAAATAAATCGGCCCAAAGCGGCATTGAGCAACGGCACCAGAAAATATCCGAGACTGGCTTCGATTATCCGGTCATTGAGCAGCGCCCAGACGAAACAACCCCAGTTGATTGCAATCAAAATGCCGCCGCGCAGATGCGCCCGTCGGTTCTGGGAATCTCCCCAGGTGCCTCCCAGGGCTCCCAAGCGGCCCCGAAGGGTTTGGAAGGCCACCACCGCCAATAAGGTCCATAAAAAACGGTGCGCCATGAGCTCGACTACCGGAATCCCGGCCAAGAATTTCCAGTATACCGGCAGGGTGCCCCATAAGAGATAGGCCGTGAACGCGGCGCTGGCCCCACGGCGGGCCTCGGCTAAGTCATTGGAGGAGGGAGAATTCAGTTTCAAGAGGCTCTGTTTTCCCTAACGGACCGTCAATCGTGGTGATCAATGTCGTTTCCCTCTTGGCGCAATATGCAAAAAAGGAATCGCAACCCGGGCGCACGTTGGTGAAATTCGACGCATGAGTGACGAGCAAGATCCCCCTGCTTTGAGTCTGCGCCCGCGAAAAAAACCGGCGGATGACGAAGCGGCTGCAGATTCCAAGGACGCTCAGACCGAGAAGCCCAAACTCTCGCTCAAGCCCAAAACCGACAGCGCATCGTCGGAGGCACCCTCGCTTTCGCTCAAACCGAAGACGGCTGAACCGGCGAAGGAATCCCCCCCAACGCCAGAACCCGCTGCGGAACCCGCCCAACCGCGGGCTAAACCCAAACTTTCAATCAAGCTGGGAGACGACGCGAAAAAAGAACCGGCCCCGGCGGAGTCTCCAGCCCCCGAACCCGAGGTGGCCCAGCCCGCGGAACCGGCAGCCGAATCCAAACCGCGGTTAAAACCCAAACTTTCTCTCGGCACGGATACCGCGGCTGAGAAACCGGCTGAAGAAAAGGCAACTGAACCGGCCCCTGTGGCAGCTCCGCCTCCTCCGCCCCCTGCGGCCGAAGCCAAATCTGCGGATGGCCGGGAAGACGCTCCCGCGGCAGAACATAGCGATCAATCCAATCCCGCGCTCGATCCGGCGGTGGTGGAAGCCTTGAAGAAGACCAATACTGAAAAGCCAAAACTGAAACTCAACATCAGCAAAACCGCGGACACTCCGGAGTCCCAGGATAAACCGGCTGACGCCGCGGCTTCTCCGGACTTGCCGCCGCCTCCCGGCAAGAAATTACCCCCTCCTGTTCCCGTTGTTACCGATGAGAACGGAAAGTCCGCGACTGCACCTCCCATGCCGCTACCGTCGGAGGAGGACATCGATGATGATGACGATGACGATTCGGAAGCGCCCGCGCGGAAAAGACTTCGTCCCGAGCAGCGACCGATTTTCAAAGTCGCGGTGGTGGTGATTGCGATTCTATTGCTGGGGGCGATCGGTGCCGGCGGCTACATGGTTTATAACATGATGTTCGGCGGTGCGGATGATTATGTGGAGCCCGCGACTCCGGTCGCCGCCCCTCCCGCGACCACTGAACCGGCGGGTCCGAGTTCCGTGGCCGGTCAATTGATCGATAAGGCGCAAGACGCGGCCGCGGCGCATGACGAGGTGACTGATGCGGTTGAGGCCGTGATTGATGGTGAGGCCTCGGATGAAGAATCACCGGTTGAGGAGCCACCTCGAGTGACCATCATCACAACCCCCGAAATGGTGACGCCGACGGCAGTGCAACCTTCCCCCGCGTTCCAAGACTAGGTGAGTAATGCGAAGATTACCA
>CBFHXU010000214.1:0-4577 GCA_965659875.1 uncultured Opitutaceae bacterium
AATACGGTTTCAGCCAGTAGAGCGGGCAGTGAGGTGTAACGTATTTCGCGGGTCTCGAGGAGCCATTCGACTTCCGGGTTTCCGCGACTCATGGCGTTGCCGATGACAACGAGATCTGGTGCGGATGCTGCAAGTCGATCGGCATCGTAGCCTTCGTTCATCGGGATCCCTGCCGCGGCGAGCACGTCGCTCATGGGCGGGTAAATACCTGAATCCGATCCCGTGATTTCATGGCCATTGGACTTGGCCAAAAGAGCGGCATTGCCCATGGCGGTTCCGCAGATGCCCATGAAGTAGATTTTCATAGCGAATTTTGCAGGACGTCGCGTGGGAAGAGGGGCGAATTCACAACTGGTTTTCCAACACGAGAAGGGCCGGTCCTTCGAGCATCATTTTTTTCCAGAGTTCAGGATGTTTGAATCTGAGCCCAACCGGAGAGTATCCGGCACCGAGGACGAGATCCTTGTCGCCATCACCGTCGAGGTCACCGCTGTCGATCGTCATCCAACGTCCCGCCGCGGTCGCAGCGTGATTGTAGGGACTAAAATCGAGCGGCGTGGTCTGCTCTAAATATACGAAATTTTCCACCGGCGAGGTGTCAAAATCGGGGTGAAAGGCAATGGCGGCCATGTCGAGATCTCCGTCGCCATCGAAGTCTTCAATTTCGGCGCCGAAGACACCGTGCATCGGATAGTAATACGCCAATTCAAATTCAAGGTTTCCGCGATTCAGATAAATGCGAATACCGTGATCGGGTTTCAAAGTGTTGTAGGGGTCCGAATCTCCGTTGTCGCCGTTCAGCGTGATGATGTCCATCTGACCATCTTGATTAAAATCACGCAGTTCGAGACCAGTATAGCCAAACGTCGCTGACTGGGTCGTGATGGCATGGGACTCGAATATCGCGTCGCCTTGATTCACCAAAATACTGAGTCCTTCGCGGGCGTGGCCGGCCAGCACGGCGATGTCGGGTCGGCCGTCACCGGTGAAGTCGTGGACCTGAGTTTGCACGATTCCGGGTTGTTCGAGCAGTTTGATCGGCGTCTTATCGTAGCTGGATCCGTCGGGATTGCCCAAGTAGAGACTGAGGTTGCCGGTGTAGTCGCCGAAGTTGCTGATCAGGGCGTCGAGTTGACCATCGGAGTTTAAATCGTGAGACACAAAATCGGAAGGTCGGTGCAGTCCGGCGATGAGCACTTCGAGTCCATAGAATAGGCCTCCCACGACTCGAGCCCGTTGCAATTCGCCGAAGCCTTCGCCGATGCGAGAGGCGAATAGATCCCCGATACTAAGGAGCAGAAGTTCTTTTCCCTTAAACTCACCTTCGACCAGCACTACGCCTGGAGCGGGGTGTTGGGCAATCAGGTCTCCGTCACGATCCAATATGGTAAGGTTTTCGGTGAGACCGTCGTGCAGGAGCATCTGTTGTCGCTCTTCGTCGATGAGCACCATTGAGGTCAAGGCTTGGGGTCGATCGTAACGCGTGTGTTGGGCTCGAAATAAATGGGTCTCTCCTTGGATCGCGGGTCGAGGCGTTTGCGGGAGCGGTTCGGTCGGGGAATTACTGAGGTAAAAGGTGCGCAGTGTTTCCCATTCGTCAGAGGAAAGGACCGGAGCGGACGGCATCAATCCGGCGGTGGTGATGAAGTCTTTCCGAGCGGAGAGAATCGCCTGCTCTTGATCACCGAATTCAGGTGCCCCATCGTCGATGCCTAAAAAATAGCCCATGTAGGTGAGGCAAAATTCCCAGCTTTCCCGCGTGAGTTCGTTGGGGGCGGGTAGTTCGTGACAGGCGCTGCAATGGAGGGCGGCCAGTTCTTTACCGCGAGAGGTAAGCGGGGATTCGGCCGCATCCGCTCTTAGACCTGCGGTTGGGGCCGTCAGAAGTAATAGAAAAAGGACTGGGAGGATGAGTCGCACCACTGGTTTGGTAGGCCTTCTGGAAGCGTATTCCAAGGGCGAATACGAAGGATTGCTTTTGCTTGGTGGGTCAGATGGAACGGCGCGCTTCCTCCTTCGCCAAGGTAGCCCGAGGCGACTAAAGCTTCGGCGGATACTGCGGCGAGCCCACCTTACCTGGCCGTCCCTCCCGGAATGCTGCCTCTTAGGAAGGGAGGGACCGGCTCCGTCCGGTCCGCGGAGTGCTGGAGAGGCCATCCCTCCCCGGAATGCTGCCTCTCAGGGGGAGGGACCGGCTCCGTCCGGTCCGCGGAGGTGGCGGCTGTTCTCTGACCCACAAAAAAAGAGCCCGCTCGAATCGAGCGGGCTCTGAAGATTTTGGATCTAAGCGAAGAGCTTAGAAGCTGAACGTGTTCGTCAGGAAGAACTGTTGCTCAACCGGGATACGAATCTGAGCAACGTTGCCATCCGGATTGATGAAGATCGGGGTGTCGTGGTTTCCATCTTTGCGGTAGATATTACGCGCGTTCAACTGGATGCTCCATCCGATCTTTTCGGACAACTTCGTGCGGTAACGGATGAACATGTCACCGTTGAGGGCATCCGGTCCTTTGTGGGGGTTGGCCACATCGGGGACCACGTTACCGAATTGATCGAGCAGGTTAGGATAACCCGCGGCGATGTCGCTTTGATAACGCAGGGTGCCACCGACTGACAGACCGTTGAGGCGACCCTCATTGAAGTCATAACGACCGGTGAGGTTCCAACGCCATTCGCGTTGTTCAGGTGTCTTGGTTCCGTCGAGAGCCTTCTGGGTGCGCAGGGTGCGGAGCTCGCCCTCATAACGGGAAGCGCCAACCGCACCTTGTTCAACCTGGAAAGGACTGTCGCGAATGTCATAGAAACCTTGGGCCTTGATGCGTTCCATGATTTCGAGGGCCAACGGGATGGCGATCGGTCCGGTGTTGGACGTGACGGTTTCTTGCTGGGCGACATTGAAGGAGACGCTGATGTTCTTGGTCAGCTTACCAGCGATGTCGATTTCATGACCGGTGGCCACGAAGTCACGAGTCGATTGCAAGGAGCCGTTGAGTGGAATGCTGAACGTATCGATGGAACCGTCGGGATTCCGCACTACGCGGAAATCATAGATGTCCTGAATGCGAGGAGGCAGGATGTCGATGATACGCTGGTAGTATTCGTCGAAGCTGTTCACCCCGAGCAAGTCAGCATCCGTGCCGGAAAGGCGTTGGCGGTTGCTGGGATTGGTGGTGGTGGTGAGCAGGGCGTCCTCAGCGTTGGGGAAGAGGGATACTCCACCTTCTTCAGCTTCGGTGATACGACCGAGGGTGAAGTTACCAATCCGACCGACGATGTTGCCGAGCGCTCCACCCAAGTTGGTGCGGGAGTTGGCGTTGATCGTCTCGAAGTTGTTGTAGCGAATCGAGAGGCGACCGTCGAAGAGGCCGACGGTGGCACCCCATTCCTTGGTGGTGCCAAGCGGGCTCACCAGCGGCTCATTCAGGATATTCACCTGTCCGCTGGCGGGCTGGAAGCTCTCGGCCTCGTAGTAGTGGCCTTGGAGATCCATGCCGAAGGGCAGGTCACCGAGCCAAGCTTCTGGATACTTGCCGATTACGCTCCACGTTTCGGTTTCACCCTTGTCGATGGCGAATGGAGTAGCCTCGAGATTGAGCAAATCGAGGTTCAAGTTACCGTCCGTTTCGTTGATTCCTTCGTCTTCGATGCGCAGGGCGGTGGATCCGGTTGGACCACGTGCCCCCGTTTCCTGAATGCGGCGCCATGAGGTCTGTTCATCTTCACGAATGGCATACATCGCTACGATGTTGTCCCAGAACATGTGGCTCTGCACGCTGATGGCGGAAGATTCGAGGGTCGTGCGGCTGATGTTGCCTCCCTGAATATTCTCAATGATGCGCCAGGTGGCGATTTGACCGTCGTCGATACTTCCGTTGTTATCGAAGTACCAGATGCCGTATTCTTCCCCAATCTGGGGAACAGGAACCTGGACACCACCGTCTAGATTAAGTCGGAGTTGGTTGGGATCGGTAAGCCCGGCCACACTGTCAGCCAGGAAGATCTGGCTCTTCACAATACGGCGGAAGTTGTCGCTCGCACCGTTTGAGATGTCGCGGGACCCCGGATACTTGCTGTTGTCAGCCCACCAGGCGCCACGGGTCTGGATCTGGTAGTTGTCGTTCTGGCGGTCCTCGTAGAGACCGGTGAACGTGTGCGAACCGAGCACCTTAGTGATCCAGTTGTCTGAAAAGTCCCGCGTGTCGAGAACGGCGTATAACGTGGCTCGAACAGTTTCCTGCTCGGTGTCCTGTACGGTGGTGGTATTGTCATTCCAGCGGATGACCGGACGCAGCAGATTCTCGTTGGCCAAACGGTCGGCTTGGCCGTCCCAGTTTGAATCTCCAGGAGCGTGATGTTCCGTAACTTCGAGTCGGATCATCTTGGAGTCACCGGACGAGAACGCGTTAAAGCGGGACTGATGGCGCGATTGCTCGTTCCAAGCGAGCTCGAGGCCCATCTTGTCATTGAAGAACCCTTGCTCCAAGTATACTTGGGCGACGTCGAAGTCGGTATTCACCGCATTCGTCGTGCCTTGGAACAGGTTGGTGTGATAATCGAAGATATCACGATTCTGCAGG
>CBFHXU010000215.1:0-4570 GCA_965659875.1 uncultured Opitutaceae bacterium
TCATTGTCGAGATGACCGGCAACAAAAACAAGGTCTCCGCCTTCCTCGGTTTAATCGAACCCTTCGGCATTATCGAACTGGCCCGCACCGGGCAACTCGCGCTGACGCGGTAAAGTCACCCCTCATTTTAACTCAACCCCCACTGGATAACTAACATGCCTGCCAAAGTATATACCGACAAGGATGCCGATCTCGCCGTCCTCAAGAATAAGACCGTCGCCGTCATCGGCTACGGTTCCCAAGGTCACGCCCACGCGCTGAACCTGAAGGACTCCGGCGTTAACGTCATCATCGGCCTCTACAAGGGATCGAAGTCGGCCGCCGTTGCTCGTAAGCAAGGATTCAAAGTCTACGTCACCGCCCAAGCGGTTAAGCGTGCCGATGTGATCATGGTCGCATTGCCCGACATGGTGCAGGCGGACGTTTACAAAAACGACATCGAGCCCAATCTCACCAAGGGGAAGACGTTACTCTTCTCGCACGGTCTCGCCGTGCACTTCGGATTGATCAAACTCCCCGAAGACGTGGATTGCATCATGGTCGCGCCCAAGGGCCCCGGTCACATGGTGCGCCGTCTTTATCAGGAAGGAAAGGGCATGCCCGCGCTCATCGCCGTGGATCAGAACCCATCTCGCAAGGCCAAGAAGACCGCGCTCGCCTGGGCGAAAGGCATCGGCTCGACCCGCGCTGGTGTGCTCCAAACCACCTTCAAGGAAGAGACCGAAACCGATCTGTTCGGTGAACAGGCCGTGCTTTGCGGGGGTGCCAGCGCACTCGTTCAGGCCGGATTTGAAACGCTCACTGAAGCCGGCTACCAGCCCGAAATGGCTTACTTCGAGTGTTTGCACGAGCTGAAGCTCATCTGCGATCTCATGTATGAGTCCGGTATTGCCGGCATGCGTTTCTCGATTTCCGAGACCGCCAAGTATGGCGACATTACCCGCGGTCCCCGTGTCATCAACAAGGACACCAAGGCCGAGATGAAGAAGATCCTCGAAGAGATCCAAAGCGGCAAGTTCACCAAGCAATGGGTGCGCGAGCACAAGGGTGGCCTCAAGAAATACAACAAGCTCCTCAAGGCCGGCGAAAAGCACCAGATTGAGAAGACAGGGGCCCGTCTGCGCTCCATGATGCCCTGGATGGCCAAGAAGAACATCAAGGGTGTTTCCGCGAGCTACTAAGCGTTCGCTCCTAGCTGCTAAATAGACTCTCGGGTCACGACGGGTTGCGAGTTCGCTTGCTGCCCATCGTGGCCCGCTTCTTTTTTAGGGAAACTTAGACGTCATGGAAAAAATCACCATCGCCACCCGCAAAAGTCCGCTCGCTCTTGCTCAGACCCATCAGGTCGCTGCGCATTTACAGACAACATTGGGCGCGGAAATCGAGTTGCTGACCATGACCACCACGGGCGACCGTCAGACGGCTTGGTCACTCGAGAAGCGGGGCGGTAAAGGCCTTTTCACGAAAGAGCTGGAAGACGCGTTGCTCGAAAAACGGGCCGACATCGCGGTCCACAGTGCCAAGGACCTTCCCGGTGAGCAGCCTGACGGTTTGGACGTCGCGGGTTACTTACCGCGGGTGGACCCACGGGATGTATTGGTCGTGAGGGAAGGCGTTGAAACGCCCCGAACCATCGCCACGGGAAGCCCGCGACGCCGATTGCAACTCGCGATGCTTTATCCCGACGTGGAATTTTCCGAGATTCGCGGCAATGTGGATACGCGATTGCGTAAGATTGGGCAGGATGGGGTGGCGGATGCGACGGTGTTGGCGGCGGCAGGCCTCTCGCGCTTGGGCATGGGATCGTGGCCCGGCACGGAATTTCGGGTCTTGGGGTTCGAATCGATGGTTCCGGCCGTGGGCCAAGCTGCGATCGCGATCCAATGTCGGCGGGACAATTCAGAAAAAATTAAGAAAGTTTTGGACCGTAAGACTGAAATTTCAGTTACCTTGGAGCGGGCCTTTCAAAGGGAGTTGGACGGGGGCTGCCAGACGGCTTTAGGGGTGCACGTTGCTGCGGACACGTTGTGGTTCTTTCATGAGCAGATAGGCTTACGAAGTTTTCCATTATCTGCGTCTGATCTAAGTTCCCCGAATGAATTCGCTAAAAAAGAACTTAAACGCATGGGATTTGCAATTACGTAGGTCCAATTGTGAAATTTCATTCAAGAAATCAGGGTCTCATCGAAAAGGATGAGGCCCTTTTACTTTTACCGACTTCGCTGCCTGGTGTAGGAATCTCGCTGTGCTCATCACCCTGAAAATTAACCTCAACAGGCTGCTCCTCACACTGTGGATAATAGCGGGAGTATTGGTAGGAATTCACGTCTTGCTCAACGTGATCCACTATCAAATTACCGAATTGGATTGGTTGGCCCGGCAAATTTTTGACGTGGATGAAGAAGACAGTTTTCCGACGTGGTTTTCGGCGATGTTACTGCTACTCACCTCGCTCAGCCTGTGGATAAATGCCAAAACCGTGCCCTCAGCGGATTCGTCTCTTTCCGAACGGTGGCATCTGCTGTCCATCGGATTCCTCCTGCTTTCCATTGATGAAATTGCAGGAATGCATGAAACCGTAAACAGCCTTGATCTGATGGGCGACATGTCATGGACGGTGCCGGGTGCGATTGTGGCCGGAGCTGCGGGTCTCTATTTCATTCCATTTCTGCTTAAAATCCCCCGGCCTTTGGCGATGCGATTTGTTTTGGCGGGCGGCGTCTATTTAGGAGGCGCGTTGGGGGTGGAGGTATTGACCGATCCCTATCTCGAAAACGATGAGCTGAACACCTTGCCCTATAACCTCTGGACTGCCCTCGAGGAGGCGAAGGAGATGGGGGGCGTGCTCATCTTCCTGGGTGGTTTGTTCCCCCGGCTTCATCAAGGGGCACCGGAATTTCAGGTCCGCTTAAATTGAGATCGACTGTTTAGTCGCTCTTAAGTCGCTGCCAGGCGGAAATCGGGATCTGTTCGGGCCGCGCCCGGTAATCCAATCCCTCGGCCCTGAGCGAACTAATCCATTCCGCGCCGCCATCACCGAGTTTCTTTTTGAGCAGGGCACCGATCTGTTTTCGACGCTGTTGAAAACACTCCCGAATTAGGATCTTGGTCGTCGGGTCAAAAAGGAAGGGATCTGCTTTGAGTCGGATATTCAGCAGATAAGACTCCACATCCGGGCGAGGGTGGAAGCAGTTTGCCGGCACCTTGTGCCCCGGCTCGATGTCATAAGCGGACTGTAGGAAAATCGAAATAGCTCCGAATTGTTTTCCACCGGGTTGGGCGGAAAATCGATCAGCGGCTTCCCGTTGAAGCATCAGCACCATGCGGGCGGCCAAAGGTTGAATAAACATCGCGTCCAACCATGGTGTGGATATGGCGTAGGGAAGATTTGCCACCACCTTGAACCCGTTTTCGCTCAGTGCAGAGAGGGGTAAACCTGCCCGCGGATGATCCAACGCGTCGCCCTCCTTAAGATGCAGGTTGTCCGGATGGGCGGGGGAGAGTTCGTTGCGTAAATGGTTGGCGAGGGTGGCATCGAATTCGATGGCCCAAACGTTGGCCCCGGCATGCAGCAAAGACTCGGTCAATGTGCCCAAGCCTGGGCCGATCTCCACGATTTGGTCACCGCGGATCACCTCCGCGAGCCTGATCGATTTAGCGACGATGTTTGAATCGACGAGGAAGTTCTGCCCCAAATTTTTGCGCGGACGATGGTCCAGTTGTTTAAGAGTCGAACTGGTTTGTGAGGGAGTCATCGCCATAGCTTTGAATTCAATATCTCTCCAGATTCAGGTCAATCCACGCATCCATATAGGGTATTAGCCCTATATGGAACTTTAACCTTATTAACGAAATGGAAGACTCCGCTGATACAACTACCGCAGTAAAACAATGGCTCATGACCGAGGGTGTCGATTGGGCTATTAACATCGTGTTGGCTATAGCCATCTTCGTCATCGGTCGCATGATCGCCAATATCCTGACGGGAACGCTTCGTAAGGCTTTCCAAAAAGGCGGGATGGACGACACGCTTTCCGGTTTTCTCTGCAAGATTGCCAACATTCTCATGGTGCTCGTCGTTGTCATGGCGGCTTTGGGTAAACTGGGAATCAACACACATCCATTGTCGCCATTCTTGGTGCCGCCGGTCTGGCCGTTGGTCTGGCGTTGAAAGACACCCTGAGCAACATTGCGTCCGGCATCATGATGCTGATTCTGCGGCCTTTCCGGGTTGGAGACTACATCACCTTCAGTGGCACCGGTGGCACGGTGGAGGAGATCAGCCTGTTTACCACCATCCTGCAGACGCCGGACGGGCAATACATATCAGCCCCCAACTCCAATGTCTGGAATGCGACCATCCAGAACTCTACCCGCAACGGCACCCGCCGGATGGACGTCGTCGTCGGCGTTGCCTACGACGACGACCTCGACGCCGGCTTTCGGGCACTGCAGCAGATAGTGGATGAGGAATCCCGTTTTCTGAAGGACCCTGCCCCTCAGGTCATGGTGCAGTCACTGGGCGACAGCTCGGTGAATCTGCAAATTCGCGCCTGGGCCACGGTTGATG
>CBFHXU010000216.1:0-386 GCA_965659875.1 uncultured Opitutaceae bacterium
CGAACATCGCTCTGACCTACGACAAAGGACCATTCTTTGTGCGATTGGCGATGAACCATCGCGACGCTCACCTGCGTGAAGATGAGGCGATCGGTGGTTCGGCCGTCGAAGACTTCTACATCGATGACTTCAGCCAACTCGATCTCGTGGTCCGCTATGAAATTGATGATAACTGGGAAGTCTTCGCGGAGTGGGTGAATATCACCGACGAACCTTTCCGCGTTTACCTCCCGAGCGACAACGGTCAAGGCAAGCGCAATGGCCAAATCGAAATCTACGACACCAGCGCCAATCTCGGATTCCGCTGGAGAATGTGAGTGAGCTTTTGGGGTGTTCGGATTGATTCCGAAACCAAGCCACATCAGCGTGCGCGACCCCTTTTGGGG
>CBFHXU010000216.1:396-4559 GCA_965659875.1 uncultured Opitutaceae bacterium
CCCACGCTTCTTTAATTTCCCTTTCACCACCTTTTTCGATGCCTGTTCGATTCGCCCTCTCTTTTCTCTCCGCCGTGACTATCTGGGTTGCGCCTTCCGTTGCGGCCAATGAAGTCCTCGTGAAACCGCGCGTGGTGACCACCGCCGCGCGTTACGATACCGACGATCCCGCCATTTGGGTGAACCGTGCGAACCCGGCGGACAGCCTGGTTATCGGCACCGACAAGGATGAAGACGGCGCCCTGATGGTGTTTGGATTGGATGGAGTGGAACGGAAGGACCTTTCCGTGCGCGGCATTCTGCGCCCCAACAACGTCGACCTTGCTTACGATATTGCGGTGGGGGGTAAACCGACCGACGTCGCGGTGGTCGCCGAGCGTTATGCGCATCGGCTGCGCGTGTATTCGCTACCCGACATGCGGCCAATTGACGGAGGCGGAATCCCAGTTTTTGAGGGCGAGCGTGCTCGTGATGTCATGGGCATCGCGTTGTATCGCCGTCCATTCGATGGCGCGTTGTTTGCCATCGTCAGTCGCTCCGACTTTGGCGCGCCGCAACAAGGCTATTTGCACCAATACCGCTTGGTAGATGATGGCACGGGGCAGCTGCGCGGTCTCTTCGTGCGGGCCTTCGGCACGTGGAGCGGGCGCAAGGAAATCGAGGCCTTGGCAGTCGATACCGAACTCGGATATGTCTATGCGTCCGATGAAACCTACGGCGTGCGGAAATACCTCGCCGATCCCGCAGCGGAAGACGCAGAGGACGAACTGGCGGTGTTTGGCACCACGGGATTCGCGCGCGACCACGAGGGAATTTCAATTTACCCGACCGGACCGGGCACGGGCTACATTTTGGTTTCGGATCAACAGGCCAATACGTTCCGCATTTTCACGCGCGAAGGCACGGCGACGGATCCGCATGACCACCAGCTTGTCAGCGTGGTGAAGCTCTCGACCTTGGACAGTGATGGCAGCGACGTGACGGCAGCGAAACTGCCCGGATTCCCGGGAGGTCTATTCGTGGGCATGTCCACTGATCAGACGTTTCACTACTACGCTTGGGCAGACATCGCGGAGGCAGCGGGTCTGGAGGAATAATCCCTTGATTGCGAAGGGATCCGAATGCGGGTGACTTCAACCCGATGAGGTGGTTTACGCCGAGCGCGGATTCATCGGCGGTCATTCCCAGAGGCGCTACCAATTAAGATATAAAACAAGCAGCGGAATTCTATGCGAAGAGTTCAGGGAGCGCCTTATACTCAGTTGTCGAAGGGCGTCGTGAGGGCGGCTTTGAGGGTGTAGCCGATGTGGATGTCGGCGGTGCCATCTACGAGGTAGAGGTCTTTGGTGACGTCGCCGGACTGCATGGTGCCTTCGACGTAGACGGGTTCCCATTGGCTGCGAACCTTCCAAGGCTTCGCTAGTTTCACGTAAACAATTTGGTTGGGCGGCGGCGGTGGAGTGTGGATGCAGGCACCGACCCACGGCACGAGGAGGAATTCCGTGACTTCGCCTTCGGTGACATCGAGCGGCAGCAGATAGCCGGGCATGCGAACCGTTTTCCCGTCGTAGTCTTCACGGGTGTTCATGGCGCGTTGGCGGCGCATCTCGGTGATCTTGGCGCGTTGATCGAGCAGGTAGTCGATGTCGATACCGGCGTCTTCCAATTGTTTGGTGCGATCGGCGAGTTCGGCGGCGTCTTCGGCGGGTAGGGGTTTACCGGTGGCTGCGGCGCTGCCGCGCAAGCGTGCGACCATACCGAGTTGGAAGAGTTGATCGCTATCGAGTTTGGTAAAGGGGTCTTCGAATTCCTCAACCACGCCTTGCAGGTCGGGCCAGAGCAGTTCGATGGGTTCCGCGGCGAGCGCGGTGGTGAGTAACCCGAGGCAAAGGAGGGCGCATAGCATGGTCGTTAGAATGTTACCGAAATGAGCTGACTCGCAAGGGGAGATCACGATGAGGCGCGCTTCGCGCGAATGACCAATGACCAATGACCCATGCTCGATTGGCTGGTGGATGGAGATCAGCAAGGGTTGAGGTAGGGCGTGTCTCGCCGAGACCGCCGGCGTTGGGTCTGGGGGGGCATGTTGCTGACTCACTCCACTGCTGGCTCGCTCGGCGATCGAGCCCTACCGCCTGGGAGGCAGAAGATCTTTGAATTATTCGATCGGGGGATTAAAACCGTGGATGGGGCAGCAATAATCGGGTTGGCCGAGTTTTGAGGGATCAAATAGATTTGGGTGTGGGCTGGCAAGAGGGTCGTAGTTCTGGGGCGGTGAGCCGAAATTGGGCCGCGGACGGGGCGGCAGGGGTTTCTCTTCGGACGCGGGGGCTGCGGCCACGCTGGTCGTGGGGGGTGGTGAGACCGCGGGAGCCGAGGATAACTTGGTATTTTTGGGCGATGAACATCCGGTCAGCGCAAGTCCGAACAGGATCGCGGAGATCCTTTCGAAAAACTTCATACGCGACGGCGTCATATCCAAAGCAAAAGAGATTTGGTGAAGAACGAAACCACGATTCGCATTTTCCCTGTAATCCGGTTTTGTCTTTTTTGTTCGCTCTGAAATCCCATGCCCGCCGTCGCTGAATCCCTGCTTGAAATCCATGATCTGCGCTTTGCGTGGACGACGGGGCACGCGTCGATTCTGGACATCAAGGAACTCATCGTTCCACGGGGAGGGTCCTTATTTTTGCACGGTCCGAGTGGTTGCGGAAAGACGACTCTCCTGAACCTGATCGGAGGCGTTTTGGAAGCTCAGACGGGGAAGATTTCAGTCTTGGGCCAGGATTTGACCGAGCTGACGGGAGCCGAGCGGGATGCGCTGCGGGCGGATCAGATCGGGTTTGTTTTTCAGCAGTTCAATCTCGTGCCCTACCTTTCTGTCGTGGACAACGTGGTCCTGCCAGCGCGGTTCTCGGCGTCGCGTCGAGCGCGGTTGGAGACCGAAGGGAAAACGATCGCGGCGGCCGCCGAGGAAATGCTTGGGGAATTGGCCATGGCGGATGCGCGGGATCGGCCTGTGACGGAGCTCAGTGTGGGTCAGCAGCAACGCGTGGCTTTGGCCCGGGCGTTGTTGGGGGCTCCGGCCATGATCATCGCCGATGAACCCACCTCGGCACTGGATGTGGATCGTCGCGACGAATTTGTGGAGCGGTTGTGCCGTTCGATCGCCACGACCGGGAGCAGTATCGTGATGGTGAGCCACGATCGGGAACTGGGGGCGCGGTTCGATCGGACGGTGGATCTGCGTGCAATCAATCAAGCGGGAGGGCGTGCCTGATGTTGCTGCGACTTGCCTGGCAATCGCTGATGAACCGGCGCTCGACCGTGATCCTCACGGGCCTGTCGATCGCGAGCAGTGTCATGTTATTGCTCGGGGTGGAACGGATTCGGCAGACCACGCGCGAGAGTTTTTTAAGCACGGTTTCCGGCACAGATTTGGTGGTGGGTGCCCGCAGTGGCGGGCCGCAATTATTGTTGCAGGCGGTCTTTAACGTGGGGTTTCCCACGCAGAATCTGAGCCGAGAGAGCTATCATATGATTGCCGACGATCCGGTCGTGGCGTGGACAATTCCGTTGTCGATGGGTGACATGCACCGCGGGTTTCGGGTGGTCGGAACCACCTCGGCTTTTCGCGACCATTATCGGTTTGCCCGGGATCGCGGATTGCAGCTGGTGAGTGGCAATTGGTTCGGCGACGAACATCAAGCGGTCGTGGGGGCGGATGTCGCGCGTGAGTTGGGTTATACGGTCGGGTCCGGAGTGGTGGTAGCGCACGGTGCGGGAGAAATCAGTTTTGTGCATCACGATAATCACCCGTTCGCGGTGAGCGGAGTGTTGGCGCCGACCGGCACTCCGGTGGACCGCGTGGTGCTGGTGAGTTTGGCAGGAGTTGATGCGATGCATGCGGGATTTCAGGGCGCGGTGGAAAACGACCACGATGTCACTGATCCGCTAGCGGCTGCCATCGCTGCAACGGAAGCGCACGACCACGATCATCATGATCACGATGACCATGATCACGCCCATGCGGAACATGAGGGCACGGGCTCGCTTTCAGCGGTTTTGGTGGGTCTACATGATCGCGCCGCGGCTTTGGGGCTGCAGCGGAAGATCAACACGTATGATGACGAAGCGTTGACCGCGGTTTTGCCGGGGGTGGC
>CBFHXU010000217.1:0-4553 GCA_965659875.1 uncultured Opitutaceae bacterium
CCGCGACGCTGTTCCGGAGCAGTGATGAGGGGGAGACGTGGGGTCCGGCGCAGCAGATTTGGTCCAAAGGATTTCTGGGACAGTGCGTGCAAATCACTTGGCAGGACCGGACATTCTGGGTGATGACGGCGACCGATCAGAGGGAGGAGGTTTATCGTCACGTCCTGCTCATCGCGGATGACCCGGCGGGAGAATGGACCGAATGGATCGAGCTTGGCCGGGATACGAGCGGCGGGGCCAGTAACGTGGCGCAACTGGCGAAATCGCGTCTGGTGGTGGGCACGGGCAATCATGCGGCGCAAGGCCGGGCCTATACGCTCCGGTTATCGGAGTAAGCGGCAGGCGGGTTGACGCGGGCCGGTGCGTCGCCTTCGCTAGGCGGTAATATGAGCGCATTTGTCGACCAGATCGAAAAATTAATGCTGGGTAAGAACGTGCCCGAAGCCTGGGCCAACGGAGTCTCGATTGGGATCGGTCTGCTGGTGCTGGCCGTGCTGGCTTGGTTGGTTAATTTGATCGCGAAGCGGATTATCCTTCGCCTCGTCAAGGCGGTCGTGAAACGCAGCCGCATCGAGTGGGATGATGTGTTGGTGGAGACGGGGGTCTTTACCCGCTTGTCGCATCTGGCCCCGGCACTCGTGATCAACACCTTCGCTCCCGGCGTGCTGGGTCGATCAGATGTGGTGTTGGCCGGAGTGAACGACGCCGTGAGCCTTTATCTGATCTGCATTTGGTTGGGCGTGCTGTTTGCGATCCTCAATGCGGTACAATTTATCGCCCAACACAAATCGCGCACCAAGGGAGTGCCGGTGAAAGGCTTTATTCAGGCGATCAAGCTCGTCGCGGTGGTCGTTTCCCTGATTCTGATTCTTGCCATCCTACTGGATAAATCGCCGCTTTATCTGTTCTCGGGATTGGGCGCATTAACCGCGGTGCTGATGTTCGTATTCAAAGATGCGATACTTGGATTTATGGCAGGGATCCAAATTTCGACCAATCAAATGGTACGGGTGGGAGACTGGATCGAGATGCCGTCTGCAGGTACGGACGGCGATGTGATCGATGTGTCCCTGACCACGGTGAAGGTGCAGAATTGGGATAAGACCATCTCGACCGTTCCCACTTACGACCTGATTTCGAAGTCGTTTCGGAATTGGCGCGGCATGTCGGATTCCGGAGGGCGTCGGATCAAACGTTCGATCGAGTTCGATGTGACTTCGATTGGTTTCGCCAACGAGCAGCAGCTCGAAGCTTGGTCGAAAATCGGTAACGTGCGTGAACATCTAGCCAAGAAGCGGAAAGAGATTGCAGCCGATAACGAGAAGCTCGGTGATGATGCCAACGTGCTCGGTAATGGTCGCCGTCTCACCAATATCGGCACCTTTCGGGCCTACTGTGTTTCTTATCTGAAAACCCACCCTCACATTGCGCAGGACAAAACGTTGCTGGTGCGACAACTCCAGCCCAGTGAACACGGTCTGCCGCTGGAGATTTATGTTTTTGTGAACAACACCAACTGGAATTTCTACGAAGGTGTGCAGGCCGATATTTTCGATCACCTGCTATCGGTCGCGAAGGTGTTTGATCTCAAAGTATATCAACAACCGAGCGGGGCGGATGTCATCGCCGGATTAAGTTCAAAGCCGGTTTCGTGAGCGACGCACACGCGGAAAGATTTGGGGGGCTCGGTCGACTATACGGGGCCGGGGCCTTGGGGAAACTGGCGGCGGCTCACGTGGCCGTGGTCGGTCTGGGTGGGGTAGGTTCCTGGACGGTGGAGGGATTGGCGCGCAGTGGCATTGGTCGGCTTACACTTATCGATCTTGATGATGTCTGTGTGACCAATACCAATCGGCAGTTGCCGGCGGTGGAAGGCAATTTGGGCCGACCCAAGGCCGAGGCGCTGGCGGAACGGGTGCGCCTGATTAATCCAGAATGCGGGGTGGAGATCGTGATGGAATTTTTAACTGCGGCGAACGCGGATCGGTTGTTGGCGCCGGCATTTGATGTGGTGGTCGATGCGATCGATGGGACCACCAACAAGGCGGATCTGATCGGAGCAGCTGTGCGGCTGGGCAAACGCTGTGTAACGGTGGGCGGGGCCGGCGGGAAACGGGATGCCTCCCAGCTGCGCACCGGAGATTTGGGCGAAGCTTGGGGCGATGAGTTGCTCAAGATGGTCCGCAAAAAACTCCGTCGGGAACACGGTTTTGCGCGGGGGGAAGGCAATCGTTACGGCGTGCGCTGTATCTACTCGGCCGAAAACCCGACTTACCCGTGGGCCGACGGCAGCTGCAACACCGAGCCTGAACCGGGCAGTAACCTTAAGCCCGATTGTGCCAGTGGGTTTGGTACGGCGGTTTGGGTCACCGGCGCCATGGGATTGGCCGCTGCGCAGGAAGCGGTGGATTGGGTCGTCAACGACTGAAGTGTCCGGCCTAGTTCCCGATTTTTTTTACGTCCACGACGCGCCGAACGCCACCATCGGTCTTGGTCAGTAGGTAGAGTTCGCCGGCGGCATCCTCCCATAAACGTAGGTCCACCCGGCCTTTGATCCAGGTGCCCAAAACACCATCTCTCCCGTTGGCATCAGTAACGGAAAGGCGAAAAATGGGCTGAGGTTTACCCGGATGGTCGGGATCGAGATAGTAGAGATTGCCGGTGACAATATCGCCGAAGATGAATTTACCCCGTAGCCACTCGATCGAACCGCGATAAATGGGCCCGCCACAAATGGCCCGACCTTCGAGATGGCTATAAACTGCCAGCGGTTCGACGTAATCGGGTTCGTCGACATTCCAGGGAATAATCTCGGTGGGGTTTTGCGCGACCGGGTCGAACTCCAGGTTGCCTTCGCGCACGTTCCAACCGTAGTCGCGGCCCGCTTCGATCACGTTGATTTCCTCAAACAGATTGCTGCCCACATCGATGGCGAGGAAGCGATTTTTAACAAAGGGATCCCAAGTCAGACGATGGGGATTGCGGAATCCCCAGGCGTATATCTCCGGCCAAATGTCGGGCGTTTTGTTGTCCACGAACGGATTGTCCGCAGGGATTCCATATTGGCCGTTGCGGCCGTTGGTTCCACGAGGATCGATGCGTAGAATGGAGCCCAGCGGGGCATCCAAACGGTGGGTGAGGTGGGGGTAACCGTAGGCGGTGGAACCGCCGTCTCCGATTCCAATAAAAAGTAAGCCGTAGTCAGCATCACCGGGTTGGGCGAACGGAGCGAAAGCGATATCCTGCATGCCATGCACTGTAGTGGGTAGTGTGATACGCAATATCTCGCGCCACGATGCACCGGCGAAATCGACTTCACCGGGGGCTTTGACGCGTACCTCTGAAATCACCGCCTGCACCGCCTCATCGAGCGGGCTGTCGGGTAAATATGCGGAAGCTTGTTTCTTATACGTCTCCGTATGAGTGACGTAGACGAGACCATTTTCGTTGAAATTCGGGTGGAAATCGAAACTGCCCAAACCGCTGCCCAGACCGGGGTAGTTAAAGAAGTCGGGGAAGTGATTGCGGATGTTGAGCACCACTTTGCTCTCGCCTTCGCGAATCCGGTAGATCGATCCGTCCTGATTGCTGATATAAAGATCTTCCGAGTCGTCTCCCGGGACGGTGCGCAGGGTGGCGATACGGGCGATGTCGCGCGGATTGGGAATTACCGGCATGGTGACCACATCCTCCAGCACCAGGGCGTGGGTGGCGGGTGGCACCGGCTCGGTCGGGACCGCGAGCATTTCCTGAACGCGCGGGTTGTCTTCGGACGGATCAAAGGTGAGTTTGCGCCGATCACTGTAGGCCGCGATCGAAGAAAAAATGGCTTCGAGATCATCATCGGACAACAAGGTGGCAAACCCCGGCATGGGAACCTTGTAACGGGCAATGAGATCGATGGCGGTTTCATCCCCACTCGCCGCCAGTCCGGCGGGATCCTTCACAAAATCCATTAACCACTCGCGGGAGCGATATCGCGTGATGCCGCCCAGTTTGGGTCCGATATGGGTGCGGCGATAGTCGTGGCAGGACCGGCAATAGATCGAGGCAAGTTCGCGCCCGCGATCGGTCAATTCTTGGTCGCGAAGGGGGAAGGATTCCAAACCGGTGCCTTGTCCGAAACCGGAGGAAGTTATCCCGAGGGTGAGGACAAGGTAAGAAGGTAAACGGGTGAGAATCATGCGGGGGGCTCTAGAATCGATCCCAGAGCTGATAGATTCCGGCCGAAGCGAGCGCGAGCGCAGATATCCAAAGACAGGTCGTCCAAAGTGAGCCGGGTCGAAGCTCGGCGGGGAGCTTGCGGTAGCGCAGATAGAGCGCGCAGATTCCTAGGAAGGGTAACAACAGCGATTGGCCGACGCCATTGATCAAAATGAGCGTGAGTGGTTTGGGCCAAATGAGATACGTTCCGATGCCCCAGAGGGTGATTGCGACGCAGCTGATTTTGATGCGCTTGGCTTTCACTTCTTCGTCGTCCTTGGAATCCGTCCAAATGCCGAACATCGGCAGGAGATTGGCAAGGAGCCGACCATTGGCGGCACTGGCGGCGA
>CBFHXU010000218.1:0-4547 GCA_965659875.1 uncultured Opitutaceae bacterium
CCGTGCCTTCGACAACAAAGCCGGTGCTTACATTGTGGGCGAAGCGTTGATTCGACTGGCCAAGGCCAAGAAAAAGCTCAGTGCCCAAGTGGCTTCAGTCGGAACCGCCCAAGAGGAGGTCGGTGTTCGCGGAGCAATGACCTCCTCCTTCGCGGTGAATCCGCAGATCGCGGTCGCGGTCGATGTCGGGCACGCCACGGATCACCCCGATTGCGATCAGCGTAAATACGGCGAATTTAAATTAGGCGGCGGCCCGGTTATCTGCCGTGGTCCCAACATAAATCCGCTCGTCTACCAGCGTCTCGTGAAAGCGGCCAAAAAGGCCAAGATTCCCTATCAGCTCGAGGCAGACCCCGGCCCCACCGGCACGGATGCGCGAGCGATTCAAATTTCCCGAGAAGGTGTTGCCACGGGTTTGATCAGTGTTCCCCTACGTTACATGCACACCCCCAGTGAAATCGTAGATCTCGAGGATATTGAGGCATCGGTAAAACTATTGGTGGAATTCGCCCGAGCCCTGAAACCCGGCGATAATCTACACTGGTAGTTTGTAGAGCTATTGATCGTAAATCGGCTGGGAGGTGAACGTCTCGTAGTCGATTCGATTCAGCCAAAAGTTGGTTTGATGCATGGCGTAGACCACGGCCACGGCCGCGCCGAGGGTGAACCCCATACCATACCAGCGTTCGTCAAAGGTAAGACCAATCACGGTTCCAGCGACGTTGATCAGCGCCAGACAAGCACACGCCATCCACGATCTCCTGAAGGTCGGACAACAAATCAAAGCCCCGATTAGCGACAATCTTTGCTTCGGGATGTGCCGCCCGCAGTTGTCGTAACAATTCGATTCCCGCGGCGCGATCGGACTCCCATATGGAATCAAGCGTATCCAGGAAAAACCCGTCGAAACCCCGGGCTGCCGCTTGCGCCGCCAGCTCATCGACTATCAGCTCGGTCCACCCCGGGTCACTTAAGTCGAGAATTTCAGAATTCCATATTTCATTGCGTCCGCGCACCCGCAACCCGCGTTGCCGGGCGACTTCGAGATAGGGCGCATCGCCGGCAACTTCGCCGATACTCAAGTAGACCAGGACTTTGTTTCCTTCGGCATGCGCCGCGGCCAAATCGAGCCGGGCATCAGGGTGCACAATCGACAGCCCGTGTAACTGCAACGGAGCCGTCGGGACCACGGCACTGTAGTTGACATAAAACGCCGAACCTTCCGCGAATGCACTGAATGCCGCGATACATCCCCAGAGGAATGTGGTGACGATTTTCATATCAACCCACGCGGATCAACTCGGCCAAGCCGTCCCTCACGGATACTTCGGCGGAGAAACCGATCTCTTTGGCCACAAGGT
This sequence comes from uncultured Opitutaceae bacterium, assembly GCA_965659875.1. Taxonomy (GTDB): domain Bacteria; phylum Verrucomicrobiota; class Verrucomicrobiia; order Opitutales; family Opitutaceae; genus Actomonas. The sequence goes on from CBFHXU010000218.1 coordinate 1,362, forward strand.
CAGCCTGGCCTCGTGAGTGAATAATATCGCCCTTGCGCGGCTCGCCCAAAATCGGAGCAGGCGCTTCCGGGTAGTGCTCCCCAAATATTGCCGCAATTTCGAGGAGCGAAGTCGCTTTCCCCGTACAAACGTTGGCCCAGCCTGAAGAGATGCCCTCCGCGGTCGCGGCAATGACATTGGCGCGGGCTACGTCGTGAACCGAAATGAAATCACGCGTTTGTTGGCCATCGCCAAATATCGTCACGCCCTTCCCGTCCCGATAGCGTTGATCGAAGATCGAAATCACCCCGCTGTAAGGAGAAGCCGGATCCTGACGTGGCCCGAAAACATTGAAGTAGCGCTGGCAACGCACCGTAAACCCAAACGCCGCCCCATGCGAAAGCAGGATGGCCTCGGACGCTAATTTCGCGCCGCCATAGGGACTGATCGGGCGCTTCTCGGTTGCCTCTACGATCGGCAAATCCGTCGTGTCACCATAGATCGCGGCCGATGATGCAAATACCACCCGCTGAACTCCGTTTTTACGGGCCGCCTCAGCGACCCGATGCGTCGCCAAAATATTGAGCTGATAATTCAACTCGGGATTATCCATGCTATCCTGCACGCTGACCAAAGCCGCTAGGTGAATCATCGCGGTCGGCGCTGACTCTGCCACCAACTGGTCCAGGGTGCCGTCGCCCGATACATCGGCCTCAACAAAAGAGAAACGATCATGTAAATCCGCTTGCGCTAAATTCGTCCGGTGACCGGAACGAAAGTTATCTACGCCAACGACTTCGTGCCCTTCCGCCAACAATTTGTCGACGGTGTGGCTACCAATGAATCCTGCCGCACCTGTTACTAAGACCTTTGCCATGATTGACTAATCTAATTGTCTGAGACCACTCAGCAAGTGCGACTTGAGAAGAATTACCTATCTATACTGCCGTAAAGACGCATGGAATTCCGCCGGGTCGATCATATATGATCGCGATCCCCCTCAACCCGTTCTCTGACCGAAAACCTTTTTAGGAATCCGCTACAAATTCGCCATCACGCATGGGGCGGATGAAATCACATCGATTGGCAATATCTGGGTTATGGGTCACCAGCACGATCGCTTGATCGTTCTCCTTTGCCAAACGCGTCAATAAATCGAACACCATTGTGGAATTCTTTTGGTCGAGATTACCCGTCGGCTCATCGGCCAGAATCACCGAAGGCTGATTGGCCATGGACCGTGCGACAGCCACCCGCTGTTGTTCTCCACCGGACAGATGGTTGCCGAGACGGTGGGTTTTTTCGCCGAGTCCGACCGATTCAAGCAATGAGCGCGCTCGTGCTTCCATCTCCGACGGACTGAGCAGTCCTTGTTTCCGCATCGGCATCATCACGTTTTCCAGCGCACTGAATTCGAGCATCAAAAAATGAAACTGAAATACGAATCCGAGGTGCTTGTTTCGCGCGGCGGTGCGGGCCTCGTCACTGCTGTTGGACATCAATTCGCCGTCCAACCAGATTTTACCACCATCCGGTTGATCCAGCAGACCCAACTGATAAAGCAGCGTCGATTTCCCACACCCTGAAGGGCCTACGATCGCATAAACATGTCCGCGTTTGGCTTCAAATGAAACTCCCCGCAATACGTGGACTCTCCCCTCGCCTTCGCCCAAATAGCGCTGAAGCCCTTCGCATTTAATGACGACGTTTTCATCCATGGCATCACTCATTGGGCAGTCCCCCGAATAACGTCTCCTGGTTCCAGTTTCGCCGCCCGCCGCGCCGGCACGATACTGGCCAGCATCACCATAATCGTGGCCGTGATCACCGCGCTCACGTAGTGCCAAACGGACCAGGAAACAATAAATGTATTGGTGGCAAAAATGCCGGTAATCCGAACCGGCACATTTGAAATCGCCCAGGTCCCGGTAACCCCTAGCAAGCATCCCAAAATCGTGCCGATACACAGCACGATGATTGCCTGCCAAAGAAAGATCTGTAGCACGTCCTCTTGGGAATACCCCATTGAACGAAGGATCGCGATATCCTTGGTCTTCTCCATCACGATCATCGCCAGTGTGTTGAACATGGCTAATCCGGCGATCAGAGTAAAAACCGAAACCGTGATCGCACTGGAAATTCTAAGGGCACGGAAAACCTCCAACCAAGTTTTCTCCCGTTCCTGCCAACTCGTCGCGCTGTGACGCAGCGTTTCGGCCATCAAGGCGGCATCGGCGGGCGCTCGATTCGGCTCGATCAGATCAATCTGCAAAAATGATGCGCCGGAGGTCTTTTTTAATAATGATCGCGATTCGCTAAGGTGGGCATAAATACGCTCCTTATCGATATCCGAAACCCCCGTCTCGTAGATGGCGGTGATCGAATATCGGCGATTCTGCTCACTCGTTTTCAGAGTGATGGAATCTCCCGGATCCAAACGCAGTCGGTCCGCCAACACGCGCCCGATCATGATCCCTTGCGGCGTAACCCGAAAATCCGCCAATGAACCCCGGTATATCTGATGCTCCAGATCCGAAACCGATATATGATCATCGATATCGATCCCATACACCTTGGCGGTCTCGGATTTGAACGCACTCTCCACCGTAACGGAACCCGTAACGACCTGCGAAATTCCCGCGACATTCCCAAACGGCTTGAGCGCCTTCATCAAAAGAACCGGTTCTTCGATTCCCTCGACATATTTAAAATTCTCCCCATTCGAAATCAACATGCTGGATTCGCCCGCGCTGGTGCCCGCAGCAAACATACTTCCCATCGTTTCCTGCATCTTATCCGCGATGCGAATTGCTCCGTTGGTGCCCAGAATCGTGCGAATAAAAAACTTCTCAAACCCACTGGTGGTTGCCTGCGTGATGACAAATAACCCCACGCCCAAAACGATACACGAAAGACTCATGACCATCGCGCGCTTCTTCGCTGTCAGGAACCGGAGGGCGATCCGAAAATTCGGGGACATCGCGGGAGCTATTGATTTTCGATCGGAACCACCCGATCACCATCGCGGAAGAGATCGAGCTCCTCCGTGACCACAAGATCGCCTACGGAGACGCCTGAAACGATCTCCACCTCGTTCAAGCTTTCATAACCGGATTCGACCGACCGCACCTCTATCACCCCGTTATTTGCCACCATGACCTTGTCCCCGATCAAAGCACGTCGGGGCGTAATAACCGTGTTGGCACG
>CBFHXU010000219.1:0-4464 GCA_965659875.1 uncultured Opitutaceae bacterium
CGCCCCAACGCACATCCCCTTCGACGGTCTCCCGCCGGATCCACCACCCTTCACGCTCCGCCCACATTCCATGCGCCGTGCGCAGAGGCGCGCGGAACGGTAGACGGTAGGGACGAATCGTGAATTGATCACTCACACTGCCAAGATGGTCATGATTTTGACCTGAGCGAAAGCCATTCTCGCCAAAATTCTGCGCCCAAACGTGCTCCCGCGAAGATTACTTCTTGCGCGAATCCCGCCGACGCTTATTCCGTTCCCTGCAACTCATGACAAAGGTTGCCACGAATTCCGCTGAAGCATTTGACGCTGATTATTATCAATCCGCCGATGCCTTCTTCGCCGCCAATCGCCCCGTAGGCCTCACGTTCGACGACGTTTCGCTTGCGACCCGGTTTTCCGAAATCCTGCCCAGAGACGCGGATCCCACCACCGCTCTGTCCGAACAGGTCACCCTCCCCATTCCCGTGCTTTCGTCCGACATGGACACGGTCACGGAGTCCCGCATGGCCATCGCCATGGCGCTAAATGGCGGTCTCGGCCTCATCCACTACAACATGCCGGCCCGCGAACAGGTCAAAGAGGTCGCTCGCGTCAAACGCCACATTCACGGTCTCATTCAGGATCCCATCACCGTAAAACCCGATCACTACATCGGTGATGTCCTGGATCTGATCGACACCAAGAATTACGATTTCCGCACCTTCCCCGTGGTCGATGACGCCGGCAAGCTGGTGGGACTGCTCTCCGGCAGCACCGTCCGCGAACGTTATCGCGGCAAGACGGTCGCCGAGGCCATGTCGCCCCGCGCTCTCATCCACACTGTCGACGATTCGGCGCTCTCCTCCGACCCCATCAAAGCCGCCGACGATTTTTTCACCGAACACGTCGGTATCCACAAAATGATCGTGGTGGACTCACAGGATAAGCTCCGGGGGCTCGCCACATTCTCCGACGTGGAACGGATCAACTCCGAAGCCAACGCCCGCCGCCGCGCCGCCCGGGACTCCGAATTCCGCCTCATCGTCGGAGCCGCCGTTTCGCCCATCCGTCTACCCGACGGTTCCCTCGACCGCGATCGCATCACGGAACACGTCGGCCAACTCGTCGACGAAGCCATCGACTGCGTGGCTATTTCCGTCGCCCACGGCCATTCCGCCGGCGTCGGTGACATGGTCCGCCTCGTACGTGACGCCTTTCCCGAACTCACCATCATCGCCGGCAACGTCACCAGCGCCGCCGGCGTCGATTACCTGGCCGATTGCGGAGCCAATGCCATCAAGGTCGGCCAAGGCCCGGGCTCCATCTGCACGACCCGCATTGTGGCCGGAGTCGGCATCCCTCAGCTTACCGCCCTCCATGTCGCCGCCCACGGCGCCGCCAAACGAGGTGTCAAAATCATCGCTGACGGCGGCATCACCAAGAGTGGCGATATCGTCAAAGCCCTCACGATCGGCGATGCCGTCATTCTCGGTGGCCTCCTCGCCGGTTGCCGCGAAGCCCCCGGCGAAATCATGGAAATCAACGGCAAGGTGTATAAACAATACCGGGGCATGGGTTCACTCGCCGCCATGAAGGACGGCTCCGCCGCCCGTTACGGCCACAGTAAGACCGACCGCACCCGCAAAGTCTCCGCCGAAGGGATCGAAGCCCTCAAGGAGGTCAGCGGTTCCGTCGATGACGTGCTCGGGACACTCGTGGGCGGTCTTCAGAGCGGCATGGGTTACCTCGGCGCCAAGGACCTCCCCGCTCTGCGCGACAACGCCCGCTACATCCGGGTGAGTCCCGCGGCGCAAAAAGAGGCCACCCCGCACGACGTACTCGAGATCAAAGCGGGGGTGAAAAACTGAGCGCCTCAGTTTTTAAGTTCCAAGTATCAAGTGCCAAGTAACAAGATCCGTCAGCACGCCAGAATCGTGCCTGGGGTCAGGTCGTAGACGCGTTGCGACAGCAATTTAGTCACGACCTGATCCCCTTCCCCTGCACTTCACCAATTCCCAAAATCTTAAGAGCTGACACGCTGAAATAGGATTTCGTCGGGCTTCAGAGTTCCGCACTCGACCTGCACCGGTCGTTTGTGCCAACGTCTCCCCTTTGTGCCCCTTCGGGGGCCAAACCCAACTAGGTTGAGCGACTCCGCCCAATTTCAGCTTTTCAAATTTTCAGTTTTCAGCGTTTCAAAAAAATGTCTCTGACTCCCTTTTCCAGCCAACTGATCGCCGATGTCGGAATTTCCCTCGGCGACGAAGGCAAAGGTCGCCTCGTTCCTGAAGTTTGTCGCGAGCTCTCCAATACACCTCGCGCCGTTTCCACGGTGCTGAAGGTCAACGGCGGGGCCAACTCCGGCCATACTGCCGCCGGCGTAAAACTCAACCTCCTGCCGTCCGGCGTCGTTGAGAAGGACATCAAGCACCTCGCCATCGGTTGCGGCGTCGTTGCCGATCCCCGTAAGGTCTGGTGGGAAGCCGCTCCACTCGAGCAGAAGGGCTACGAGGTCATCTCCCGTCTCGCCATCGACGAACGCACGATGGTTTCGGACTTCATCCATCGTCTGCTGGATCTCGCGTGGGAAAATTACCGCGAAAACGTGCTCAACGAAGAGCCCCGGGGCTCGACCGGTCGCGGCATCACCCCGGCCTACCTCGACGAAGTAGGCCAATGGCAGATCACCTTCTCCGACTTCCTGGCCGGACCCAACTATTACGCCCGCAAGGTCGCCCAACGCGCCGATCGGGCCATGCGCACGATTGAACACGTGTGCCAAGTTGATGCCGAAACCTTTGCCGGCTTCTTCGACAAACTGGCCACGGCCGAACAACGCGCCAACCAGGAGGCGATTGATCTGGGCGTCCTCGAGGCCAGCGAGTTCGATTTCACCGAATTCCGCGGCGAGAAACCCTTTACCCTCAATCTGGAAAAACTCACCGAAGTCTACTGGGCCGCCGGCACCAAACTCGCGCCGCAAATCACCGAAGTCCGCGAACTGATTCGGAAAGAGATGATCGCGGGTCACACTATTCTAGGCGAATTCGGTCAGGCCTACTGGCTCGACAAACGGCATGGCTTTTCGCCCAACGTCACCGCCTCGCACACCTTCACTCCCGAGATTTTCGAGAGCGCCGGTATTCCGGTGCAACCTGTGCACACCTTTGGCGTAGCCAAAGCTTACGATACGAAAGTCGGCACCCATACGTTCATCACGCAAATGGACGAGGAGCATCCGCTCACGCCGCTGCTCAAGAAGCTCGAGTTTGGCTCGACCACCGGACGCCAACGCATGGTCGGCTGGTTCGATGCCGTGGAGAAAGGCGATGCCCTGCGCTACGGCGGTTTCCAGGACTTCATGATCAACAAGACCGATGCCCTCACCCACCAAGGTGACTGGCAAGGTGATCTCCAGATCTGTACGGCCTACGAAGACGAGAACGGCCAACGCTACCACCATGTCCCCCGTAACGAAGCCGTGCGCAAAACTCTCCGGCCGGTTTATTCGTCCCATCCCGGTTGGACTGAGGATATCTGCGACGTGCGCAAATTCTCGGATCTCCCACCCAACGCCCAAGCCTACGTCGGAGCCATGGTACGCACGACCTTCGAAGTGGCCTACGAAGGCATGATTTGGCCCGACACCCGTCATTTGCCCAATTTGCGTTACCTCGGGGTCGGTCCCGAGCCCTCCCAGCTCATCAAAGACGTCCCTCCCACCGCCGAGCTCATTAAACTCTAGGCCGCCGCCGCTCGCGGCGGCGCCAGGAAGTAACCCTCCGACGCCAAAAGGCTCTGGCGGGCAGGCAAGATTCGTCAGCGTCGTAAACGGTGCTAGAAGGGGTCGGGTCGTAGACGCATTGCGCCCCCATGCGCGTCCTATCTAAAAAAATGTTCTTAATATAATCTACTAATATATAATAACTTACAATCCATTGTCACTTAGCATATGACAATGGATTTGAAACCTGATTGGATGTGATGCCCGGATGGGGGGAGAGGACGTGGGAGTGGAGGTTAAATTTATGAGGTTCGGGTTGCAGGTTGTGGAGTTCGGTTTTGGTTGGCTGCATGTCCTCTGTTCAATGTCCGATCAGCGCTTATACCGAAACGAAGGGTCTGCGTTATTTTCCGCGCATGCTTTGCAAGATCCGTTTGCATGCCGCAGGCGAATTGCGCGAAGACTTCCATGAGATGATCGGCCAGGGCCTGGACGGTCGGCTATGTAGTTTTCTGCGCATCGAATATGCCGACTTGAAGGAGAAGACTCTCACCACCCCTAACGACGACGAAGTTTTCGATTGGGTGCAGGCCAATGGTCGCGGCATCAACGAAACCGATATCCTGATGTGGAATCATTACGTGACCAAACTCGGTTGGCGCGACCAGGTGACGGAATCTTTGGCCAAACGCAAAGCCAGCAGTGGTCTGTCGGATCGCGACGAAATTGAGACGATGATCGAATACTTCGAATACGACGAA
>CBFHXU010000220.1:0-4462 GCA_965659875.1 uncultured Opitutaceae bacterium
GGGCCGGATTGCCGCCGTGAAACCGGCGGGCACGTGGAAAAAACAACGCGGATCTTCCACGAAGACCTTTGACGCCAAGGGTGGAATCATCGGTCCCGGTTTAGTGGATCCGCACATCCATATCGAAAGCTCGATGATGACGGCTTGCGCCTATGCCGAAGGTGCGCTCATCAATGGCACCACCACCATTTTTTGTGACAGTCATGAAATCGGAAATGTATGTGATGTCGCAGGAGTGGAGTGGATGCTCAAGGATGCACGATTGGCACCGTTGAATATTTTTCTGACGGTGCCCAGCACGGTTCCAGCGACGTCGGCGGCATTTGAGACCGCGGGGGGAGACCTTACCGCGGCGAAGATTGGCCAGCTGTTCGACAAGTGGCCGGAGGCGGTCGCGTTGGGCGAGAAAATGGATTTCGTGCAGGTGGCGTTCGGGGACGAGCGGAGTCACGCGGTGTTGGGAGAGGCGATCAAACGAGGGAAACCGATCAGCGGCCATATCTACGGCCGTGAGTTTGTCGCGGCGGGCGCAGCCAGTGGTATCAACGATACGCACGAAGCCATCGATCGCGATATCGCCGATGATTTCCTTGAGAATGGGGTGTGGGTGTTTTTGCGGGGTGGGCCTCCGACCACGCCCTGGCATAGTTTGCCGGAAGCCATCAAAACGGTGACTCAGTTGGGTGCTAATCCCAAACGGGTCTGCGTGTGCACCGATGATCGTGATGCCGACGATTTATTTGTCTTTGGTTTGGATTGGGTGATGCGTGAGGCGGTGCGGGCAGGAATGTCACGCGAGGCCGCGTTGTCGATGGCTTCGCTGCATCCCGCGACGAGGTTTCGGATGGACGATGACATCGGTGGATTGGGACCAGCCCGGCGAGCGGATCTGGTATTGTTCAATGACGAACTGGAACCACAATGCACCTGGTATGGCGGGGAGTTGGTCATCAAAAATCGTCGGGTTACGCCCGTATTAGAAAAGGCCTTGAGTTCTCCGTATCGCTATCCGCGCGCGGCTTACAATACGGTAAAATTGCCTAAGAATCCAAAGTTGGTCCCGGATCTGCCGACGACGTCGGTGAAGGCCAATGTGATTCGCACGGAGTTGCCGGGTATCATTTTAATCCATGATAAAATCCGACTGGCGAAGGCGGAGAGTTGGTCGGAGCACTTCCGGAAACACTCCCTGTGTTTTGTGAGTGTCATCGAGCGACATGGCGGAGCGGGACACGTCGCTCACGGTCTCCTGCGTAATTTTGGCCTGAAAGACGGAGCGGTCGCGAGCAGCGTGGGTCATGATGCCCACAATATCATTATCGCCGGGACAAATGAGTCCGATATGACGGTGGCCTTGGCGACGATTAAAAAAAGCCGGGGAGGGGTGTGTATTGTGAGAAAGGGTAAGGTCGTGGCTGCGGTCGAGTTGCCGATTGCGGGTCTGCTTTCGGATCAACGCGCGAAGGTGATCGCCAAGGCGACTACCAAACTAAAAAACGCCTGGACCAAGGCCGGTTGCACGCTGCCCTACATGGGGTTCAATCTCATCCCCCTTTCGGTTATTCCTGAAATTCGGATTACGGATAAGGGGCTGGTCACCGTTCCGGGGATGGAAATCGTGCCTCTTTTTGAAAATCATTAACAATAAGTTCCGTGATTGGCTGAGTATCTAGGAAAAATTACTCAATATGAATGATATTTCTGGCGGCACGGCACTCCACCTGCTTTGAAAGAGTTTCCTGCAAACCGCCTATGAACTGCCTGAAAAAAACCTACCTGCCACTCGCGACGATGTTCGCCTGTATAGTTCCCTTCGTCTCGGCCCAAGAAGCTGAGGAAAAGGCCATCGAAATGGAGCGCTTCGAAGTTCGCGACGTTCCGATCGAAGAAAATGTCATTCCGACCTCCCGTCCTTTTAACTCCGTCTTCGGAGTGGGCGAGAATCTGAAAGACACTCCCCGCAGCGTCACGATCATCTCCCGGGAGCAGCTCTCGGCGATTGGTATTCAAGACGTCCGCGATTTTGCCAAGCTCACCTCGAGTTCGTTTACCCGTTCCAATTTTGGGGCACCGGCCAACCCCGACATTCGGGGCCAATACGCCGACGTGTTCTACAATGGTATGCGTGGCGGTCTCACCAGTAACGGTAACGGTATGCCGGTCGATTTCAACTGGGTTGAGTCGGTCAATGTCGTCAAAGGTCCCGCGACCGCGGTGCAAGGCACTTCTGCTTACGTCGGTGGTTTCATTGACTACGTAACCAAACGTCCTTACTTCGATGAGAAGAAAGGCGAAAGCTGGATCACGATTGGCACCGACAGCATTCTTCGAGCAGGAGTTGATATGGGCGGACCCGTTTCCGACAAGCTGGCTTACCGGGTGTCTTATGCCGGTGAAGATTCCGAGGGCTGGTATAACGATGAGTATCGCAAGAGTCACTCTCTCTACGCTGCGCTTACTTACCGTCCCGACGATGACTACGAGTTGTTCCTCAACGCTCAAGGTTACTACGCTGAATACACCGAAAATTTCGGAATCAACCGTCCGACCAATAATTTGATCCGCCGTGGCCTATACCGCACGGGTGTGAATTCCAATCAAGGCGCTGGGATCGCTAATTCTGATCCTCAGAATTCAGCCAATGTTACGAGTGGTTTTCCGGCCAACGTAATGAAGTGGGGTCCCGAAGTTACAATCGATCGCCGGAACCGCCTTCTCCGTCCCGGCGACAGCTCGATTGGCCGGAGCTTCCGTTTGCAGGCCATTCAGACTTTCAAAGGCACTCCAGATCGCACGATTGTGAATAATACGCTCTTCACTTACCTGCGACGTGATACGGATAGCTCATATGCTTACACCGAGATTATCGATCCGACGATGACGTTGGAAAACCGGTTGGAGGTCATCAACGAATTCGGAGACCTCAAGGTCAACGCGGGTGTCGCAGCCCGCTACATTGCCAACAAAGCCTACAATAATTACTTCTTCGAACCCGCGGCGGTTTGGGATATCACCCGGGATCGCAACTTCATCAACGCCAGTAATTCCGTGAATTGGCCGGGATATGGTGGGGGTGCCTTTGGATTCGATGGTGGTCCTGTTCCGGGTTACCCCGGCCGGGTCGCCAGCTCCCAGCTGGAAAACGGTGACACCAATGAATCCTCCGCGCACAGCCTGTCGCCCTTCTTCCAGTCGTTCTACCAAATCAATGAGAAGCTCAGTTTCATTGCGGGTGCTCGTGTCGATATGCTCGATGTGACCTCGGAAGATCCTTACACCGCCGATTCCAAACGTTCGATCCGCGTTTCATTGCCCAATGGCAATGCCAGTTTGGTTTATCAAGCGACTCCGGAGCTCTCGATTTACGCCACCGGTAATTACAGCGAAAATACTTCCGGAGCCAATGGTAACGGTGGTGGTTTTGCCGGCCTCAATCGAACGGGTAGCGAGATCCACTTTAACAAGTCTGATTTCACGCAACCCAGTGAATTGATCGAATTTGGCGCCAAACGGGAAATGATGGATGGCAAGCTGTTCGTAGGAGGTGCGGTTTATCACCAAACCCGTTCAAACAAGCCGATCAACAGCCCGGTGCAGACCTTCACCTATCAAGGTGTGGAGATGGAGTTCAATTATCAGCCGAATCGTAACTTCTACACGACGTTCTCGATGGGATACATCGATGCGACGACTCCCGGTGTAGGCTTTGAAGCCATCAACATTACGCCGGTCGCGTCGTCTGAAGTCCAACGCGCCGGACCGGGTAAAACCAAGATCCAAGGTTTACCCTCCTTCCAAATGAATGGATTGGTGTCCTACAAATTCGACAACGGTTGGGGACTCACGGTTAACGGCACGTTCCACAACGAGCTGAACAACAACTGGGCCGGCACCTTGGTGATCCCCAGGCAGCACGAAATTGATGCCAGTGTCTACTACGGGACCGATACCTGGGAAGCCCGCCTCGCTATCCTCAATCTCACGGACGAAGAGAACTGGTCGCCTCCTAATGGCACCTATGGCAATGAGTCGATCGTGGCTGAGCAAGGCACCCGCGCGGAGCTGACGCTCAAATATCGTTTCTGATCAACGCACCCCCCGCGTTTTATAAATTAGGCCGTCGGATTATTCCGGCGGCCTTTTTAGTTATCCGGGCAAAACCCGTAAAGTAGGTCATCCCGACCCTTACCCGGCCAATTAACCTGATCCACCCGCAGATGCCGCATGGTCGTGAAAACGGCGTCGTTTAAGGCGGCCTCGAAACCAAAGATTGAGAGCAAGGGCGGAGCATCCACTTTAAGGACATAGGCACAGGCACCCACTCCGCGGAGCATGGCCACGCTGCGTTGGACCATCTCCAATTCACCTCGCCCATCTCCCTGTAAAATTATGGCGGGTTTGGGGAGCGCCGTCATTTGTTGGAATGGACCATGAGCAAACTGCAGAAAGTCAGATATACCGG
>CBFHXU010000221.1:0-4400 GCA_965659875.1 uncultured Opitutaceae bacterium
CACCCGATGCGTTGATCGCCCTTTAGATAGGTGTCCAACCCACCCACCTTGCGCGTGGCCAGCACGCCATAGGTCGCTATACTCAGAATCGTGCCAAACAGCACCAAGTAATCGAGGGTTGTCATGAATAGATGACTTCAAATCCCCACATCGCCACCACGAGAAGCACGAATACTACGAGCACCAATCGATAGACGCCCCTCCAGGTGGAGATTCCCGGCATGCCTGTCCGGGACTCGTTTTCCGCATCCTCATTGGGCGCAGCTTGATGTTCGGCGAAGGTGGTCATGGCAGGGTAAAAGAAAGCTTAGGCCCAAGGGGGAACTAATTTCGGATCAGCCTCAAGAAAGAGTGTAAAATAAAGCAACACCACGCGCACGTCCATCAGAGTAACGAAGTCAGTATATTCTTCCCCATATATGGCAAAATTCTTTGCCGAATGTCGGCTGGCAGCGAGCTCCGACTCGGCAAGGGGCATCCGGAAGCAGCGTGAGGCCCTCCCCTTCGCGACCGATCCGTAATTTCCCATCCCGCCGGGGGGTGTCCCTGCGGCGGAAACAGATTTCTACGCCGAAGCAGGCAGACCCTCGAGCAGGGTCAGGGTGGAGCGAATTTCCCGACGCATTTCTTCGAATGCTTCGCGAGCCGCTTCAAGTTTTTCTTCGGTGATCTCGGCGGCACTGGAACGCAAGGCTTCCGCTTGGGAGGCGTAGTGCTCCTTTAGTTCGCTCCACCGCTCGGAAAGTTCATCGAGCCGGATTTCGGCCGCGCGAATCAACTCCTCGCGCTTGGCGCTGAGTTCGAGGGAGGAATTGGCCAACGTGCTTTTCACGCGACGACGCGCTTCCTGCAATTGAGCCGAAATAATTTTCTCCTCCTGCACGCGGCGCAGATCGGAAACCATGCCGAATTTTTCCAAGATCCAGATCGACCACTTGGTGGGATCCCACTGCCACCACTTCACCCCATTGCGGTAGTCGTGCTGAAATTCGTGGTGATAGTTGTGATAGCCTTCACCGAAAGTAAAGAGGGCCATGAACCAACTGTCCCGGGCACTGCAATTACTCGAATAAGGACGATCACCGATCGTATGGCAGAGCGAGTTGATGAAAAAGGTCATCTGCTGCACGGCAAAGATACGCAGAACACCGGCGACGAGAAATGCCGTCAGAGCTCCGGATGATCCGGCCCACAACCAACCGATGGCCGTCGGCAGCCCAAAACTCACGACCAACGCAATCAACAGGTAATACTTCGACTGAAACATCACCAACTTGTCTTTCTTCAAGTCCATCACGTTATCCCAAGGCGGTTCGGGAGAAGTCTTAAATAAGATCCAGCCGATATGCGCATACCAAAATCCTTGGCTGATGTCGTAGGGATCGTCGTCGTGATCGACATGCTTGTGATGGCGGCGGTGGTCTGACGTCCACGCCAGCACACAGTTCTCAAACGTGGCCGCACCAAAGAGGAGGGTGGCCAGCCGCACCGGCCATTTGGCCTTAAAAGCCTTATGCGCAAACAACCGATGGTAGCCGAGCGTGATGCTCAAGCCGGTCGCGATGAAGAAGAGGAAAAACAACGCAATTTGGAACAGATCTACTCCATTCGTCCAGATGTGGTAAGGCACCACGGTCAGACTCGCGAGGGCGATCCCCGACAAGAACGCGCTATTGGTCCAGTTGATTTTGGTGTCAGGTAACTTAAATGGCACGAAGCGTAGGTTTAGAGGCGAACCGGCACTCGGCCAGCGTATTCCGCCAAGTATTTTATGAGCAAATACCGCTTAAAACGGTGCGTAATTCGACGTTAGGAGCTTTGCAGGAGCTTATAGTTCACCGCATCGCGCAGCGCTTCCCACGATGCCTCGATGATGTTGTCGCTCACTCCTACGGTGCCCCAAATCTCTTCTCCATCCGAAGATTCGATCAGCACCCGGGTGCGGCTGTCCGTGCCGGAACCCGCGCGTTGCAGAATACGCACCTTGTAATCCTTCAGTTCCATCGAGCTCAAAACCGGATACGCCTGCTCAAGCGCTAAACGCAAAGCTTTGTCGAGAGCGCCCACGGGACCCACACATTCGGCAACGGTGTGAAATTTCTGATCACCCACGCGCAGTTTCACGGTCGCTTCCGCCGTGAGCTCACCTTCGCCGTGTTCTACCATCACCCGATAGCTATCTACTTCGAAAAACGTTTTCCCCTCACCCATCGAGCGGGCGATCAATAACTTCAGTGAAGCGTCGGCGGCTTCAAATTCATATCCCTTAAACTCCAGCTCCTTGAGCTGCTCGATGAGGGTTTTGATTCCCTCCCCCTTCTCGTCGATCTCCATTCCGAGTTCCTTGGCCTTCATCGCGACGGAGGAACGACCCGCCATGTCGGACACCAATACCCGAGTGTGATTTCCGACCAAAGCCGGATCCACGTGCTCGTAGGAGGATTTCACTTTGCCGGCAGCATTGGCGTGCAATCCGCCTTTATGCGCAAAGGCAGACGCTCCAATGTAAGGCGCCTTGGTATCGGGTCGCAGATTTGCCAATTCATCAAAATAGAGCGAAAGTTCACGCAGCTCGGACAAATTCTGAGCGCAATTTGCGGTGCACCCCATCTTCAGGAAAAGGCTGGGCAGAGAGGTGATCAAATTGGCGTTGCCGGTGCGCTCGCCATATCCATTCGCCGTGCCCTGCACCAACGACGCACCCGCCGATACCCCGGCCAAGGTCAAGGCGACCCCCAGCCCGGCATCGTTGTGGCAGTGCACACCTACGTTCTCAGAACCGAACTCCGCCACCGCCCGGCCGACCACATCTTTAAAATCATCTACCAACGATCCGCCATTGGTATCGCACAGGGTCAAATTACTCGCTCCACCCCGGAGGGCCGCAGCCAACGTCTTCATAGCGTAGTCGGGATCGGCCCGATACCCGTCAAAGAAATGCTCGGCGTCATAGATCACCTCGCGGCCTTGCGAAACGAGGAAGCGGGTGGATTCCTCGATCATGGCGAGGTTCTCTTCCAGCGTGGTCCGCAGGATTTCCGTCACGTGCAGATCCCACGTTTTCCCCACGATGGTCATCACCGGCATCCCGCTATCGAGCAGCGTTTTGAGCTGAAGATCCTCTTCCACCTTGGTATTTGCCCGACGCGTTGATCCAAAGGCCGCGAGTTTCGCATGCTTCAGATTCAACTTCTGCGCTTCGGCAAAGAAAGTGATGTCCCGCGGATTCGAACCGGGAAATCCCCCCTCAATGTAATCCACGCCAAACGCGTCGAGGCGTTCTGCGATCAGCAGCTTGTCGGTGACCGAAAAGCTGATCCCTTCACCCTGGGTGCCGTCCCGGAGCGTGGTGTCGTAGATTTTAACTGCGTGGTTATTCATAAGAGGTGTGGTGAGATTGAGCGGATCAGCTCGGGGGCCAAAACAAAAAACCCGAGCGATTTAGCCCGGGTTGCAGAAGATTGGCGGTGTGACTTGCTTTAATCTACGCCAATTCGTTCTGCCCGGGTTGCGGAGCAATTCGAATAATAATGGCGTTGATAATGCAGGAGCAGGTCACGGTCCATTGAGATGTCGAACCGCGCTGGCTATGTCCAGCAGAACTTATTTCGCCCGAATGCGGAGACGACTGATGAAACTCCCATCTCCCCGGGTATTTTGGATTTTAACCATCAGGGCATTGCGTCCGGTCGTCAGCTTAATGGGCAAAAATTTCACTCCCCTCAAGAGAGCATCAACCCCGGCCCCAGATCTACCTAGCAGCCTGGTAAACGTGAAGCCCGCCAGTTGCCGAGAGCTAGACCGCGCGAGCTTCGATGAAGGCGCGGATCGCATCCGCAGTGGCAGCGACGGGATGTTTGATGATGGGGCGCGCTTTGAGCTTCTCGAGCGAGGGATGCGTCGGCGTGAGTCCGATCGCGGACTGAATCGTATCGGGAAACTTAGCCGGATGGGCCGTGGCGAGCACGATGCTCAATCGATTCGGATCGATATCGGCAAAGGCACACGCAGTGTGCGGATCCACCACGTAATCGAACTTCGCGTGCACGGCGCGAATGATCTCAGGAATTTGCCCGTCCGGGCATCGCGAGGCCGAAAATATATCCTTATCGAAATCGGTAAATTGGTAACTGCCGGTTTGTTTGAACGTCGTCATTACTTCTCGCACCCGAGCGGGATCCTGGCCGAGGTTGTAATACAAAAAGCGTTCAAAGTTTGAAGAGACTTGAATGTCCATCGACGGCGCCAAACTGGGAACCACCTGATCGATTCGATATTCCCCGGAGCTGAACAAGCGGTAAAGAATATCGTTCTGATTGGTGGCGACTTTGAAACTCCGGGTCGGGACACCCATTTTCTGCAGCATCCATCCGGCCAGAACATTGCCAAAATTTCCCGTG
>CBFHXU010000222.1:0-4353 GCA_965659875.1 uncultured Opitutaceae bacterium
GCCGACCGCCTGCTTGGCCCTTCTTGGAGCGCATGGGGTTTTTGAAGGGACGGCTCGTGTCGACCTGCGGCATTTTGCCACCTTCGTAGTCGAAGCCATCCAATGAGAGCTGAGGAATGCGGGCACCGATGAAGCGCTCGATATCGTGGCAGTCGCCGCCTTCTTCGGGGACAGCCAGCATGTAGGCATCGCCCACGGCCATAGCGCGACCGGTGCGGCCGATGCGGTGGACGTAGTCTTCGGGATTTTCGGGAACGTCGTAGTTGATTACATGGGATACCCCGGAGACATCAATGCCGCGGGCGGCGATGTCGGTCGCCACCATGATTTCGTAGCGGCCGTTTTTGAATCCTTCGAGGGCGGTCGTGCGTTGGCCCTGCGAGCGGTTGGCGTGGAGCACGGCGACGGAGTGGTTCTCGCGTTTGAGTTTCCGGGCGATCTTGTTGGCACCGTGTTTGGTGCGGGAAAAGATAATGACACTTTGGAAGTCCTCTTTTTCGAGCAGAGCGATGAGCAGGTCGAACTTCTGATCATAACGGACCGGAAACATAGCGTGTTTGACCGACTCGTTGACGGATTGGGTGCGGCCGATGACGATGCGGGCCGGATTCTTGAGGGCAAATTTGGCCACCGCTTCGATTTCCGGGGGAACCGTGGCGGAAAAGAACAGCGTCTGGCGGCTATTGGGGCAGAGCTCGACGACGCGTTTGACGTCGCGGATGAATCCCATGTCCAGCATGCGATCGACCTCATCGAGAATCAGTACCTCGATATTGCGTAGGTCGATGGCGCCTTCCTGAATGAAATCCATCAGGCGGCCGACGGTGGCGATGATCACATCGGTGCCGTTGCGCAGGGCTTCGCGTTGGCGTCCGTAGCCGACGCCGCCGTGAATGACCGCGGCGCGAAAATCGGTGTAGCGTCCCAGGTCCCGGAAGGCGGTCTCGACTTGGGCGGCGAGCTCGCGGGTGGGTTCGAGCACGAGGACGCGCGGGCCTTTGGCGGCGGGTTTGGCGAGTCGTTGCAGGACGGGCAGGGCGAATGCGGCGGTTTTCCCGGTGCCGGTTTGGGCCGAGCCGATGAGGTCGCGCCCCTCGAGCACGACGGGAATGGCCCGCAATTGGATGGGCGTCGGATCACCGTAGCCCATGGCGAGAACACCCTGGACGAGCTTTGGATTGAGACCGAGAGATTTGAAAGGCATGGGTCTAGGCGGACGGGAAAATCGTCGGAAGCGAGTTTAATCTGTTCGCATGTGACCAGATCGCCCGGTAGGGCCATTTATGGAAAAACGTCCTTTTAGTGAGCTCGGGCTCTCTCCCGAAGTGCTCAAAGCAGTTGATAAACTCGGTTTTGAGGAGGCTTCGCCTATTCAAACCGCAGTGATTCCTCCTTTATTGGAAGGCCGTGATGTGGTCGGTCAATCCGCTACCGGTTCGGGTAAAACGGCGGCCTTCGCGATTCCCGCGATCGAGCTGGTCGATCCGAAACTGAAGCGGGTGCAGGTGCTGATTCTCTGCCCGACGCGGGAGTTGGCGATGCAGGTGGCGGAGGATGTCAACAAGCTGGCTGCCTTTAAACGGGGGGTAATGGAGGTGCCGATTTATGGTGGGCAACCCTATGATCGTCAGATTAGGGCCCTCAAGGCGGGTGCTCAGATTGTGATCGGCACCCCGGGCCGGGTCATGGATCACATGGAGCGGGGCACCTTGCGCTTCGATGATCTGAAGATGGTGATTCTCGATGAGTGTGACCGCATGTTGGATATGGGCTTCCGTGACGACATTGAACAGGTCATGTCCGGCACCCCGCCGGGACGGCAGTCGTTGTTCTTCTCGGCTACTTTGCCGCCCGCGATTCGCACCTTGATCAAACGTTACACCGACAAGCCGGCGGAGGTGAAAATTCAAGCCTTGGCGCAAAACGCCCCCCGGGTTGAACAGGTGTATTATGAGGTTCAGCGTCGGGCGAAAGTCGAAGCGCTGACGCGGTTGATCGATCGTTTCGATTTCCGTCATGGCATTGTTTTTTGCTCGACCAAGATCATGGTCGATGAGCTCGACGAGATGTTGCACGCCCGCGGTTATGCCACCGATCGCCTGCACGGAGATATTACCCAGGCGCAACGCGCCCGGGTCACCGAAAAATTTAAGCGCAAGGGCTTCGAGTTCCTGATCGCGACCGATGTCGCCGCGCGCGGGTTGGATGTCGATGACCTCGAAGTCGTATTCAATTTTGACTTACCGAATGATGCGGAGGATTACACGCATCGTATTGGCCGCACCGGTCGGGCCGGCAAGTCGGGCAAGGCGTTCACCTTTGTTTCCAACCGGGAGATCTATAAGCTCCAAAGCATGATCCGCTACGGGAAGCTCAATATTCAACGCGGTCGGATTCCCTCGATCGACGAGATTGAAGAGGCCCGCGAAAACAAGTTCTTTGAGAAGCTGCGGGAAACCCTCGAGGCAGGTGAATTCGTCAAACAGGAACGGATGATTGATCGTTTGCTGGAACAAGGCCATGCGAGCACCGATATCGCCTCGGCTTTGATTCATCTGATGCAAGGGGTCACCAGTGAGCCGCCGCCTCCTCCGCCCGAGCCGGCCAAGCCGCGCTTTGATCGGGATGATCGCGGTGGCAGTAAGCCGAAGCCAAAATTTGAGCGTGGTCCCCGCAAGGAACGCCACGAAAAGCCGCAGCATGATCGGCCGGGCCGGACAGGGCGGGAAGCCGGTTACGTTACGATCTTCATCAATGTGGGGCGCAAGCAGCTCATTACGCCGTCGGACCTCGTGGGCAAAATTGCCGGCGTAACGCGTCAGCCCGGCAGCATTGTGGGAGCCATTGATTTGAAACAACGTCACTCGCTGGTCGATGTGACGGAACAACACGCTGATGCCGTTTTACAGAAACTGGCGGGTGTGCGGATTAAAGGGGTGACGTTGCAGCCTGTGCCAGCTGCGCAAATGGGGTAGTCGGGGTTGGTGTCACCCCTTGGGTGCTCCCGGGTCTTTCCTCTTTCGTCTTTATCTTTCTCTTTCCTCCTCCTCCATTCTCGATGGACGGAACGGATACCGGTGCCCTGACGAAAGAGGAAACGATAAAGATTAAAGAGAAAGAGGGTTCTGCGCGTAGGAGAGGGACTCGTTGCGGCATCGTCACAGGTCTCGCCCTTGACAGAATGAAATCGGCTTACTAATCCGAGGATCAAACGTGGATGCTGTCTTAGATCAACCGGTATTGGTTCTGAATCGCCTTTGGCAGGCGGTGAACGTCATCGGCGCTAAGCGCGCCTTTGCTTTACTCTCGAGCGGGCATGCGTCGGTAATTCATCACGATACGGATGATTTTCGCGTCTTTTCGTTCATGGATTGGATGGATTTTTCGGAACACAATCCACCGATCGACGAAATGGACGTGGTGCACACTCCGCGCATCCAAGTGCGGATGCCACGGGTCATATTGCTGTCTTTTTTCGACAAACTGCCGCGCCGGGAAATCAAGCTCACGCGCAACAACGTATTCCGACGCGACAAAGATAAGTGCCAGTATTGCGGCAAGATTTTCGAACGGGAGGAGCTCAATCTCGATCATGTGATTCCGCGTGATCGCGGTGGTAAGACAACGTGGGAGAATATTGTGTGTTCGTGCATCAAATGTAACTCCCGCAAAGCCAACCGACTGCCGCACCAAGCGGGAATGCGCCTCATTTGCAAACCGGTGCGACCTAGGTGGCGCCCGGTGATCTCGCTCGTGCTCAACAACCAACAACGCGAGCGCTGGAAGGGGTTCCTCGACCTCGCCTACTGGAACGTCGAGTTGGAGGAGTAGGCCGATTGTTAGAGCTTTCGGCTGCCAGCATCGTCCCCCCCCGTTCGTAATTAGACGCTTGTAGTGGTGGATTGGAGATATTGCATTCGTGGCATGTCACTCCCACCCGTCTTCAATCCAAGGCTTCTTCTTTTAACGTTACTTGGACTTGGTCTGGCCGTCAGCGCTAGATCTCAGGATTTGAGTGGCAGTTGGAATTTCCGAGGTTTTTATGCCGAGGTTCGGGGTGGGCTGTAGAAAAGTTATGACCAGAATTTAGATTTTGGAACGTTCAATTTCGTCAGCACTGGCGGGGATAATTATCGAGTGACCGTGATTGACCAGACCGAGACGGAGACGTTCGATCTGGAACTGGATCGAGATGGCAACGTGTATTCGACGGTTCTGCCGGTGGAACCCGAGCCGAACAGTGTGGTGCGGGAAGAAGTGCGCATAGTGTTGGACGTGGTCGGGTTACCCAAACTGGTCCACCTAAACAGTTAGTCTGGATGGGTTGATGTAGTGGTTGAGGGGGTAGAGTAA
>CBFHXU010000223.1:0-4352 GCA_965659875.1 uncultured Opitutaceae bacterium
GGGGGTTTGGTTGAGGGTGACAGGATCATCGACATCGCGAAAACCGTTCGGTCCCGACATTTGTCCTGCGTTGTTCATATCGGTTACGAACACGCCGCGATTATCGGGATCGAGTGCGACGTCGTTCAAGTAGACGGGCGCCTGCGGAAACTGGGCGGGTCCGGCCAAGAGCGTTTTATTGCCCGCGATATCGATCCGCCAGACGTGGGTTTTGTCGGCGGTAATCAAAGACTCACCGGTAAATACGATGCCTTTGGGCTCTTGAAGTCCTCCCAAATAAAACGGCGAAACATTACCCTCGGCATCGACGCGATGAATGGCGCCGTCAATCGCCGCGTTGGGGTGATCTCCTCGTTCGCCCATGATAGAGACAAACAAGTCGCCGCCCCAACCACGAGTGACGCTTTCGGGGTTTTTGCCGACGTCGAGGGTATGGACTTTGGGGCCGGCACTCAGGATCTAGGCGCTGAGCGCGAAGAGGGATAGAAGCAAAGGGCGCATAATGGGTGAACATTGCTCGATTTAGCGGTGCGGACAAGCGATAGATTAGGCCGGAATCTTAGGATTTTCGGCGGCGTTTTTTTCGCCATCGATTCCAGACGGTGCGGGCGGCGAGTTCACTCCGGTCCAGCCACTTCGCCACGCTACCCGATTCGCCCGCGACAAGAAATCCCGCCAAGAGCTAAAACAAGATGGCGGGTCCGGGGATAATCATCAGCGGCACTGCGATGGCCATACAGCCAAGCGCGCCCAGCAGCACAAGGGCACGACTCCAGGAAGATTCGCCGCGCTGGTGTTGGGCCTGGCGTCGACGATGGCGCGTGCGGAAACGATCTCCCGGCGGGGCGTTTCGAAACTCTCGCCAAAATTTCCGCAAACGATGTCCCCTCATCGCGATGGGATCCTAGAACTGCAGATGTTTAATCGTCTGCCGCTTATTTATCAACTGGTTCAGCGAATCGATGCCGATGCGGATGTGATCCTTCACGAAGTTCTTATCCACTTCGACATCACTTTCGGCGGTTTTAACGCCTTCCGGAATCATGGGTTGATCGCTCACGAGGAGGAGGGCGCCAGTTGCGATTTCGTTGAAAAATCCGGTCATGAAGATGGTGGCGGTTTCCATATCGATGGCGATGGGGCGAATCTTCCGTAAGTATTTTTTAAACTTCGCATCGTGTTCCCAAACGCGGCGATTGGTCGTGTAGACCGTGCCAGTCCAATAATCGCGGCCGAACTCGCGGATGGTGGTGGAGATCGCCTTCTGCATGGCGAAGGCGGGGAGGGCGGGAACTTCGGGCGGAAAATAATCGTTACTCGTTCCTTCGCCGCGGATGGCGGCGATGGGCAGAATGAGGTCGCCGATCGCGGCGCGATGTTTGAGTCCGCCACACTTGCCGAGGAAGAGCACGGCTTTCGGCTTCAACGCTGTCAGCAGGTCCATGACGGTGGCAGCGGTGGCGCTCCCCATCCCGAAATTGATGATGGTGATGCGACCGGCGGTTGCGTTCGGCATCGGTTTGTCTTTGCCCCGCACCGGGACGCGATGGCGCTGCGCGAAGACTTTTACGTAGTGATGAAAGTTGGTCAGCAGAATGTGATCACCGAGTTCTTCAATCGGCACTCCGGTATAGCGGGGCAGCCAGTTGGCGACGATTTCCTTGCGGGTCTTAAGTCCCTTCGGGGACGGGCTGGACGACGGGGCCGCGGAAGGTGGGGCGGACGCAGCGGCAGAGGTTACAGGCTTCGGCATGAATAGGGATACGCTGGAAACGTTCGGTGGTGCAAGCGCGGTCGCGTTGTCCTTATTTAGAATTCCGGGGGCTCAGATCGACCGCGCGAATGGTTTCGTCGAATCGGGTTTCTCCCGCTTTATCGATGCAGACGACGCGGATGGCGCGTTTACTGCCTTTGCCGCTAATGGATACTTTCACGAAGTTCTGATCACCGATGATGGTGTCAGGGATGAGGTGCGGGTCGCCCGATTTGACCTTGGGGGCGTCGGTAAATGCCCCACTGGAAAGGGGAGAGGAGGTGATCTCGTAAACCCATTGGCCCGCGTTGCCGATCTGGCGACGATACATGGCGGAGTGATGGACGTCGCCGGTGAGGAAAACGACGCCGGTGATTTCGTTCTCAACGATGAACTCCATCAACTCTTCGCGTTCGCGGCGGTAAAGTTCATGCGGTTCGCCGTAGGGGGCAGTTTGCAGCATCTGATTACCGGAGGCGATGAAGAGGAATCGGAAATGATTCAGTTTCTTGGCCGCGAGAAGGGATTGTTTGAGCCACGCAAGTTGTTGGCGTCCCCATTGGGATTTATTCTCATGTTTGTCCTGATCAAGTTCCGCCGCGTCCCGGTAGTAATGGTTGTCCATGAGGAAGAAGGCAGCATCTCCCCAAAAGAATTTACTATAGACTCCGGGATGGTCGGGTTCGCCGTAGGTATGGTTGCCCCAGTAGGCTTTGAATATATCGAGGGCCAGGTCCTTGTATTCGAATGACCAGTTGGAATCGTTGGGACCGTAGTCGTGGTCGTCCCAAGTGGCGTAGTGGTGCATCGCTCCAAGGAACTTTTGCATTTCCGGAATGGAGCGATCGTGGGACGGGCGATACCACATGCCGCTGACCGAGCTGTAGTCCGGCTCGCGCCAATACCAATTGTCTCCAGTCCAGATCATGAAGTCCGCTCCGGAGTCGCCCATCAGTTCGTAGGTGCGAGTCGTTTTGCCATAACCCTCCCCGGGGCGATCGTATTCGGGGTCGTTGATGTATGCACAGGAACCGACGAGAAATTCGAAGTCGGGGGGAGGCTTACGCCATTCCCAGAGATCCTGGGTCGTGAAGGTTCCGGGTGCCGCGAGATCGGCTTCTTCGCCGTCGATCAGCAAGCGGTAGTCGTAGGTCGCACCCATTTTGAGCAAACCCGGCACAAAATGGTGAATTTGTCCGCCCCCGGGGTGGTGAGGTGTATCGGTTTGGGTGATCCGTTGGATTTCGTCGGGGTTGTTATGCAACCAATATTCCAGCACCACCTCGTCGGCGTCTTTGGTTTCCAACCACATGAAAATCTCGCGGTGGGCTTTGTAGCCCAGCATCGGGCCCGAGATGATTTCGCCCGCATAGACGGCGGAGGCTAATCCAAGAAAAAGGAGAAAGAGAAAGCGTCGACTAAGATGCATGTATAAATCGAAGCGGGCTGGAGCGGGGAAGCCAAGCGTGCTCATCATCCAAATGCGCTTTGACCCGGGCCGGTCCCGCCGCGGCTATGGGGGGAATCTACGCCAGAGGTAGGTGGTCTCGCGTTCTGACTGCTCACCGATTTCGAGTCCTATTTTTTTGAGGATCTCGAGACCGCGTTGATTTTGGACCGGAATAGGAAACTCCACGAAATCGACGGGCCACGCGTCGCGAATATGAGCGAGGAGTATCTCCACCACATGGATGTCCAGATTGTCCGTGAGTTGATCGGCGCGGACCCAGAAGATCACGCTGAGACCGGTTTCGCCTTGATTGGAAGGATTGAGATAAACGCATCCCAAACACGGCTGTTTGTCGGGTGCCAATACCGTGTAAGCGTAGGCTTTGTGATTTTCGAATTCCGCCCAATGGTTCTCCAGGGCGAACCGGTTATCGTCCAGCGTCATGGCCGCGGGGGGCCATCCCCCCCATTGCAATGTCTTTCGCAAATGTTCGCTGCTGCTCTTCACGGCGGTGAAGTCCATGGCGGTGTGGTCGGGAGTCAGGGGCTCCAGATAAATCCGGGGCGTAACGATCTCGGTGGGCGCCGAAAATAAGGATGACCACGGATGCGGCGCGGACGTCTCAGCATCGTTCGGCGGTGAGTCGGCGCCCCCACAGGAGATTCCGAGACAAACTGAGACGATTGCTATGAAAGTAGCACGAAATCGGGGGGAGGCATGCGAGTGGCAAACCCGTGGCGAGAATGCTCGTCCTGCCAGGGTCACTATCGGCTCGCCAACGGGTTGGCGGTATTCAGGTGCTCTTCGCCCGTGTATTTTTCGGACTGTTCATCGGCGTGGTAACTGGAACGCACCATGGCGCCGCTTTCGACGACCCCGAACCCGATCTTCAGGCCATATTCTTTCCACCGTTCGAACTCGTCGGGATGCACCCAACGATCGATTTTCCAATGCTGCGGGGTGGGCTGCAGGTATTGGCCGATCGTGAGGATATCGATCTGGTCGTCGACGAGATCGTGGAGGGTCTGTTCGATCTCTTCCTGGCGCTCACCCAGACCGAGCATGATGCCGGTCTTGGTGGTGAATCCGCGCGACTTGGCGTGGCGCAAAACGGAACGCGAGCGGTCGTAACGGGCTTGGACGCGTACG
>CBFHXU010000224.1:0-4331 GCA_965659875.1 uncultured Opitutaceae bacterium
CCGTGAGTTGCGGCAAACGCTGAATCAAACTCAATTTTGAGCTTAAATAATAAGGGGCAAATTCTTCGTCTTTCTGGCGCAGACCAATGCCCCATAGATTTTCCCCCATAGCTGGCACGGCCGCCGGATCCGCGGCCGCAAAGTCGGTGATCGGCCGTAACCCACCGCGCCCCTCCGGACGCACTTTTACGAAATGCCAGGTGGTGTAGCCGTCCTGCCCAAGGTAATCGGCGGAGGCATATTGGGTAATCGGACTGCCCGGCCGATAGATTTTGAAATCGACCAATTGCTCGGGCGTCGCCCGATCACTGATCGCACTGGATTCCAAGATCACCGTGCCATCGTTATCGATCACGATGCCATTGGTGTAGTTCACCGTGCGGTCTAGCTCGTGCTCGATCGCAAATTCCACCACCACCACCGATGCCAGGCGCTCGGCCAACATCTCACTCGTCGTGGCCGCGACAGTGACGTGAACGCTGCTCAACGCGGCGATGAATAGGGATACAATTTTCAGATAAGAAAGCTTCATGGTTTCAGGACATAGAGCGAGACCCGGAATTTCCGGCGGGCTTCCAATAAAACTTTGTCCGGCGATTTTTGGTAGTGTTCGGCTTCCGCCAAAACATCGTTGAGCGACGCGATGGGCGTGCCGTTGATTTTGGTAATAACATCACCCGAGCTCAGGCCGGCGACCGCCGCCGGGAAACCGCGCTGCACCCCGATCACCAACACGCCGTCGTCATCGGGCAATTGATTCTCCCGCGCGAACGGGCGGGAAACTTCCCGAATACTCAAGCCCCACACTTCCACCACCGATTCGTCGCCTACCCGGCTGACGAGCTCCTCCGTGGTCACGTCGAAGTCAGTCGTCGTGTCCCCGCGCTTGATCCGCAGCGTCAGCGAGGTCCCCACCGGGCTTACGGCAATTCGGTTTTTGATCGGCGGGAGTTGTTCCGGAAAACGACCATCCACCCGCGAATCATTGATTCTCAGCAAAATATCGCCGCCGCGAATCCCCGCTTCGGCCGCCGGCGAGCCCGGATCCACACTGTTGATCAACATGCCGGTATTTAGTTCGAGGTCATAAAAATCCTCCAGATCACGAAGTGCCCCCGGCACGATGCCGATGTAGCTGCGTTGAATGGCACCGTCCGCGGCCAAACCCGCCATGACGCGTCGGGCCGTGCTCGACGGGATCGCAAACCCCAGATTATCCGCCCCCGAATAACCGCGTGAGTTGATCCCCACAATCCGCCCGTCACTCGTGACCAAAGGACCGCCACTGTTTCCCGGATTGATCGCGGCATCGGTTTGCAACCACGTATTGAACTGGCCGGTTTCGTAGCCCTTCACACCACGGGAATCCGCAAAGAAGCGACGCGGGTTTGAAATAATTCCCCGGGTGACCGTGCGAGTAAGCCCGTGCGGCGTGCCCACCGCATAAACGGTCTCACCCGGCGCGAGGTCATCCGAGTCTCCGAATCGGGCGACGGCAAAATCGTGGCCTTTCTCCGCCAGCTCGGCTTGATCCAACCGCAGCAAAGCGAGGTCCGTCCAGTGGTCCCAACCCACCAGTTCCGCACTCGCCCTTTCCAGATTGGCCAGCGTAACATTGATGTCCACGGCCCGTAAACCCACGACATGGGCGTTGGTCAGGATGAGACCATCGTCCGAAACGATGACTCCCGACCCCACCCCACCTTGAAAGCGTTTAGAGCCCGCTTCGTAGGCGAATTCCCGCACATCGATGCGCACCACGGCATCCAGGAGTTTTTTAAATCCACGTGAAGTCTCTGCCAGCGAGGTGGTTGCGAGCAAAATCCCACCCGTAAGCAACAGGATGAGCCTCGTCATTGACCGAGTAATTGAAAGTGTCACAGTGACCGATTCCTTCTGATGGCAACGCATAGCAAAGAATACGACTTTTCCTCCATTGAGCCTCGCTGGCAATCCTTCTGGGCAGAAAACCAGGCTTTCAAAGCTTCGGACTCTTCCCCGAAGCCCAAATACTACGCGCTGGACATGTTCCCGTATCCGTCGGGAGCGGGCCTCCACATTGGACACCCCGAAGGCTACACGGCCACCGACATCATGTGCCGTTACAAGCGGGCGAAGGGGTTCAACGTGCTTCATCCCATCGGGTGGGATGCCTTTGGTCTGCCGGCCGAACAACACGCGGTAAAGACCGGTACCCACCCGGCCACCAATACCGAAGCTAACGTCACCAATTTCCGCCGCCAAATCAAAGCGCTCGGATTTTCCTACGACTGGGATCGCGAGATCAATACCACCGATCCGGACTATTACCGGTGGACGCAATGGATCTTCCTCCAACTCTTCCAACGCGGATTGGCCTACGTCGATGAACGTCCGGTTTGGTGGTGTCCGGAACTCAAAACGGTCCTCGCCAATGAAGAGGTTGTCGACGGCAAGTCCGAGCGGGGCAATCACCCGGTCGAGCGGCGGGCCCTACGCCAATGGGTGCTGCGAATCACGGCCTACGCTGAACGACTGCTCGCCGACCTCGATGGTTTGGATTGGCCGGATTCGACCAAACGCATGCAAGCCGCCTGGATCGGTCGCAGCGAGGGAGCCGAGGTGGAATTTGAACTCGAGAACCAGAGCCTGGGCAGTCTGAAGGTGTTTACCACCCGTCCGGACACGTTGTTCGGCGCCACCTACATGGTGATCGCACCGGAGCACCCGTTGGTGGATCAACTCACGACTTCGTCCCAAAAGGAACCGGTTGCCGCCTATCGCCAATCGGCGGCGGCCAAGAGCGATTTGGAACGCACCGATTTGGCCAAAGATAAATCGGGCGTCTTCAGTGGCTCGTTCGCGATCAATCCGGCAAACGGTCAAAAGCTCCCCATCTGGGTCGCAGACTACGTGCTGATGGGCTACGGCACCGGAGCCATTATGGCGGTTCCGGCCCACGACGAGCGCGACTACGAATTCGCCCAGAAATTCGAGATTCCCATCATTCAGGTCATTGAATCTTCCGATCACTCCGGCAACGGGGACGGCAAAACCGAACTCCCTTATGTCGGGGAAGGCACCCTGATTCACTCCGACGGCTACAGTGGATTGAGCTGGCAGGAGGCGAAGCAACGGATCACCGCAGATCTCGCGGCAAAGGACCGCGCCAAAGCAACCGTGAACTTCAAGCTCCGTGATTGGTTGTTCTCTCGCCAGCGCTATTGGGGTGAACCCATCCCCATTGTATGGGTGGATCAGGCGGGTTACGAGCAGGCCCAAGCGGCGAATACAACGGGTCTTCCGGAGAATCCGGTTACGTTCGAAGAAGACGGCCAGGTGCACTATGCCCTCCCGATACCGGACGCGGCGCTGCCCCTGACGCTGCCGGACGTCGAGTCCTACCAACCGAGCGATAGTGGCGAAAGCCCGTTGGCCAACGCGACCGACTGGGTTGAAATTTGGTTCAACCCGATCACGGGCCATACCACTCAATCCGACCAGCCCTGCCCGACCGAAGGCATCTGGATCAAAGGCCGCCGGGAAACCAACACCATGCCACAATGGGCCGGATCGTGCTGGTATTACCTCCGTTACATGGATCCGCACAACCAGGAGCAATTGGCCGGTCGGTCAGCGCTGGAATATTGGCGGACGCCGGATCTCTATATCGGCGGTGCTGAGCACGCCGTATTGCATCTGCTCTACGCCCGATTCTGGCACAAAGTGTTGTTCGACATCGGAGCCCTGCCCTACGACGAGCCTTTCCAAAAACTTTTTCATCAGGGAATTATCCTCGGCGAAGACGGTGATAAGATGTCAAAAAGTCGCGGCAATGTCGTGAGTCCGGATTCGATCATCGAATCCCACGGAGCCGATACCTTGCGCTTGTATTTGATGTTCCTTGGTCCGTTGGAAGCGATGAAACCGTGGAATCCACGGGGTATCGAAGGCGTTCACCGCTTTTTGCAAAAAGTATGGCGGGGATTGGTCGGTGAGGACGGCAAAATACATCCGCGCGTAAATGAATCCACCGACGCCGAACCCAAGGAGCTCACCAAAGTATTACATGAGACGATCAAGAAGGTGACGGATGATATTGAGAATATGCGGTTCAACACCGCAATTTCACAGATGATGATCTACGCGAACGCGTTAATAAAGGCTGAGAACGTCTCCGACCAATCAGCCCGCGCCTTCACTCAGTTACTCGCTCCGTTTGCACCCCATGTGGCCGAGGAAATCTGGGTCAAACTGGGTGGCTCCGCGCCGGTGCAAAACACTGCTTGGCCGGATTTCGACGAATCCTTGCTGCAGAATGATACTCAAAAGCTTGTGGTGCAAGTTAATGG
>CBFHXU010000225.1:0-4327 GCA_965659875.1 uncultured Opitutaceae bacterium
GCCATGGCCCGACTTATTCCTCCATCCCAGAATTCCGACCAAACTATCATCCCGACAGGCTCGACGGATGTCCCGCTGACGTATTTTCGTTTGGTCACTCTGGCACCGGGCGAATCCATTACCGATCATCAAGAGAATTTTGAATTATTGGTGGTGGTGCTGTCCGGATCAGTCGACGTGCGCGTCGCCGCCCAGAGCTTCGAATCGGTCGGCCGCCGTGATTCCGTTTGGGCCGGCAATGCCGACTCGATCTATGTTGGAACGAATTCCGAGGTTCAGATAACGGCGAAAGACCACCCGGCTGAAATCGCGATAGCTGGCGGATACACGACGGAAAACTTCAGTCCGTTCAGAATCGAACCCGAGGAGGTCGAATGCGTTGAAGTCGGATCAATCGAAACTCACAGCAAACGTAGCATTCGCCACATTCTGGGTCAGGCCGCCAACGGACGGGCCGGCAACCTTCTCGTGAGCGAGCTCTACGCCGCCCCGGGTTGCTGGTCGGGTTATCCTCCCCACAAACATGATCAGGAGAATCCGCCGGACGAAACCGCGTTTGAGGAGGTTTACCACTATCGATTCAACCCGAAGACCGGATTCGGAGGCCAATACCACTATCGCGACGGAGAGGACCCATCCTGCGTCATGACCCAGCATCGATCCACGTTTGTGGTGGATGACGGTTATCACCCCACCAGCACCTCACCGGGCCACGAAGGTTATATTTTCACCATCTTAGTGGGAAAACATCAGCGATCGCTCATTCAAAAATTTGAGCCCCAACACGAGCATCTCATGGCTGGAATCCCCGGACTTCAGAGCATGCGCGACAAATTCAAATAGCCCCCTCGTAATGCGCTATGGGTCGCAATTTCGAATAGAAATTAATAATATTGCCGAATTCTAATAGTTATCACTAATACTTTCAAGGTGCCCCGATCCAGACGCGTATCACAACAGTCCATTGCCAAAGAATTAGGCGTATCGCAGGCCTTGGTTTCGCTTACCCTCAACGGGCAAAAAGAACGCATAAACTCCGAGACTTACAAGAAGATATGGGATTATGCCGTATCGATTGGTTATCAACCTAAAGGGATTAAGATAGAGAATTCCCCCTCCGACACCCGCACCCGTCAAATTGGCGTCATCATGCGGGCCGGTGTCCAGGTCCACACCCAGGGAAGTTACTTCAGCCACGTCTATCACGGGCTCAATTCCGCGGCGCTTGATGCCGGTTACACCACTTCGATACTCGGCTCGGAAGACTCCCTCGATGACCAACGACTGGCTCGTTTTTTCGGCCCGGGACATGCGATTAAGGGCGTGATATTGATGGGGCAAGTTGGTGAAGAATTTCTCACTATGATGCAAAGGCATTGTAGTCGAATCGTGGCCGTTTCCTCCCGCCATGCAGGATTTTGTCACTCCATTATAGGTAACGAACCTGAAGCCCTTAAATCGATCGTCACCCACCTCCACGAACTGGGGCATGAGCGGATCGGATGGTTGGGCGGAAACTTCGGACTCAGCCGACACGAAACTCGGTTCAATGGTCTGAAATCAGCCATGGCCAATCTGGGACTGCGGCACAATCCGCGCTACGAGGTGTTACGCAAGGAAGGTGACCGCGCTGAAGGCTCTGAGGCTATGCTGAGCATCCTGCCCAGCATCAAACGCGCCGACTTCCCGACCGCCTTCGTGACGTATAACATTTCGATGGCCATTGGAGCGATCAGAGCTTTGCAACATGCTGGATATCATGTTCCTGCAGATTGTTCTATTGCCGCGGCTGATTTTTCCGATACCGCCAAAAACTACACGCCCCGCATCACTTCGGCCGGTTGCGACCCGCTGGACCTGGGCAATCGGGCCGCTTCGATGATCACCGACCAAAATCTCGATTCCAGCGAAGGAATCTTCAGTGATCTCGTGCTGGCCTCCAAGTTACACATCGGGGAATCCACCGCTGCACTCGATTGAGGAACGTCGGTAAAAATTCTCCCCTGAGAGCATTTCATGGTTGATAATTCATAATTATTAATTTCGGATAGGGGTTTATACCCCATGACCAACTACGATCTTGCCGTCCTCGCCCTTTATTTCGTCTTTATGCTGTCGATCAGCTGGGTGTTCCGGCACTTCGTTTCTGATGTAGGCAGTTATTTCCGGAGTGGCGGTCAAGTACTCTGGTGGATGGCAGGAGGATCCGCCTTTATGGTGTCCTTTAGCGCCTGGACCTTCACCGGGGCCTCCAGTCGAGCTTACCTGGATGGCTGGCCGATTATGGTGATCTTTGTAGCCAACGCGTTCGGATTTTTCTGCAACGCCGTATATTTTGGACCCAAGCTCCGCCAATTACGCGTGATCACCGCCATGGAAGGGGTCAAACAACGATTTGGTCGCCACAGTGAGCAGGTCTTCACCTGGATCGTACTTCCTCTGCAAATGATGACCGCTGGGATTTGGCTCTATGGGATGGGAGTCTTTTTCTCGGCCGCGTTCGGGTTCGATGTTCGGACTACGATCATTATTACCGGATTGTGCGTATTACTCATGTCACTCCTCGGTGGCAGCTGGGCAGTGATCGCGAGTGACTTCGTGCAAGTGCTCATCCTGATTCCAATCACGATCATCACCGCCGTACTGGCCGTGGCACACGTAGGTGGCCTTGGCATAGTGGTGGAACACCTCAGCACCACCAAGATGGACTTCGGTAAATTCGCGACCGATGACTTCCTCTGGTTCTGGTGTTTGGCTATTTTCCTCAAACAGTTCCTGTCGACAAATAACCTCAATGACGCTTCCCGCTATCTTTGTGTGAAGGACAGTTCCCACGCGCGCAAAGCCGGTATTCTGGCGGGGTGTCTCTTTTTGGGCGGCGTAATTTTTTGGTTCCTCCCACCGATGATCCAGTCGATGAACCCGCAGGATCTGGGCGAAGTCTTCCCCAGCCTCAGCAAACCAGCGGAAGGTGCCTACTTCGCCATCGCGCAAACGGTGTTCCCCGTAGGAATGATGGGACTCCTCGCCGCCGGTATTTTCGCGGCGACCATGTCTTCAATGGATTCCGGGCTGAATCGTAACGCGGGAATCTTCGTTAAGAACCTCTACCAACCGCTACTCCGGCCTCATGCGTCAGACCGCGAACTTCTCAATGTCGGTAAGGGAATTACCATCGTCCTTGGTCTGGTCGTCATCGCGATCGCGATCTTCTACAGTCAAGTGAAGGAACTCTCGCTGTTCGAACTGATGCTCAAGTTCCAGATTCTCGTGAGTCTGCCTTACATCGTGCCGCTAGTGCTGGGACTCATCATTCGCCGCACCCCGGGTTGGACCGGATGGTCGACGCTGTTGGTGTGCTTCTTTGTCAGTTATTTGACCACCACCTTCCTGAACATCGATTGGGCCGTAGGAATCTTCGGTTCGAGCGACGGCATCAACACCTGGGAACGTCAAAATTGGGAACAAGGTATCGGCGTGTTCACCATAACCGGAGCCGGCACCCTCTGGTTCTTGTTCTGCCGCCGCTTCTACGAACGCCAGGATCCGAAGATTAAGGAGGAGATCGAAATCTTCTCCCGTAATCTCGACAAACCCGTCGACTATGATGCGGAAGAAAACGCTCCCGCTACGGACAATAAGCAGTCCCGGATGATGGGCTGGTTGTGCATCCCCTACGGCGGAGTGGTGCTGCTCATGGCTCTCATTCCCAATCCCCCGTTAGGGCGATTCGCCTTCGTATTTTGTGCGGCAACCGTGATCACCATCGGCACTTTGCTGGTCCGCCAGTCTGGTCCGAAAACGGAAAGTGATTCCGAAGCATGACCCAACCACTCCCAGACTTTGGATTGCAGGGACGACGTGCCCTCGTCACCGGTTCCTCCCGCGGTATCGGGTTAGCCATCGCCCGCGCGTTTGCGGCCGCGGGAGCAGAAGTCGTGCTCAATGGCAGAGACACCTCGGTGCTGGATGCCGCCGTGGCTGCGCTTAAATCCGAGGGGTATCATGCCTCCGGACAAGCATTTGATGTGACGGATGAGAATGCCGTCGCTGCGGCCCGAGAAGCGACCGGAGCAATTGATGTTTTGGTCAACAACGCCGGGATTCAGCGACGCTCCGCGCTCGTGGACATGTCCCTCGCCGATTGGGAAACGGTGATCTCCACCAATCTTACCAGCGCCTTCCTGGTGAGCCGGGCATTTGTGCCCACCATGATCGAATCGAAGGCGGGTAAAATCATCAACGTTTGCTCTCTCATGAGCGAACTGGCCCGACCCACCACCGCCAACTACGCCGCAGCCAAGGGCGGGCTCAAAATGCTCACCCG
>CBFHXU010000226.1:0-4304 GCA_965659875.1 uncultured Opitutaceae bacterium
TCACTTCGTTGTCTTCCTCCGCCTATCAAGTCATCGCCCGTAAATGGCGTCCGCAGACCTTCGCGGACGTGGTAGGGCAGGATCACGTGATGCGGACGCTCAGCAATGCGATCTCTCGCAACCGCATCGCTCACGCCTACCTCTTCGTGGGGCCGCGGGGCACGGGCAAGACTTCGACCGCTCGTATTTTTGCCAAAGCACTCAACTGCACTGATGGTCCCAAAGCAGACTTCGATCCCGCCGACGAAGCCTGCCAATCCATCGCCGATGGCACCCACCTCGACGTGATCGAGATCGATGGTGCGTCCAACAACGGAGTCGACCAAGTCCGTGACCTGCGCGAAACGGTGCAGTACGCGCCGGCTCAGGGTAAGTTTAAGGTCTACATCATTGACGAGGTGCACATGCTCTCTGCGCAGGCGTTCAATGCGCTACTCAAGACACTCGAAGAGCCGCCCGAACACGTGAAATTCGTCTTCGCGACGACAGATCCACAGAAGGTTCTGCCGACCATTATTTCCCGCTGCCAACGGTTTGATCTCAAACCGATCCCCGCGCCACTCATCATCGAACGCCTCCAGAAGATCGCCGCTGACGAATCGGTCAAAGTAACCGACTCCGCCATGGCCTGTATCGCTCGGATGGCCGACGGCGGCATGCGCGACGCCCAATCCATTTTTGACCAGATGATTTCGTTCTGCGGCACCGAAATCGACGAGCCCGATGTGCTCGACGTCTACGGTCTCGTCGCCGCGGCGAAGTTGAAGGAACTGGCCGCCGCCCTGGCCGGTGGTGATCACGCCAAGATTATTGAGCTGGTCGATGAGTGTGACGAATCCGGCCGTGACCTCGTGCGGCTGCTTTCGGACCTACAGGAAGTGGTGCGCGAAGCGCTGCTCAACGCGATTGCGGAGGGTGGTCAGACCACTCAGTTGGGCACGTCGCTCACGACCGAACAGGTCACCCGCCTGCTCGACGCTCTGCGTGAAGGTGAGGGAGGCGTGAAGCTCGGTCTCGCCGAGAAAATCAATTTGGAAGTCACCTTGCTCAAGGCCGTTGAAGCCAGTCGGGCCCGGGCGATCGACAGTTTGATCAAAGAGATATCGACTCTCGCGGAAAACGCGCCCGCCGCAGGCACAGGCGAAAAAAAAAAGCCCTGATTGATCGCTTGGAAGCCCGGCTCGCCACGGTGCTGGCCGATGATCTCAAAGCCGCGGAAGTCCGCGCCACCGCCTTGGCGGCCAAACCGATCGCGATCAATAGCGCGCTCAACCGCCAACAATCGACGGGCCCCATCACGCCCACCGTCAACCGAGCCGCACCTGAACCAGAACGAAGCGAGGAGGAGGCCGAGCAGCCCTGGATGGACGAAGAGCGCGAAGCCGCGATGAAGGCGGCCATGGAAGTGGAGGCCGCGCAGCGTGAAGCCCATGCCGCACCCAACCGTCGCCAAGCCGAACGAGAGGATACGTTGGATGGCGGACCGTTACCGGCCCTCGAAGATATGATCGCCCAAGTTCCGGCCGACCTCCAAGCCGCCATGGACGATCTCTTCCGTGCCAAATTCCAATCCGTCAAACGCGTGCCCAAGGCAGTTTTGAAAGAACAACTGCCTACCGAGTTACCCTAGCGGGGAAACTTACCGCCTTACCTTTATGCCTTACTTCTGAGGCCATGAAGGCTAAAGTAACCTCGAAGGGTCAGATCACTTTGCCCGCGTCTTTGTGGAAACAACAGGGGTGGAAGCCAGGAACTGTTCTGGAATTCGAAGGATCGGCCACGACGGTAATGGTGCGAGAATCCAAAACAAAACGCGATCCACATCGGGTAATTGGTTGTCTGCAAGCGGAGGGGTTAGGATTCAGTGAAGGGCAGTTTGGATGACTTGCGTGGGTCGGTTGAACTGCCACCGGAGCGATGATTCTGGCCGTCGATACTTCGGTGTTGCTGGCGATCTTCAAAGGAGAGCATTCAGCTGGAAATTGGGTGAAGGTGATCGACCGGGCGGGGAAGGGCACGAATCAAATCGTGGCCTGTGATGTGGTGACGGCGGAGACATCCAGCTTGTTTCCTTCGGCAGTGTCCTACCAACAAGCGATCGACGAGTTGGGCGTGGTTTTTTCACCACTTTCAAATTCTGCCGCAGTGCGAGCGGGACGAGTTTTTAGAGATTACCGAAAAGCTGGGGGGGCGAGAAAAGTCATGATCCCAGATTTCCTGATCGGCGCCCACGCCTTGGAGCAAGCAGATGCCTTGGCGGCAATTGATCGGGGTTATTTGAGGCGCTATTTTGAGCCCTTAAAAATGGTCACCCTATGAAGTTGATTCGGGAAACATTCTCCGAACTGTTCTCGCGGGTACGCGCGAAACCTTAAACGGGACAAAGGATTTAGGGAATCAATTTTCCGTCGATCGGCCAAACGCCACTGATGATGGGCCGTCGACCGCGGGTATTTCGGAGGTAGAAGTAGGTTTGAACTTCAGTGTTTTCGTGCGGCGTAGCCAGGGAGATACGATCACGCCGATATAGTTTTTCTAGAAGCCCTTCGAAGGCATCGAGGCCGGCCAGGGCGGTGGGCGTGACGGACCAGAGTTCTCCGGTGACGCCGCGGGTGTCCGCGGGATCGCGGACCAATCCGGGGTAGTCGGCCACTACGTAGAGTCGGTAACCGGGAATGCTGCGGGCTGTGCCAAGAAATTTTTGGCCGGCGAGAACGCCGTGATTGGCGGCGCCTCGTTTGAGGGTGCCGTAGATGAAAAGGACCGTATTTTCCTCGCTCACGCGGTGACTTCCATGACGAGTGCCGTGGTATTGTCACGTCCGGAGGCGGCCACGGCTTCGTCGACGAGTAAGCGACCGATTTCGGGGTCGTTTTGTTCGCGGACCACATCGGCGATTCGGTGATCCCAGAGTCCGTCAACGAGCCCGTCGGAACAGATGAGAAATTTGTCGCCCGGTTCGCACGCGACCGATCCGATTTGGGGTTCAAGGAATTGGAAACTGGCACCGAGGCCTTGTTGCAGGCCGTGTTTGGCGGGATGGTTGCGGGCTTCGCGTTCGTTGATCTTGCCTTGGCGGCGCATCCAGCCGGGACGGGTGTGATCATGGGTGATCTGTTTCATGCCACCCGCGGCGGGGAAGTAGTAGATCCGGCTGTCACCGACGTGGCCAAAATAGAGCCAACCGGGTGTCATCCAAGCGAGACTCAAGGTCGCCCCCATACCGG
This sequence comes from uncultured Opitutaceae bacterium, assembly GCA_965659875.1. Classification (GTDB taxonomy): domain Bacteria; phylum Verrucomicrobiota; class Verrucomicrobiia; order Opitutales; family Opitutaceae; genus Actomonas. The sequence continues at coordinate 3,228 of CBFHXU010000226.1, forward strand.
AACATTCCTCGTAAGAGTTTCCCAGATAGGTGATGGCGTGGTGGATCTGGTCGAAGAGCTCGTCGAGAATATCGTTGAATCCCGTGACCATTCCGCGGGCGGATTGACGGAAACTGCGGGGGAGAAGTTTGGTGGTCTGCTCGATCGTGATTTTACTGGCGAATTCTCCGGCAGCCTTGCCGCCCATGCCATCGCTGACCGCGAAGACGAAGTCCATCTCGTCCCAGGACCCCTCTCCGGTTTTGCCGAGGTATTGCAGATCGTGGCCGTTGAAGCGGAGACCGAGAAAGGTATCCTCGTTGTTCTTGCGGAATCGACCCACATCGGAGTGACCCGACCACCGAATTTTTTTCGGGATAGAATCAGCCATCGGGAGCTTCTAGATCGGTAGGCAATTCCGGCTTCAACGAGATCTCGGGATTGTCGAGCAAGGTGGCGAATTCGAAGTCGATCAGGCAGAATTGGCCATCAGCCTTGCGGTAAGTGATGTTGCGCAGAAACGGGTCTTCATGGCGCACCCCGAAACGCTCGAGCTGGTCGAAGAGGCTCTTGATCTTTTTTTCGCTGAGATGCTGCACGCGGGTGCCGCAATTGGAGGTAATGATCTTCTTTTTCTCCCAATCCACCTCGATGAGCTTGGGTACAAATGAACAATTTTGCTCACCCAGGTGCTTCAAAACCGCCACTTCGGTGGCCATTCGCTTGTCGGCTAAACGATCGCGGTAAGATTTGTGCACTCTACCATCGTAACCGATGTGCACACTGGCGGTGCGGGTGTTTTTGGCTTCGGGCATGTTGGAAAGTGCGACGGTTAGGGGAGTTGGAAGAGATAGTCGGTAATTTTGGCGACGGAATCGAACTCGAAATGGAGCATTTCGTATGAATTTTGTTTCTAACTGGCACATAAGGTGCTCAATTCGAGAGGTGTTGGCTTGATTCTGGCTAATACCTCATTGTCGGCCGTTTTCTGTGACTCCGGCACTAAACCAGCAAACACTTCTTATTCGTTACAAGATACTTACTGATATGGCAAAACTGAAACTCGAATACATCTGGCTGGACGGCTACACGCCTGTC
>CBFHXU010000227.1:0-4294 GCA_965659875.1 uncultured Opitutaceae bacterium
CAAACACAACGGCGTGCAATTCCGCGCGGATAAGGACGCGGTCCTCTATCTCAATAACCCGCAGGGCGTCAGTCGGCGCGCCCGTCACGCCGCCATCGAACACCTGCAGGAATTGCACGAGCGCCAGCTCGCGGAGACCAGCGACCCCGCGCTGGAAAATCATATCGCCCAATACGAGATGGCGTTTCGCATGCAGGCCTCTGTGCCCGAGGTAACCGATCTGAGCGGTGAGCCTCAATCCGTCCTCGATCTCTACGGACCCAATGCCACCGAACCGGGCACCTACGCCGCCAATTGCCTGCTGGCCCGCCGACTCGCTGAAAAAGGCGTCCGCTTCATCCAAGTCTTCGAGAAGGGCTGGGATGCCCACGGTAATCTCCCCGGCAACATCCGCAACCAAACCAAAAAGACCGACCAGGCTTCCGCCGCCCTGATCAAGGACCTCAAAATGCGCGGCATGCTCGATGATACCCTGGTGGTATGGGGTGGAGAGTTCGGGCGCACCAACTACTGCCAAGGCAAGATGACCGCCGACAACTTCGGCCGCGACCATCATCCCCGGTGTTTCACCATGTGGATGGCCGGCGGCGGCGTGCGCCCGGGTCACAGCCACGGGGTTACCGACGACTATTGCTACAACATCGTGCAGGACGGCGTCCACGTGCACGATCTTCACGCCACGATGATGCACCTGCTCGGTCTCGATCACGAACGTCTCACCTTTAAGTATCAGGGACGTCATTTCCGTCTCACCGATGTGCACGGTCATATCGTAAAACCGGTTCTCGCCTGAGGTATCCATGGACTGGCTACAATTTTTGGGACGATTCCACGTCCTCGCCCTGCATCTACCGATCGGGATCCTCGTCCTCGCAGCCCTGACCGAGCTCGTCTACGCGTGGCGTGCGGGTGCAACCCGACCCGGCATCGTCAATGCCATGTGGTGGGGCGGCGCGCTTTCCGCCATCATTGCCAGCGGACTGGGTTACCTGTTATCGCTCTCCGGAGGCTATAACGAAGATGCCGTCGATCTTCATCTCATTTGGGGCATCGCAACGTCGCTGATCGCGGTCATCGGCTGGTGGGTCATCGGGCTGAAAGCCCGCCGCGGTCGAACCGTAGTCACGGGTTTGGCAATTGGACAAATCGCCGCCCTCTCCATCGCCGGCCATCTTGGCGGCAACCTCACTCACGGCCCGGAGTATTTATTCGAATACGCGCCGAATCCCGTGCGGGCCATGGCCGGCTTCGCTCCCCGTCAAGCCCCTCGCCCTCCGGTCGAGGACCTCGCGCAGGCCGACATCTTTCTGGAAGTCGTGCAACCGCTTATGGGATTGCGCTGCACGAGCTGTCACAATCCTTCGAAGACCAAGGGAGAACTGCTCCTCGATACCTATGCCAATATCATGGCCGGTGGCGAATCCGGGTTGTCCGTCATTCCCGGTGACATTGCCGCCAGTGAGTTAAGCGTCCGTATCAACCACGACCCCGAGCATGATGACTTCATGCCCTCCGGCGGCCGCACTCCGCTCACCTTGGAACAGACCTTGGCCATCGATTGGTGGATCGAAGTCGGTGCGCCCGAAAGCGGCCCCCTCGACTCCTTTGGCCTCACTCCGGATCTCCGCGCCTTGCTCGCCGCCGCTATCGGCACAGAGGACGAGCAGCAAGGCGACGCGACGTTCCGAACCACCAACGCGCTGGGACTGCCCAAGCTACCCGAGATCAACCAAGAACTAATCTCGGAGCTCGAAAAACTAGGTTTCGACGCGACGCCCATCGCAGAGGACATCAACTACCTCGACATTGATTTCTATCGTTTGGGTGAGGAACACATCTCTGACCAACACCTCGCCGCTTTAGTAAAAGCAAAAGATCACATCGCATGGCTGAATCTCGGGAGCTCCGGTCTGCAGAACGCGCAGCTCGCCACCGTGGCCCAATTGCCAAATCTGCTCAAACTGGACATCTCCAAAAACGAACTCTCCGACGACGGGATCATCGCCTTGGCACCGCTGAGCCAACTCCAAAGTCTCAACCTCCACGACACTGACATCACCGACGGTGCCTTGCCGGCTCTGGATCAACTCCCCGCCCTGCAACAAGCCTTCCTCTGGAGCACCGCCGTCACTTCCGAAGCGTCTGCCACCCGCGACTACGCTCGAATCGAAACCGGTTTCATCGTCGTCCCAGCCAAGGACGACGAAAGTAACAAGTAATCCAGCCTCTTTCTTACTCTTTCTCGTTCTCGTTCTCCCAACGATGCCTCTCTGCCCGCCCAGCCTTTCGTGTATTTTGTGCCCATGTCAGACATTCTCTTCGTTCATAGACGTGGTTAAAAAACAGCCCCTCCATCCGATGCTCAAATTTAACCTTAAATTCGCAATCTCCCTTTTTACGGCCGCTTCTCTCTTCGCCCACCCCGATCACGGCGATGAATATCCCGCCGCGGCTGAAGTTGATCTGGCCACCGGCATGGAAGTCATCGGCCACAGCGGCCTGCGCTATCGGGTCAATCGCGAGTGGAGCCAAGCCGATCCCGCCGTCGCTCCCGTTACCAACGCCCATGCCATGATCGAGGACAGTGAGGGCCAGATCTACCTCATCACCGACGACATGGCGAACGCCTTCCTCGTCTACGAAAAAGACGGTTCGTTCGTGCGATCGATTGCTCATCCGGACCTCAAAGGCGGTCACGGCATTGACCTCATCACACTCGATGGTGAGGAACACCTCATTCACGTCGACGGCGGCTGGCATCAAACCCAGCCCAGCGCGTGGGAATGGGAACGCACCAACGGCAGTGTCACTCTCCTCCGCAAGGATGGCACCATACGCCTACGACTTCCCTCGCCACACGATCTGGGCGTCTTCAAGGCCGACGAGCGCTACCAACCTTGTGACGTCGCCATTACGCCCGAAAACGATATCCTGGTCGCCGACGGCTACGCCAGCGATCGCGTCTTGCACTTCAAACCCGACGGCACGTTGGTCCGCGTTTGGGGTGGTCCCAATCCCGGACACCCCGGCCATCTTCAAAATGCTCATGGCATTTCCATCGATACCAGCGACCCCGCGACCCCCAAGGTGTGGGTAAGCTCGCGAGCCGAGAGCAAACTAAAGGCCTTCACGATAGAGGGTGAGTGGCTCGAAACCATTGATCTCCCGGGCGCGCTCGCCGGTCAGGCATTCTTCGCCCACGACAAGCTCTACACCGGAGTGTGTTGGTCGCTCGACAACGGCGTAGGCAAACGACTGACAGAGTCGGGTTTCGTTTTGATCCTCGATCAATCCTCCCATCGCGTGCTCTCCGCCCCGGGCGGCACTCAACCCACCTATATCGACGGCGAACTGCAACCGATGCATCAGGCCGAACCCATCTTCAAACACGTCCACGATCTTTATGTCGACGATGCCGGCGACATCTACGTCGGCGAATGGAATTCCGGCAACCGCTATCCCTACAAGCTCGAGTTGATCCACGAATGAAGACAGAGGTGCGTTTGGTCTCGCTCGTCGGCACAGCTGTGGCCCTCGCCGTTCCATCTAGCGGCACGAATGCACCCGCTCCTGACTGGGAACTGCAAACTCCGCCCATAACGGATGGTCCAGCCGCGGCCGGCCAACGCGTCAGAGCAACCGCCCCGGAATATGCGGACACAGACGTATATCATTCGCTCTACTTGCCCACGAACTGGGAGCCCGGAAAAACCTATCCCGTAATCGTCGAATACACCGGCAACTATTGGCCGCCCTCGGGTTCAACCGGCGAAGTCAAGGACGCGAATCTCGGCTACGGTTTGGGTGGCCCCGATGGATTCATCTGGGTGGTGATGCCCTACATCGAAGAAGGCCGCCAGAAGAACGCGGTCACCTGGTGGGGCGACAAACAAGCTACGGTCGACTACTGTAAGCTTAACCTCCCTCGCATCTGTGCAGCGTTCGGTGGCGATCCCGATAAAGTCGTCGTGATCGGTTTTTCCCGCGGAGCCATTGGCACCAGCTACCTCGGGCTGGCCGACGATGAGATTGCCGACCACTGGCGAGGTTTGATGACATTCGATCACTTCGACGGCGCCAAGACCTGGAACTATCCCGAGAGTGATCGGGCGGCAGCGCTCCACCGCCTGGCTCGATTGAAGGGCAAACCCGTATTGGTAGCCGGAGGTGACGTCACTAAGATCCGCGACGAATACCTCGCGCACCATCTCGAGTCGGCTGACTTTTCGTTTCTCTCCGTGCCCGTCGCGGAGCTCTTCAATATCCCCGAGAAAGGCATCGTGCATCCTCACAC
>CBFHXU010000228.1:0-4284 GCA_965659875.1 uncultured Opitutaceae bacterium
GCGGTATTCCTCGGCACCGACGCCTCCGAGCGCTGGCCGATCGCTGAATTCATCGCATTCGCCACCCCTTATTTCGAAGCGGGCAAAGGATGGACCTACCTTAAGATCGAACGCCACATCAACGTCTCGGCCGATGGAAAACACGCCTCGTTCGACGAGTTGCTGGAAAACAAGTCCTACGGGCTCTGTCGCGGCACCGGCGTTTTGCGACTCGTGGAGGGCCAATGAAAGGTGGAGCAATACCACCTCACCATTCCCGTTCCGAACGAGATTGCGCGTAACGTGGTCGAACAAATCAGGGGCCTCTCCCCCTAACCCAGTCTATTTTCCGGCTGAATCCGGCTCCGCGAGACGAGTATCTTCGAGTGCCAGGTCCGTCGGTTCCGTCTCCCCCAACAGCGCTCGTGCCTCCCGCACGATTCGATCCCATTGGGTCGCGGGCCCAGGATCGATTTTGTTCGTCTGAATGTGATAGTGCCCCAGCACTCCCGAAAACTGCTCCCACTCGGATTGAGCCAACGTGCCGAGCAATAGGTCGCCGTTTTCATCGCGCGGATAATCCAACGCCATCCGCGGAAACACGACGTGCAGCGCGGCCGCCAAATGGGCCAACGCACGGTATTGCTCCTCGGTGAAATCATACTGCCACAATTCCTGTCCGTTGATTTGGCCCGAGATGATTTCGCCCCGGGCCGGCTGGGCGGAGTAGTCCGGATTACGCACCGAATCGGGATGTGCCTCCGCTGGAATAGTGAGCTTGATGCCCGCTGTCTCCGTCGGTTCATACCACCGTTCCAATACCGCATGGTCGGGCTCCGGGTAAGCCCCCATATGCGCAATCTCGATTCCGATGGAACGGCTGTTCGCCAACGTCGCGTGCCAGGCTTTTTCCTTCAAATCGAGCGTCTGGTAGATCGTGCCATCCACGTCGACCATGAAGTGGATACTCAATCCGCGGTGGTCATGGAGCAGCTCAAAACACCGACGACTGGTCCCACTCACATCGTAGTGGAGAATCAATTGGTCGACCACCTCCTGCAACTCGGACAAACTCCAGTTACCACTCCGACGATCCTCCCTTTCCGCGGGGGTCAATGTCGCTGAACGCAGACTGTAGCGATTGGGGGTCGTGAGTGCACGATTGGCCGCTTGCGAACTCTTCCAATCCGCCTCCGGCAAAGCCGAATAGCGTCGCTCGACCCGATACCCATCGTAACCATCATGATCCATCCACAATACCACGGGGTTGCCCGTGCGAAAGAATTGTCCCGCCACCACAATCTCATCGCCATGACGGACGACCGGAGAACCGGGAATAACCGCCGGAAGATCGATCGCTACGCCATCCTCTTCCTTCACCGTGCCCGCTGCCCCCGGGCCAATCTCCTCGCCCGGGACGACCGTATTCTCGGGATCGGCGACAGGCTTATGTTCGGGCGAAACACAACCACCCACCAATCCCATCAGCATAATAATAAGGAGCCGTATTTCAGACTCATGATCTTGCTCCCCGCGCATGCCGCCTGAGGGAAACCGAATCCGTCTCAATGGCAAGAGCGGGCGAATTTGATTAGTCGGTTTTCCACCCCAAACAAAAGGCCGACATCCAAAGATGTCGGCCTCGAAAAATCGCTTCAACGATCGCGCTTAGTAGCGGTAGTGGTCCGGCTTGTAGGGACCTTCGACCGGCACACCGATGTAATCGGCTTGCTCTTTGGTCAGCACGGAAAGCTTAGCCCCAATGCGATCGAGGTGCAGGCGGGCAACTTCTTCGTCGAGGTGTTTCGGCAGACGCATCACGGAAGGCGTGTAGGTCTCACGATTCTCCCACAGATCCAATTGCGCCAGAACCTGATTGGTGAATGAAGCCGACATGACAAAGGACGGATGGCCGGTGGCGCAACCGAGGTTCACCAAACGGCCTTCGGCGAGCAGGTAGATGCTCTTGCCATCGGCATAGGTATACTTGTCGTATTGGGGCTTGATCTCGGTGTGCTTGATACCGGGCTCATTTTGCATTTCGGCGACTTGGATTTCGTTATCGAAGTGACCGATGTTACAAACGATGGCCTGATCCTTCATGCCCTTAAGATGTTCGGCGCGAATGATGTCCTTGTTACCCGTGGTCGTCACGTAGATGTCGGCCACACCGAGGGTACTTTCGATCGTATTGACTTCGTACCCTTCCATGGCGGCTTGCAGGGCATTGATCGGATCGATCTCGGTCACGATCACCCGAGCACCAAAGCTCTTGAGGGAATGGGCGCAGCCTTTGCCGACGTCACCATAGCCACAGACACAAGCCACCTTGCCGGCGATCATGACGTCGGTGGCGCGCTTGAGGCCATCAGCGAGGGATTCACGGCAGCCGTAGAGATTGTCGAATTTCGATTTGGTTACGGAATCGTTCACGTTGATGGACGGAACGAGCAGCTGGCCATTCTCGGCCAATTCGTAGAGGCGATGCACTCCCGTGGTGGTTTCTTCCGAAACACCCTTCCACTCGGCGGCGATGCGGCCAAATACCGCGGGGTCTTCAGCGTGGACGCGCTTGAGAAGGTTTTTGATGACCTGCTCTTCCTCAGAACCCGACTCGGAATTCACCCAGTCGCTGCCCGCTTCGAGTTCGACTCCCTTGTGGATCAAGAGCGTCACGTCACCGCCGTCATCAACGACCATTTGCGGGCCCAGACCATCGGGGCCAACGAGGGCTTTCCAGGTGCAGTCCCAGTACTCTTCGAGCGTCTCACCCTTCCAGGCGAAGACGGGCACACCGTTGTCGGCGATGGCCGCGGCGGCGTGGTCTTGCGTCGAAAAGATGTTGCACGAGCACCACCGGACGATGGCGCCGAGATCCACCAAGGTCTCGATCAGCACGGCGGTCTGAATGGTCATGTGCAAGGAGCCCATGATCCGAACGCCTTGCAGGGGTTTATTCGGGAATTTTTGACGAATTGCCATCAATCCGGGCATTTCGTGCTCCGAGACGGCGATCTCCTTGTGGCCCCATTCGGCGAGGCTCAGGTCCTTGACGTGGTAGTCAGTGGTTTCTGCTGCAGTTGTCATAAAGTTAGGTAATTAAAGATGAATTTACTTGGTGAGGCGCTTAACCGCGGCGGTCAGCGCACGCGCCTTGTTGGTTTGCTCCCAAGGCAGGTCTTCCTTGCCGAAATGACCGTAGTTGGTCGTCTGGCGATAGATCGGGTTGAGCAACTTCAGTTGCTTGACGATGGCTGCCGGCTTGAAGCTGAACACTTCCTTCACCGCTTCGGAAATCACGGAATCGGGGACGGTGCCGGTTTCGAACGTATCCACAAACACGCTGACCGGCTCCGGATGTCCGATGGCGTAGGCGAGCTGAAGCTCCGCGATCGTGGACAGGCCCGAAGCAACAATGTTCTTGGAAACCCAACGCGCCATGTAGGCAGCCGAGCGATCGACCTTGGACGGATCCTTACCCGAAAAGGCACCGCCACCATGACGGCCCCAGCCACCATAGGTATCAACGATGATCTTGCGGCCGGTCAGACCGGAATCTCCCTGCGGACCACCGATGATGAAACGGCCGGTCGGGTTGATCAAAAACTCGGTGTTCTTGGAGAGGAGCTTCTTGGGGATCACCTTCTTCACCACCTTGGCGATGAGGAATTTTTCAATCTCTTCGCGGGAAACATCCGCCGTGTGTTGCGTGGAGATGACGACGTTCACGACCTCGGTGGGCTTGCCGTCCACATAGCGCACGGAAACTTGTGACTTCGCGTCGGGGCGCAGCCATTTGGCTTTGCCGGACTTGCGCACGGCCGTGAGCGCACGACCCAATTGGTGGGCGAGCATTACCGGCGTCGGCATGAGCTCGGGCGTCTCGTCGCAGGCGTAACCGAACATGATGCCCTGATCGCCGGCCCCTTGCTCGGCGTGGCCCTTGCCCTCGGCCTTGCGCGCGTCGACACCTTGGCCGATGTCGGCTGATTGGCTGGTGAGAAAATTCTGAATAAAGACTTTATCCGCATGAAACACGTCGTCGTCGTTCACGTATCCGATCTCCGTGATCGCATCACGCACGATGTGGTCGAGATTGATCACCGATTCAATCGGCTTACCCTTGAGTTTCGGCACGGAGATTTCGCCCGCCAGCACCACCATGTTGGACTTCACCAAAGTCTCACAGGCGACCCGACTATTGCGGTCAACCGCGAGACAGGCGTCCAAAACGCTGTCCGAAATGAAGTCAGAAACTTTGTCAGGGTGGCCCTCGCCAACCGATTCAGAGGAGAAAACAAATGT
>CBFHXU010000229.1:0-4278 GCA_965659875.1 uncultured Opitutaceae bacterium
ACGGCGGGCGCATGGTCGATATCGCGGGTTGGGATATGCCCGTGCAGTATAAGAGTATCCTCGAGGAGCACAAAGCGGTGCGCACGACGGCGGGGTTATTTGATGTCAGCCACATGGGCGAAGTCGATGTGGTGGGTCCGGGCGCCGAGACCTTTTTGAACCAACTTGTCACCAACGACGTGACCACGCTTTACCCGGGGCGCGTGCTGTATTCGCCGATGTGCCGGCCCGATGGCGGGGTGGTGGATGATCTGCTCGCTTATATGCGCGAGCCGGAGCGTTATTTCCTCTGCATCAATGCCAGCAACATTGCGAAAGATTTGGCGTGGATGCGGGAGCAGGCCCAAGGGCATGATGTTACGCTGACGGATCGTTCCGATGATTATGCGCTGTTGGCCGTGCAGGGCCCTCGCGCCGAGACGATTTTGCAGAGCTTGACGGGGGCGAAACTGCCGATCCTGCGCTACTACCATTTTCAGGAAGGCACCGTAGCGGGCGTGCAGTGCCTGATCAGTCGCACCGGTTACACGGGGGAGGATGGGTTCGAACTCTACCATGCGGCGGCGGATGCTCCGGCATTGGCGGCGGCTCTTCTCGCGGCGGGGGCGCCTCACGGCATGGAGTTGGCGGGACTCGGTGCCCGGGACAGCCTGCGTCTGGAGGCGGGGTATCCTCTTTACGGCCATGAGTTGGACGATGATTTGTCACCCATCGCGGCGGGGCTCGGGTGGACGGTGAAACTCAAGAAACCGGATGGCTTCACGGGTTCGGCCGCGCTGGCGGAAGAGAAAGCCGCCGAAACGCGTCGCAAAGTGATCTACTTCCGCACGGGCGATCGCCGCATCGTGCGGGCCGGCACGGAGGTGCTTGAGGGAGCCGGCTCGGTGGTGGGTAAGGTGCTCTCGGGCACAATATCACCCATGTTGGGGGAGGCGATTGGCACGGCGGTCGTCCCGCTCGCGTGGGCCAAATCAGAGCTACAGGTGGAAATTCGGGGCACAAAATTCACTTTGCATCTGGTCAAACCCCCATTCGTCGAATTAAAGAAATCCTCATGAGTGAAATCCCCGCTGATCTTCGTTACGCCAAATCCCACGAATGGGTGAAAGACGCCGGGGACGGCACCGTCATAGTCGGAATCTCCGATTATGCGCAGGAGAGCCTCGGTGACATCACCTACGTCGAGGTGCCCGGAGTCGGTGACACGCTGGCGGTAGGCGACGTTTTCGGCGTGGTGGAATCGGTCAAAGCGGCTTCCGACCTTTATGCGCCCGTCGCGGGTGAAGTGGTCGAGGTGAATGAGACCTTGGAAGCGACGCCTGAAACGGTGAACCAGTCGCCGTATGCCGACGGTTGGATCATGAAGGTGAAAGTCGCTGATAATAGCTCTGCCTCGGGCGATTTGCTCGATGCTACCGCCTACGGCGCCGAAATCGCCTGATACGCGGACGGATCGCACTGCTGGATCGGGTGCGAGTGCCGGTGGGGCCAGTGGAAGCGAACCTGATTCCGACCTTGAAGAGGATTAGGGGGAATCGGAGTCCTGATGCGCCCTTTAGGTGGATGATCGGCGTTTGACGGGGTTCTGAAGCGGAGTATTGTGATCGGGTGGTGCTGCTGGCACCGCGCTACCCCTTATATTCTCCCCCTGTTCCCGTGGTGGAACCGTCCCTTCATGCCATGCGTGTCTTTCTTTTTCTGGTTTTTCTGACCCTGGCCCAGTCGGGCCGAGCGGTGACAACGTCGGAGGAGGGTGAAGATCCTCGGCCGAACATTCTATTACTGGTCGCAGATGATCTAGGGTATGCGGATCTGGGATGTTACGGTGGCGACATCGAGACGCCCCACATCGATGCACTGGCGGCCCGAGGACTACGTTTCAGTCGGTTCCATATTGCGGCGCTTTGCGCGCCGACCCGGTCGATGTTGCTTTCGGGCAACGACAATCACATCGCGGGAATGGGGATTCAACACAATGGAGCGGATGAGTTTGGTTATGAAGGGCACCTGACCGATCGGATTGTGCCGGTGCCGCAATTACTGCGGGACGCGGGCTATCACACCTACATGGCGGGGAAGTGGCACCTGGGCTACAAACCGGAGCACAATCCCCATCGGAAGGGCTTCGAGCATTCATTTGTTAATTTGGATGGAGCCGGGAACCACTATGACGATCAAGGTTGGGAGGAAGGGATTCCAATTGCCCGTTATACGGAAGATGGTCGGAAGGCCGGCTGGCCAAAAGGGACTTATTCCACTGATTTATTCACGGACAAGATTATCGGCTACATCGATCGTCACGCCGACGATGGGAAACCGTTCTTTGCGTTCGCCGCCTACACTTCTCCGCATTGGCCGCTGCAAGTGGATGAACCCTATTGGCGTAAATACGAGGGACGCTATGATGAGGGTTACGAGGTGCTAAAAATGTGGCGGATGGAGAGCCTCAAAAAAGCGGGTATGAGTCCGGAAGATGCGGTAATCCCTCCCCCTCACGATCGGGTCAAACCGTGGGATTCTTTGAGTCCGGACGAGCAGGAAATGGAGGCCCGAAAGATGGAGCTCTACGCCGGGATGGTGGATAATTTGGACCATAATATCGGGCGTATGATCACCTACCTCAAATCGATTGGGGAGTATGAAAATACCCTCATTGTATTCATGGCGGACAATGGCGCGGCCGCCGAAGATTTTATTATGCGGATTGGTCGAAGGATTTTGTGCAGGCGCATTTTAATCACGACTACGACCGGATGGGCAAACCGGACTCATTCATATCGTATGGGCCCCAGTGGGCGGAAGCAGGTTCAGCTCCGTTCCGGTATTTTAAGGGTCAAACCACGGAAGGGGCCTTCACCGCACCCATGTTGATGAGTGGACCGGGGGTGGAGCCAACGGGAGGTATTCATCACGGCTTTACCACTTTGATGGATATGGCTCCGACCTTTTACGAAATCGCGGAGACCGATTATCCTGCTGAATATAACGGTATGCCGGTTTATCCGTTGAAAGGGGTCTCGCTGTTACCGCTGGTTGGTGGGGAGGTGGATTCGGTGCATGGTCCCGACTATGTTTACGGTTTTGAGCATGAGGAAAGAGCCATGATTCGAAAAGGCACCTGGAAAATTGTCAGCACGGAGCGGCCGTTTTCCCCGAACAAATTTGAACTCTACGATTTGGCGACCGACTTGGCGGAGCAGAACAATCTCCGAGAGACACGACCGGAAAAATTTGAAGAAATGATGGAGGAATGGACCCGGTTCGCCGCAGAGACCCGGCTGCAATTCCCTTCGCCGGAAGCCACAGAGTAGGTGAATCGATCTGGCGGAGTGATCCCGTGAGCCCTCTGTTCCCACGGCGGGAATGGCTGTGTTTACGGGTAGGTTGCGCCCGGATGTAAATAGCGTTCGTCGCCCGGTTGATTGAGCTGCCAGTAGGGCAGGCGAATGAGTTGGGTCCGTTCAAGGCTCGAACCATCCCAGCGCTGCCAACTGTTCAGAGCGTGGGGGGAATCCTGGTCGAAGAAGAAACGGTCTGTTCCCCGGGCATGCTTTACGGTGACACGCCAGCCTTGCGGCGTGCGGGCAATCGCGAAGGCGGCGGAAGGCCACGCCAATTTGTCGCTCTTGGAGTCGATTACCGAATCCATCAAAGGCGCTTCGAAGAGCGTTGTTTTCCCGAAATCAATGGTGCGGAGCTTGAAGGGGAGTTCGTCGTAGAGCAGGGCGTTGGGCGGAGCGGATGTCTTGGTATCCACTTCACTCATACCCTCCCAATAGGTGAATGCGCGGTAGTGCCAGCGGGCCCCGTTGACGGTGCCGTGTTTATAGCTGAGTCCGCAGGAATCGTTGGTGGTGGAGGTGTATTTGATGAGTTCTCCCGAATCCTGCCGCCAGAACGAGGAGTGGCCCTGATCGTAGCGATATGACCCGGTGGGGATGGTGATGACTTGGTTCAGTTTGATCACGGGGTAGGTGCCGGAGTCCTGCCAATCGTCGGCCTTGACCAATTCGTTCTTCGCGAAATTTTCCCGCACCAGAATGTGACGCACTTCGGTTTCACGCAGGGTGCCGTAGCGTTTTTCCGTGGCCTTGAATACGGCGACCTCAGCATTGCCGTCTCCCCAGAAACCTTCGTTCTGAAGGAGGCGTTCGGTAAAGGGTTGAGCCGAAACGATCAAGCTGCCCAGCAGGAAGGCACAGCCGCCGAGGGTGCGGAATGAATGACGATTCATGTCGGGAGCTTGGATGATTTTGCTCCAGTCTGCAAACGAGTAGC
>CBFHXU010000230.1:0-4240 GCA_965659875.1 uncultured Opitutaceae bacterium
TTTCCAAGACACACCCTAAGCCGGCAGGCTCAATTCGAAAACCGCTCCTTGCAGCGAACCGTTCCGCACCGCCGCCTCGCCTCCATGTGCCCGCATGATCGCCCTCACCATACTCAGCCCAAGCCCCAGTCCACTCTCAGATCGGCTTTGATCACAACGATACAGTCGTTCCCAGATGCGCGATTGCTCCTCTTCAGGCACCCCCGCTCCCGTATCGGAAACTCGCATAATCGCCCGTCCGTCGACCAACTCAGCCTCTACTAAAACCTTCCCCCCAGCCGGAGTATATTTAATCGCATTGTCGACCATGTTGGCCACGGCCTGTCGCAACCGGGTCGGATCGCCATTGATGGGCACCGCCCCGTGGGGCTTGATCTCCAATTCAATTTCAGCCGCCTCTGCCACCTCATCATAAAGCTCCGCCGCGTAACGCGTGACTTCACCTAGGTCGCAGTCGACTTTCTCGAGCTTCATCATCCCCGCCTCCGCTTCCGAAATTTCCATGAGCGCTCGCAACAGGGCCAATACTTGGTCACTGCGCTCGACCACGTCACCGAGCGTTTCGCCCGTCGCCGGATCCAGATCGGGTCGTTGCAACGCCGACTCCGCGGACAAACGCAGTCCGGACAATGGGGTGCGTAGATCATGAGCCACGTTGTCGAGGGTCTCTCGCATCGCTTTGAGCAATCCAGCGTTCTTATCCAATACACTGTTAAAATGTCGCACCAACTCCGCCACTTCATCATCGGAAGCCGGCGGGGGCACCCGGGCATCGAGCTTACCCGTGGAAATAATCGAACGCGCGGTTTCCACCACTTCGCGTAAAGGACGCGTTGCTCGCCGGGCAGACGCATACCCCGCTCCCACGCCCATCAAAACAACCGCCCCCGCCACCCACGCAAAGGTCCGACGCAGCGGTTGCAGCAAGGCTTGGCGACTGTCCGTGGCGCGTCCGATTTGCAGCAACATGTTCCCCGACAAAGTTTGTGAAACGATGGCCAGGTCCCGCTCGGCGTCGCGCGTGATGCGCACCCGCGAAACCGTCCGTTCCTGCCACCGCCCCCAGCCATCCGGCACCCGCACGACCGCCTCGTCCGACTCCAACCAATCCGGAGGAATCTTCCCCCACACCTGACTGCCTCCCGGACCGACCAACCGCAGGAAGAGTGACCGCACATTGGGCTGCTGGCTGTCTTCCGCGATCCGTAGCTGCAGACCACGCACCCCACTTTGGGTCAAAACGGACGAATATTGCTGTAACCTTTGTTGCAGATCTTCGTAGTCGCGCGCCTCGATCTGTTCGCCCAGCAGCCAATACAGCAGCGCAAATATCGCGACAAACCCGACGGTAAACCAACCGGCAAACCACAGGCTGAACCGCCAAGCCAACGAACGTCTTACTTGATCAAGTCCGGCCATGCAATATGTAGCCTACGCCACGCACCGTTTCGATACGGGTCTTCTCGGGATCAACTTTACTGCGCAGCCGTGATACGAGCACATCGACCACGTTGGTTTGCGGATCGAAACTGTAGTCCCAAACATGCTCCAAAATCATCGTCTTGGTCACCGGTCGATTGGGGTGGCGCATCAGATAGGCGAGCAACGCAAACTCACGCGGCTGCAGATCCATGGCTTCATCCGCCACGCGCACTTCCCGGGAAACCAAATCAAGGGTGATATCGGCCACTTCCAACCGCGTCGCTTCCGGGGTTCGCGTCGAGCGCCGCAACAGGGCCTGCACCCGCGCCGAAAGCTCAGCGAACGCAAAGGGTTTCGTAAGGTAGTCATCCCCGCCCGCCTGCAATCCCTTGACCCGGTCTTCGACCGTGGAACGCGCACTCAGGAAGAGCACTGGCAATTCGGGCTGCGTCAATCGCAGTCGTTTGACCAGGGAAAGCCCATCAAGTCCCGGCAGCATCACATCCACCACGGCCGCATCGTAACTGGTTGTCGTGACTAAGGTCAGACCGGTATCTCCATCGGCCGCATGGTCCACGGCATAGCCCTCCTGCTTGAGTCCTTTGACTACGAAGGAGGCAATTTTGGCGTCATCTTCGACGATTAGTATTCGCACAGTGACCAGCATGGACGAGAAAGCTCACGATAGTCAGGCCGAAATAAAACCGCCCCGAGGTCCGATTGATACAGCCCCAGCCAATCAATCATTCCCCGAGGCGGATATGACCTAACCAAACTAACATGAACGGAAATTAGAGATGGAGATCGGCGCGGCGACCGGAGTCCGACGCCGCGCCGTTGAAGATTAACGATCGGACTCGTCAACGATGATGTAACGGAAACCGATGCGGCTGTTATAGATTCGTAGGAGCGTGCGCATGGAGGAGGTCGACTCCGCGGTGAGCTCCACCGCGTCGTCGGCATTTCGAACCCGTTGGCGATTGATTTCGAGGATAACATCTCCCTGGCGCAGCCCCACTCCCGCCGCGGCGGAGTCCGCTTCGACCGAAGTAACCAACGCCCCCTGGATGCGACTCGGGATGCCGTATTGACGACGGGACTCGGGATCAATGTTGCCCACACCTACGCCACTCAACAGGCCTTCGTCGTCACCACTCCCGAATCCACCGGTGCCATCGATGTCTTCGCGACTGCCGACGATCGCCTCAATTTCATCTTCATCCCCATCGCGGATGATCGTAAGAGATATTTCGGTGCCCGGACGTTTGTCCGCGATGGCGAAGCGAAGCGCACGGAAGGTCTCCATCTCCCGACCGTCGATATGGGTAATAATATCTCCCGCCTGCAATCCCGCCCGATCGGCCGGCGTGTCTTCGGTAACTTGATTCACCAGCACACCACGCTGATCTTCATCGAGATCAAAACTCGGGGCCAATTCACGAGAAAGGTCTTCCCCATAGAAACCCAGGAACCCGCGAACGACTTCACCGTGCGTCGCGAGTTGCTGCATGATATTGCGGGCCAAGTTGGCTGGGATGGCAAAACCGATCCCCATGAAACCACCACTGCGGCTGAGGATGGCGGTATTGATACCGACCAATCGACCCTCCGCATCAACCAACGCGCCACCCGAATTACCCGGGTTGATCGCGGCATCCGTTTGAATAAAATCTTCGTAGCCAAGTCCCATCGTGGCGCGACCGAGCGCACTGACGATTCCGCTAGTGACGGTTTGACCGAGACCGAAAGGATTGCCCACCGCGAGTACCACATCGCCCACCTCGACCGTGTCGCTGTCCGCGAATACGACTGCCGGCAAATCTGACAGATCGATTTTGATCACGGCCAAATCCGAATCCGGATCAGTTCCGACGATCTCAGCGGAAACTTCCCGGCGATCGGAGAGTGTGACTTCGATCTCGGCGGCATTTTGCACCACGTGGTTGTTGGTGAGGATATAGCCATCGGAACTGACGATTACGCCCGAGCCGGTGCCCTGTTGGGGCGGGCGCTGGGGTTGTTCCAGATTATCGGGAATACCGAAAAATCGGCGCCAACGCGGATCCTGCATAAAGGGCGGAAGATCGGCTTCGGAAATTCTCTTTGCTTCAGCGGTTACGTTGACCTGTACGACGGCGGGGCCCACGGCCTTCACCACATCGGCGAAGCTGACCGGCATGCTCCGACCGGGAGCACGATCAAGGGAAGCGGGGTCGATGGAAACGACCACTTTGTCTTCGGTGTGATCATCAGCAATCGCCGCCGCAGTCCAACCGAGTCCGGCAGCTGCAAGGATAAAAAGGGCGCCACGCAAACGACGGGAGCGGCGGGCGGACTGAGTGGTAAAAGAGTTCATGGGAATATGGTAAAAAGAATTAACTTCCCCGCAACCTACCACGACTGCCTTACCATTCCCTTGCCCGAACCTTACAGGTTTGAAAGGTGAACTTTATTTTCGACCCGGGTGCTTGGGACCCGCGATCCGGTAAACCTGGAGTTCACCCCGGTTGCGGATATCCACCAACCCCACCGGTAACACATCAAATTCAGATTCGATCAGCTTGGCCGTTTCATCCGAAATTTGGACCCAACCGGCGCGCCCTTGGGATTCCAGACGACTGGCGAGGTTTACCGTGTCGCCCCACAGATCGTAGTGGTCGGGGTTACGAAAACTGAGCCATTGAGAGAGTTAGTCTGGGAATCCAGAAAGGACCCAGACCATGAAAGGCAAAAGATACACAACGGAGCAGAAGATCCGCATATTGCGCGAGGCTGACCAAGCCGGCAGCACCATCGTAGGCGTGTGCCAAGAGCACAG
>CBFHXU010000231.1:0-4229 GCA_965659875.1 uncultured Opitutaceae bacterium
CCGTAATTCCCGTTGCTCCGGCAATAGCTGCCGCTGTCGATAGGATTTGCTGTATCGGGTGTGTTCAAACCTAAGACACCCTCCTTTCCCTGACCCCAAATCCACTCGGATTGCGTTCTGCCGACGAGGAGTATTGTCACCTAAACCGTACACACAAAATAGCTTATGAATAGTAAGTTCAAACCAATGAACTCGAGAGCCCTCTGCCTTATAGCGGGTGTTCTCTTGCCCGCGTCGTTCCTCGGCGCTCAGGCGGTTAATGATCAGGACATCGATCAGGAAGAGGTCGTGAACCTCTCCCCGTTTGTCGTCGATACCGCCCAAGACGAAGGTTATGTCGCCACTCAAACCCTAGCCGGTGGCCGTCTCAACCAATCACTTAAAGACTCCGGCGCCGCCATTCAGGTTATCACCAAAGATTTCATGGATGACATTGGTGCGACCGGTATTGAAGAACTCCTCCAATACACCACCAACTCCGAGGTTGCCGGTATTCTCGGTAATTTCTCGGGATCCAGTGATGGTGGCGCGGGTGAAACCAACACCGGCGGTGCTCGTCGTAATCCGGACGGAGCGACCCGTATCCGTGGTTTGGCTGCGCCGGATCGCACTCGGAACTTCTTCAAAACCGACATTCCGTTCGACAGCTACAATACGGAGCGGGTCGATATTAACCGCGGAGCGAATTCCTTCCTCTTCGGTCTCGGTTCGCCTGCCGGTCTGATCAACAACGGCCTCGCGGTCGCGCGATTCCAAAACTCGAACGAGATCTCCACTCGCGTGGGCAGCGGCGGCAAGGATCCTTCCTACCGCGCCAGTTTCAAATTCAACCGGGTGCTCATCGAGGACAAGCTGGCGGTCAAGGTCGCCGGTCTCATGGACCGCACGCAGTATCGCCAACGCCCGACCTACAAGGATGACGACCGTATCTTCGGCACGTTCACCTTCCGTCCGTTTGGCAACCAATCGACTCAGATCAAAGGCCACTTCGAAACCGGTGAAATCATCGGTAACGCGCCCGACGTGACGCTGCCGATCAACAACCTGCAAACGTTCGTCGATTACCCGCAGTCGTTCGACATTTTTGATAACGTAAATCGTTTCAATAATAACGAAGGGCCGAATATGAGCCAATACATCAATCGTCGGAACGTGGCCCGTTGGGTATCCGCCGAAGAGCGGGCCAATTGGCCGATGTATACGGATGAGAACGGCAATCAACAGCCGCTCATCCGCAACTCCATTGCACCCGCCGTCTACAAGAACATCGGTTGGGGCAATATGGCGCACGGTTTCATCTTTGATGGCGCCAATGGTCGTGAGCCAACCATGGGTTACACCGACCATTATGCGGGTGCTGCGTATCAACGTCGCGACCCCTTCTGGGATGCGAATAACCGTGGTCGCGGGGCACCCCAACGTCTCTACCCGGGCAATTTGAAAGACATCAACGGCACCGGTTGGCTCGACCAAGGTTTTACTGACCTCGATACCTTCAACTTCAGTTCAACCAATCTCGGTTGGGATAACGATTTCTACACCCGTGATTTTGAGAATTTCAATCTCTCGCTCGAACAGACCTTCCTCGAAGGCGCTGCCGGTGTGACCCTCGCGTGGGATTATCAGGATCTGTTCCGCGATAATTACACCGCCTTCAATGGCAACAATGCCCAGATCACGTTCGATGTGAATCGCGACATTCTGCTCCCGACCCAAGCCTACCTCGATGGCACGGGCCCGGCCGACACGCGTGAGAATCCTAATTTTGGTCGCCCCGTGGTGCTGACCAAATCTGCTCGTAACGAGATCGATGAACAACGCGAGTCCCTTCGGGTAACGGCCTTCATCAAGCATGACTTCCGCAAGAATTCGGATGACAGCTTCATGGCGAGGCTTCTCGGTGAACACACCCTGACCTTCCTGGGTGACCAGAATAAATATGACGAACGGCGCGTTAACTTCGTGCAGAATTCGTTCGGTGATCCGGATCCCGCCCTCCATATCACCACCGCCAATGGCCGCCAATCGGCCAATAATGTGCGTAATGTTCCTGTTTTGGCCTACATTGGTCCGAACCAATCGCGCGCTTTCACGGATCCTAATTGGTCGTTGAGTGACTTCAGCCTTGCTCCCGCCAAGTATGATATTCGCCGTCCGGATAACTACACCTTCAATAAGTTGACTTGGAATCTCGGTCCCGACGCCAGTAACGACAACATCGGTGTCACCAGCGGACCCAACTCCGTGATTAACGGCAACGAAAGCTGGCAGGTACATGAGATTTCCGTGCGCGAGACTCCGAGTAAGAACTACCGCAAACAACGGACCGAGATCACTTCGGCCGCACTCAATACCCAGTCGAAGATGTTCAATGAGCACCTCGTGATCAACATGGGTTACCGTCAGGATAATATCGACAATTGGGTCAACACCGAAGCCGACTTGATCGGACTCGATGAGATTGCTGATCTGTCCGACGAGAGCTGGACCTTGGAAAAAGGTATCTACTCCAAGCTTGAGGAAACTACCCTCGGTTACGGTGGCGTGCTCTACTGGCCGAAGAACATCATCCCGCTGCCGGGAATCTTCGACGACATCACGTTCCACTACAACACGTCGGACAATTTCATCCCGGCTTCGGATCGTGTGGATGAGATCCGTAATCCAGTCGATGCTCCCCGTGGTGAGAGTAAGGACTGGGGCATCAGTTTATACATGATGGATAACAAGGTGACGGCGCGGTTTAATTGGTTCTCCGCGAAACTGCTGAACGCCTCGTCTCCGGTTTCCAATGTCTATAATCAGATCAATTCCGATCTGTTTAACTGGTATGGCCGACTGAACCGTGACCTTCGTCGTTACGATGCCGATGGCAATGGTCAGCTTGACCAAGAATATATTGATGAGCTCACCGCCCCTGATGATGATGGTATCTTCCCCTTTGATCCTGTAACGGGATTGAATGAAGAAGACCAGACGCTTGATCAGGCCATCGCCCAGCTCTTTCCGGGTATTATTGATGGTATTGCTGCTCGGGCGGATGTTGAACCTCTCCTCACGGACGCGCTTAAAGAGGCTTACAACTACCGTCAAACCGCTACGGGTGCGTCTCAAACCCAATGGGCGGGTGCGATCACCGATACCCAAGACATCGATGCCGAAGGTTTTGAGGGTGAGATTATCTTCAATCCCACCCGCAACTGGCGTATTGCCTTCAATGCGGCTCAACAAAACACGGTTCTCACTAACGTGGCCCCTCGTTTGGCCAAACTGGTAAACGACTTCTGGGCTCCTCACATGGCTCAATTCGGCCACCTCGACTGGAGCGCTCCGCTGCAAGAGGTCAATGGAGATACGCTCCTCATCAATCGGAATCAACGCCTCCTCGATTTCTATGCCATCAAAGGAAACGAAGGTAAGCCGAATCCTGAACAACGGGAATGGCGCTTCAACTTCATCACGAACTATCAGTTCCGCGATGGTGCCATGAAAGGCTTCTCCGTTGGTGGTGCGGTCCGTTACGAGGATCAGTTCGCCGGTGGTTATCCGCTGATCAATGATGTGGACCGTGGTTTGGTTCTGCCGGACACGGATAACCCCTGGATGTCCAAACGTAAGGCGTCCTTCGACCTGACCTTCGGCTACCGCCGTAAGCTCGAGTTCTTCGGCGGCGTCGACTGGAGAATGCAGATCAACATGCGTAACCTCCAAAACGTGCGTAACGACAAGGTCGAAGCCATTCGCTACCAGCCTGATGGCACGCCCGCCCGCGTTCGTTTCTCGGCTCCAGCTCAATACTGGCTGACCAACACCTTCAGCTTCTAAGAAGCCTCAGGTAACTCATCAAACTTCTGAGCGGATGCCCTCGCGGGCATCCGCTTTTTTTGTATCCAGATGATGAGTCGATCCGTGGGTAGTCTTCCACGTGCCGCTATTCCGGCGCGGACCGGACAGAGCCGGTCCCTGCAACCCGGGAGGGACGACGCACCGAAGGCGCACAAGCCTCTGTGTCGTCCGCGTCCACCAAGCAGGGTAGCCACCGAATACATGGTCCACCACGTGCCGCTATTCCGGCGCGGACCGGACAGAGCCGGTCCCTCCCAGTTTCCATCTCCAACCCGGAGGGACGACGCGCCGAAGGCGCACAAGCCTCTGTGTCGTCCGCATTCACCAAGCGTCCACCAAGCAGGGTAGCCACCGAATACATGGTCCACCACGTGCCGCTATTC
>CBFHXU010000232.1:0-4175 GCA_965659875.1 uncultured Opitutaceae bacterium
TGATATCGACGAAATCCGGTTTTTCTTCGTCGAGCACGGCTTCGAGATCGGCCAATGCAGCGACGCGGGGGATATCGTATTCCTCGGCGATCCCCGTCAGTTTCTCCGGTGACCGATTGAGGGCGGCGACGATCGTGGTCTCGGGAATCCGCTTCCATGCATTGTATTGGAAGCGGGCGAAGTAACCAGCGCCGATGCAAATGACTTTAAGCGACATGACGAAATCCTAAGCGGCGGCGCGGATGGGATTCTGCGGTTTGATGAAGAACCAGACGGCAACCGCAACAGCGTTGAGTCCGGCGGCGAGGAAGAAGAACGGGGTGGAGCTTCCGGTCCATACCAACAGGTAAGGGAAGGCGAGGCTGGTGACGAAAGAACCTATGTTGCCCGCCATGTTCATGGTTCCTGACACGGCCCCCGCGGTTTTGCCGCCGACATCCACACAAGCCGACCAGGATGGAGGTAGCGTCATGTCAGCGCCAAAGACGGCAATGGTGAGGAAGAGAACGGCAGGCAGGGCAGAGTTCATTTCCAAACTTACCAAGAGACCGAGCGTAGCGAGGGCGAATCCTACGACCGCGGGAATTCGGCGCGATACTACCACTCCGTGGTGGCGGAAGAGATAATCCACGAGCCAACCCGAAAACCAATTTCCGGCGGCGCCGCCCAACAGGGGAAGCGCGGCCAGCATACCGGCGTCCGAAGCGGTGAGATCGTAGGTGCTCTTTACGTGTTTGAAGAGCCAGGAAAGACAAAAGAAGAACGTAAAATTGGAGCAAAAATACTGCACCATCAGCAGGCGCACGTTCGAGTTGGCGACAAGTTCGCCGAATTTGGGCGCGGGGGTGTTGTCGGTCGCGACCTTTTGACGATTGGCCACGATGTGCTCTTTTTCCTCGTCACTGAGCATACTGTGTTCTTCGGGGGTATTGCGGAAGAACAACCACCACGCCCCGGAGAAGCCGATGCCGAAGACACCGAGGATGACGAATGAGCCCCGCCAGCCCGTGGCGTCAATGAGCCATACCATCAGGGGCAGCGCCAAGGCGCCGCCGAGTCGGGAGGCTGAGAAGTTGATCCCCGTGACCAATCCGCGCTCACGGGTCGGAAACCAAGAGAGCGTAGCTCGAGCCATGCCGGGAAATGCTCCCGCCTCGGAGGCTCCGAAGAGAAACCGGACCACCAGCATCGATATGAAATTAAACCCGGCAGCAGTGGCAGCGGTGAGGAAGGACCAAAGCGCAATCACTCCGGTGAGCAGTGCCCGGGGCCCGGCGCGGTCGGCGATGATGCCCGAGGGGGTTTGGGCGAGAGCGTAACCCAAAGTGAAGATCGAGAGGATCCACCCAAATTGGGTATCCGTGAGATTGAGGTCCGACTTGATACCGTCACCGGCAACCTGGATGCAGGTGCGGTCGATATACAGGAGTAGCGATATCAGGAAGGTAGCGAAAACGACTATGTTGCGACGAGGCATGGGGTAGGGGGCGGGAATTTATGGTTTACGATTTTAGAATTGGCAAAGCACCGATTGATTCAGGCGAAAAGGTTGGGGTCGACGCCTTCGATGGCGAAGGCCCTGACCGGCGATCCGTCACTCTGGTGGAGTTTAAGCGGAGTGGCGCCAAAGAGGACGCGGTCGGAAGTCAGGGACTCGAGGTTGGTGAGCCCTTCCACAATATTGATTTTACCCGCGAGGAGGATCTCGTGAATCAGCGTCACCTCGGCGAGGTTGTTCACATCAGCGACGGACGGCGGTTCGACGCCGAGCAGCCGCACGCCACGATCCACCATCCAGCGGGCCAGCTCTTCGCTGATCCGCGGCATCTGGTCACGATACATCGAGCGAACATTTACATGGTCGCTCCAGCCGGTATGGAAGATCAGGCTCTCGCCCGATTTGAATTTTTTGGTCACTTCGCCCAGATCGGCCACCGTCAGCAGTTGCTGGGGCGCGCAGGGCAAA
Organism: uncultured Opitutaceae bacterium; assembly: GCA_965659875.1. GTDB lineage: Bacteria > Verrucomicrobiota > Verrucomicrobiia > Opitutales > Opitutaceae > Actomonas. Next base: position 1,967 of record CBFHXU010000232.1, read on the forward strand.
ATCTTCACGATCCACGCCGGACCAAAACACGAGGCCAGCGGCGTTTCGTCGATCGTGCCGGGACCCGCGTCAAAATGCACCTGCGCGTCCATGTGGGTGCAGCTGTGCGAATACAGATGCCACGTCGAAGCATTCCAACCATCCTTGGCTTTGGTAAACGCAGACTCGGACTCCACGCCCCGACCACCCGGGGTGACAGTCAGCGTGAGATCGACGATTTTAGACATGGGATTGAAGGGACAACTGAGAGCTGAAAAACTGGAATTCTGAAAACGGGAGATCTACAGTGCGGCGATTACGAGATTGGCGATTTCATCGGTGCCGGTGGATCCGCCTAGGTCGGCGGTAAGATGGGCGGGATCTCCCATCACTGTGGCGACAGCGTTTTCGATCAGGCGAGCGCCGCGAATCGTCTCGGCCGTGCCCAACCATTCGAGCATAAGGGCCGCGGAGAGAATCGTAGCTATCGGGTTGGCGATTCCCTGGCCGGCGATGGTGGGTGCCGTGCCGTGGGAGGGCTGAAATACCGCATGTTTGGGACCGATGTCGCCGGAAGGCGCCATGCCCATGCCGCCGACAATGCCGGCGGCGAGATCTGACAGAATATCGCCAAACATATTTTCGGTTACCATCACGTCGAATTTCTCCGGATGCTGCACGAGAAATAATGACATCGCATCGACGTAGACGCGATCGGTTTCGATGTCGGGAAACTCGGTGGCGACCTCGTCGAAAACTTTGCGCAAAAATGCCATGGACGGCAGCACGTTGGCCTTGTCGACGAGTGTCACGTGCTGGCGTCGTTTGGCCGCCAGTTTGAATGCCTCCCGGCAGACCCGTTCCGCGCCGTGACGGGTGATCTTCATGGTGTCGGTTTCAAACTCGGGGTTGGGTTCGCGGGGACGGAGTCGATCGACAAACAGACCTTCGCAGTTCTCGCGGATGATCACGAAATCAATATCTTTTTCCCCTTCGCCGCCATAGCCTTTGAGCGGCGTGTGGCGGGCGTGATAGAGTTTGATGGGGCGAACACCGTTGAAGAGGTCGAGTTGCTCGCGGATATCGATCTGGGGCGTCATCTCGACTCCGTTGGGCCAGCGTACCGACGGCAGTCCCATAGCACCGAGTAGAATGGCGTCGGCTGTTTTCATCCGCTCGACCGCGCTGGCGGGAAGCGGATCACCGCTCTTCAGATACTCGCCTGCTCCCACCGACAACTCCTCGTAGTCAAAACTTACGTCATCCAATTTGGCCAAAGTGGCATCGAGTACTTTGACGCTGGCGTCCACGACCTCCGGGCCGATTCCATCTCCGGGGAGGAGGGCGATTTTGAATGAAGACATAGGGAGGGAAATGAGGCGATCCAGGGGGGGAGTTAGCCACTCTAGCAAATTCGACGTGCTGTCACCATGAGGAAAAAAACATAAGAAAAGAGATTTTGCGTCAGATGTAGAAATGCCCTGAGATTGCAAAACCGTGCCTAATCGCCCCCGTGTCGCTTTGCTCATTGAGACGTCCAATCGTTATGGACGTCAGCTTCTGCGCGGAATCCGGCAGTGGGAGCACGAGCATGGGCCGTGGGCGTTGCGGTTGGTCGAGCAGGGCCGGGGAGCCACCGTGCCGGGTTGGCTGAAAACCTGGGATGGGGACGGGATTATTGCTCGCGCGGAGCACCGGGGCATTGCGCAGGCGTTGAAGGCCACCGGCCTGCCCGTGATCGACGTGAGCGCGGCGGTTGAGCGGTCCATGTTTCCCCAAGTCGTGACGGATAGTCGGGAGGTGACGGCGTTGGCGTTTGACCATTTCCGTGACCGTGGGCTCACCAATATCGCCTATTGCGGGGCCCGCGGGTTTCGGTGGGCGACCCAACGGGGGGAGTTTTTTCGGCTCGAGGTTGAATCCCGAGGGATGACTTTGCACGAATTCAAACTGGTCGATCGATCACCGGAATCGGAACTGCTTCATATAGGACGTTGGCTGCGACGTCTGCCCAAGCCGCTCGGGTTGCTCGCTTGTTATGATATCCGAGGACAACAGGTGTTGGAGGCCTGTTACGGCGCCGGGCTCAAAGTGCCTGAAGACGTCGCCGTGCTGGGAGTGCACAACGATGTGCTGCTCTGTGAACTCTGTGATCCGCCGCTGAGCAGTGTGATCCCGGATGCCACCCGCGCGGGGGCGTTGGCTGCGGCTTTGTTGTCCGAGATGATGG
>CBFHXU010000233.1:0-4044 GCA_965659875.1 uncultured Opitutaceae bacterium
ACCTGGTAAACAACGCGTTCTCCTTCACGGCCAAGAGCCACGATGCGACGGAGGAAGACTGGCACCGGTCCCTTTTCGTCGGTCCGGTGGCCTACGCCCGCCTGCTCTCCGCGGCCGCACCTCACATGCAGCGGAACGGAGGAGGCGCCGTGGTGAATGTTTCCAGCATCTCCGCCTTCATCGCGCAGCCGCATCGCTGGACCTACAACGCGGCCAAAGGCGCCGTGCATAACCTCACCAAATGCATGGCGCTCGATTACGCCGAATCCAAGATCCGCGTTAACAGCGTGAGCCCGGGTTGGACTTGGACGCGGGAAACCCTCAACGCCGCCAATATGGACGGTGGAGGTCCCGAAAAATGGGATCCGATCTGGGGCGAATACCACATGCTCAGACGTTGTTGTCATGCCGTGGAGATCGCCCGTCCCGTGCTTTTTCTCCTGAGTGACGACGCCAGCTTCATCACCGGCACCGATCTCCCGGTCGACGGCGGCTATCAAGGCATGGGACCGGAGGGCATTGGCAAAACAACGGTCGTCGCGGGATCCAAATGAAATCGCCGATTCTCGCCCTCCTCGTGGGGCTTCTGGCATTGAGCGCGAACGGAGCCGAGTCGCTCAAACTGGAGGTCATGACCTTCAATCTGCGCTACGCTAGCGAACGCCCTCCCAACGCTTGGACCGATCGCCGACCGGTGGTGGCCGAGGTCTTTCGCCTACACCAACCCGACATCGTCGGCACCCAGGAAGGCGTGTGGCAGCAGATCAAAGATATCGACCAAGACCAGTCAGACTACGATTGGGTGGGCCTCGGACGACAGGGCGGTAGTCGCGGCGAATTCTGCGCGATTTTCTACCGCACCGACAAATTCGAACTCATCGCCTTCGACCACTTCTGGCTATCCGATACCCCGGAAATAATTGGATCGATCACCTGGGGTCACAAACACCGTCGGATGGCGACGTGGGGCCAGTTTCGGGATCGATCCAGCGGCCGGGAGTTTGTGGTTCTCAACACCCATTTCGATCACCGGAGCGAACTCGCCCGGGCCAACTCCGCCAAACTCATCCGAGAACGCATCGCCCAATTTGACTCGGAATTACCGATCGTCGTGCTCGGAGACTTCAACTGTCTCGCCGGAGACAGCGTCCCCTTTACCACGCTGACGGCAAACACGGGACTGGTGGATACATGGACAACCGCCAAGACCTCTCTCCCGCATCCCACGCCCAATACGTTTCATAGTTACCAACCCGAGAAACCCGACGGACGTCGCATCGACTGGGTGCTGGTGAACGAGTCCGCCAAAGTTGAGTCAGCCGAGATCATCATGACACAGATCAACGGCCAATACCCCAGCGACCATTTTCCGGTGACTGCGATAGTTAATTTCGACTGATACCCTCCCCCGCACCGGGCTCACCGAGCCCGGCTACCGTAATCGCAGGAGATTCTATTCAGTTCCGTGCCAAATATTCGGCCGCGACTTGAGCCATGGCGCGGACCCCTGTTTTGAGGGCGGCGTCATCCACGATGAAGAGGGGCGAATGATTGGCGGCCGCTTTGGCTGGATCCTGGCCCTCGGGAGTTACCCCGAGGAAGAAAAACACCCCGGGCACTTCCTTTTGGAAAAACGAAAAGTCTTCCGAACCGGTGGAAAGGTTGTTGGTGACGAGCTTTCCCTTTCCGGCCACCCGCTCGAGCACGTCACGCATCTCCTCCGCCAACTCCTCGTGATTTACCGTGGCAGCGTAACCGGTATCGTCGCCAATGTAGACTTCCGCCTTCGCGCCCGCGGCGGCGGCAATTTTCTCCGCCGTGCGCGTCACCTTGGCATGATAGGCGGCCCGCACCTCGGGATCATAGGTGCGGATGGTGCCGGTCATGACAACTTCATCGGGGATGATGTTGTTACGATCGCCCCCATCGATGGTTCCGATCGAAACAACCGAAGGCGTGCCTAAAATATTAACCTGCCGACTCGCGACGGTTTGGAGCCCCAGAATGATCTGCGAGGAAACGGTAATCGGATCGATCCCCGCCCACGGTGCGGCGGCGTGAGTTTGTTTACCCGTGACCGTAATGCGCAGAAAGTCGCTGCTCGCCATGACGGGGCCCGGTCGCAACCCGATCAGCCCGCTCGGCATGGAAGACCACACGTGCAGACCAAAGATCGCGTCGACCTTCGGGTTCTCCAGCACGCCTTCGCTGATCATAAGTTTAGCGCCCCACTGAGGTGCGGGCCAGGCGCCCTCCTCCGCCGGTTGGAAAATGAACTTCACCGTGCCGGCGAGATCGTCGCGCACTCCGGCGAGCACCTCCGCCGCACCCATCAGGATGGCGACATGCGCATCGTGACCACAGGCATGCATGACGCCGATTTCTTTACCGCCGTATTCGACCTTCACTTTTGAGGCGTAAGGCAGACCGGTCTGCTCCGTCACCGGCAAGGCATCCATGTCTGCACGTAACGCGATCACCGGTCCGGGGGTTCCCCCCCGAAGTAGTCCCACCACACCATGGCCGGCCACTCCCGTATGCACTTCAATTCCCAGCCCTCGCAAATGCTCGGCCACATAACCCGCCGTCATCACCTCTTGGTTCGAGAGTTCCGGGTTTTCGTGAATATGGTGTCGCCAAGCAATGACCTTGGCTTCGATCTCTTGCGCCAGTTCATCAATCCGTTCGATCGGTGCGCCTATCGCAACTACAGTAGCAGAAAGAAGAAGGAGGATGAGGCGCATGGTGATAATCGTAGGTTGAGAATTCGCGAACCCCCGAAGCGTGCCGCCAACGGAGCCAAACGTAAAGGACTACGCCACCCTGATTCACCGCGCTTCTCCCGTAAAGCCCGACCCAAGTCCGTCGTCTGCATCGGCCTAAAGTAACCTGATAGGTTACTTTCTGTATTGGGCGCGACGAGGGAGCGAGTGGGCAAATCGGGCGAGATGTCGTAGTTGAGCGAGGGTTTCGTTGAGGCGCACGGGGTTTTGACTTGCAGGAACTTTCCCGTTCCCATCGCAACCGCTGTCATGAAATCCCGCGCCATCCTCTCTGTTATTCTTGGAATCATTGCGCTCACCGTCATCGGCGGTGGAGCGTTTTATTGGTATGAAATCAAACCCGAATCATCACCGGTATCGCGAGGGGCTCAGCTTGCTCACGCCGCGGGTTGTATCGCGTGTCACGGCAACAGCGTCGATGATCCTCGCGCCAATTTCCGTCTGCGCGACGGGGCATGGCGCAGCGACAGTATCGCCGCGATCTGGGAGGAGGAACACTCGGCCAAATCACTCGTCACCTGGATAACGAAGGGTGTTCCCGAGAGTAAACGAGAGAGCCACCAACAATTCCTGCTACAGATGCCCGCCTACGGAGACGATGGTCACATGACGGCGGCCGAGATCGAAGATGTCGCGGCTTGGGCGCTGGCCGTCGGCATGAAGGGGTTCCAAGGTTACGATACCATCGAGGAAGACATGCCCGATCTTGAGGTCGAAGACGTCGCCGATTTGGACGAAGCCGAACTCATTGTCTTGGGGGATCGCCTTTCCCGGCAAAGCGGGTGTTACCAATGCCACGGCGAACTCGGCCAAGGCGGCGCGGAGAATTTCGCTTCATTCAAAGGTTACATTCCCGGCTTCCAAGGTGACGACTTCCGCGAACTCACATACAATGCCGACGCCTCCGAAATTCGTCACTGGATCGAACACGGCCGCGGTGTCGCCATCGAATCCGGAATCATGGGTGGCATGGCGAAGAGATATTTCGAGGAGCAAGCCATCCCCATGCCGGCCTACGAAGGCGTGCTCAGCGATGGTGAAATCGAATTGCTGGTGGCTTACCTCAAGTGGCTCAACGAAAAGGGTCCGCTCGATATGGCCGCGATCGAATCCATCGGAGAAACGATCTACGACAACTTGTAGGTCACGGCCCAAGACTTGCGAAACGCGCGGGAATCGCTATAGTACCGTCATGGAACCGAAGCGAATCACTTCCTTTACCGCGTTGCTGATTTCTTCCCTCGCGGTCGCCCTCACCCCT
>CBFHXU010000234.1:0-4003 GCA_965659875.1 uncultured Opitutaceae bacterium
CTTACGGCGTAAAATTACGAAAAATTTGCGAGACGCACTAATTCTCGTCTTACGGGCGGAATTCGGCTCGGGTGGGGTATGCTAAGATCATCAGGTATTGTGATTTTGTTGATGGCCGGGTGGCTGGGTGGTGCGACCCGGTCCGAGTTGGGACCCTCGGGCGGTGAAGAAGTGCACCTGTTTTTGTTGGCGGGGCAGTCGAACATGGCGGGGCGGGGAGAAGTCACCGCTGATCGGCGCGAACCGATTGCAGGGGTAATGGCGTTGCAGCGCGATGGTTCGTGGGGTCCCGCGCTGGATCCGATTCACTGGGATAAAGGTGTGGCCGGCGTGGGACTGGCGCGGAGTTTCGCGCGGGCATATTTGCGCGATAATCCCGGGGTGACGGTAGGATTCATTCCGGCCGCCTGCGGAGGGTCGTCAGTTGAAGTCTGGGTACCCGGGGTTTATTTCGAACCGACCGGCGGGTTTCCGTACGACGACGCGATTGCGCGGGTGAGAGCGGTGAGGTCGCGGGGAAAATTGATGGGGATGCTCTGGCATCAAGGGGAGGCCGATGGGAACCCGGGACGAATTGATCACTATGCCCGGAGATTGCCGGAATTGTTCGCGCGAATCCGGCGCGATTTAGGGGAACCGAATTTACCGATTGTGATGGGGCAACTGGGACAATTCCCGGGGAAGCCGTTGAAGCCGGAGCGGGAACGGGCGAATGAAATCCACCGGGAGGTTGCCGCCAAGGATCCACGGATCGTATTGGTAAGTTCGGCGGGATTGAGCGCGAAGGATGATATGGTGCATTTCAACGCGGCGAGTTTGGACGAATTTGGGGAACGCTACGCGCGGGCGTGGCGCGAGTTGCAGGAGACGGTTTCGCGCGAGCGTTAACTCAGGGTTGGACACGGGCGGTTTCGCGTGGAGGGTTGCGCGGATGAGTAACGAGCAATCAGAACCCACGGCAGATGCAGAGGCGGGCTTGGAAGTCCGCACTTGGTTTGTGCGCGAGCGCAATGCCTTGCTGGCATCAGCTGAGTTTGGCCCGCTCTTCGTCGATTACTATCTGCATCTCGCGGATCATGGGATCAAACCGGATCCTCGCCATGATGCGATGTTCAAACGGGCGCTGGCGGGTTTTGTGCTGCATTGCGCGTCGCGTCCGTGGAATGAGATGACCGCGTGGACGATCAATTTTCAGGAACCGCTGGTTAATCTTTTTCTGGCGGGTGACAACGAGGATGGGTCGGTGACGGGGCGAGTCTTCGATGAGAACGTGAAAGAGATGTCGGAGAATCTGTTTTTCGCTGATGTAATCCGTGGCGGCGGGGAAAAACGCCGGAGTTCCGTAACGTTCGAAGGGGATGACCCCTTGGTGGCGGTGGAGGAGTTCTATGCGCGCAGTGAACAGCGGGGTGCCCGGTTCTTTGATCTGGGCGGTGAAAATTTTGCGTTGGTCAGCGAACACCCCGATTGCGACATGACGTGGTTCGGCGCTTTGACGACGGAGCAGGTTAAGACACTCCACGATAACGAAGAGACCAATTTGATGGAGCGGCGGGTGCAGCGGTGGCACTGTGGCTGTAATCAAAAGCGCATGCTGCAGGTGCTTGCGGCGGCCTTCAAAGCAGATGCTGACGGTTTGTTTGAAAACGATCAGATGATCGAGATACGATGCCCGCGTTGCAGTGCCCGACACAACGTCACGCGTGAAGCGATGGAAGCCTACGTGGCGGCAGATGGCGGTTGATTCCGGGATGGCGGTAGGGCCGGTTCTCCGAGCATGAATCGGGCGGTTGCCGGCCAGCGCCATGGCCCCGCTCAACTCGCTGCCGCGGGAACCGTCCAAACAGAGAGTATTCTCCAGCCGCGAGGTATTGGAGCTGTTCCCGATGATATTGGTATCGTCCGGTGGCACCTTAATAGATAGGTGAGTGCCCTCTACAATTACCGCTAGTGATGGGAAAATTCTCGGCGATACTGCGCAAATCGGCATTGACGCGGTATCGCATAGTGATCGGCCTCAGATGACCGTGCTGCACGCGCTAGAAAAGATACAATATCTACCCCATGAGTGGGCGAAATTATTGGTAAATATAATATGATAAGTATTTTAGATGCAATTCGAGAAGGACTGACGGCCGGCAGTGGATTGGACCGGTTTAATCTGGTGGTGGGCATTTTGGGCGTCGCTCTCATGATCCGGCGGAGCTTGTGGGCGTTCCCGGTGGGCATGGTCGCGGTTACGGTGCAGGGAGTGCTGTTTTGGCAGGCGACCCTGTATGCGGAGACGACCCTGCAGGTCTTTTTCTTCGGATGTCTGGGCTACGGCTGGTGGCACTGGATCCATGCCCGGGGGGAAGCGGCGGAACTGCCCGTGACCCTCTTGAGTAGCCGGGAACGGCTGGGATGGATTGCGGGAGCGACGGTATTGATGCTGGTTTGGGGGACGTGGCAAGCGAAGTTCACGGACGCACTGGTGCCGTATCGGGATACGTTTATTGCGTCGTTCAGTGTCGCCGCGCAGATCCTGCAAGCCCGTAAGAAACTCGAAAACTGGGCCGGTTGGGTCGCGGTCAATTCGATTGCGATCGTGACGTATTGGTCGATGGGCGAGATCTATTGGGTGTTCCTTTTCCTGGTCTTTTGGGGCATGGGTATCTCGGGCTGGATCGCTTGGCATCGGGCGATGAAAGCACAATCGGAGCCGGTCCGATGAGCATGCGACGGGTGGTTTTGTTTGGCACGGAATCGACGGGTAAGTCGGCATTGGCCGCCGCGTTGGCGGAGCACTTCGGCACGGCGTGGGCGCCGGAATATGTGCGCGCATTCTGGGATCAACACGACGGACATATTCAGGGATCGGATTTGGCGACCATCGCCCGGGGGCAGATTGCCAACGAAGAAACCGCGGCGGCCGCGGCGGAGAAGGTGGTGTTTTGTGATACTGATCTGCTGATGAATGTGCGGTGGGCGGACGAACTGTTTCCCGGACACTGCCCGGATTGGGTGCGCACGGCGGCGGACCAACGCAGTCGGGCTTACGCGCTCTACCTTTACTGCGAACCGGATTTGGCTTGGGAAGCGGATCCGCAGCGGAGTTTTAGTGATCCGGCGACATGGCAGGACTCGGCGCTTCGCTGTCGGCAAATGTTGGATGAGCGGCAGCTCCCTTACGCAACGGTCACCGGGGTGGGGGCGGATCGATTAGAGGTGGCCATGGCGGCGGTTGAGGCCATGCTGCGGGCATGAGTTCTGATTCGCTAATTCAGTATTTTAAGTTTCGGACGATGACCGCCGCTGGCGTGTTGTTGATGGTCGGGACGGGGTGCGCGAACAACGATTTTCCTCAGGTCGAGGTGGTGAGTGTGTTTGAGCCCGTGGGCGAATCCAATGTGCGTTCTTCGTTTCAATTGGCGGACGGCGCGGGTCTTATCGGCACGGAAGAGACGGGAGATATGTTCAAAACGACCGATGGTGGCACTACGTGGCGTCAGGTGTGGGATGGCGGTGACGCGTGGGGGATTCAGGATGTGCGCAATTACCTGCGGGCTCAGGATGGGCACCTTTACATCACCACGTCCGAACCGGGGCTGGTGGCTCGGTCCACGGATGAGGGCGAAAGTTGGAACGTGCTCACCCGCGCCCGGTCCAGCCGGACGGTGGGACTGGTTGAATTGGACAGCGGCACGATGCTGGCCGGGCTGCGTCGTTCCGAAAATGATCGTACCAGCATCATCCGCTCCACGGAAGCCTGGGCATCCCACGAATGGATCAAAGTCATGGCGGAAGGCCCCCGGCAGAACGTCACCTGTTTCGGTTATTGGGGCGGGGCGAATGTATGGGCGGGAGTGGGCTACGAAGGATCCGGAAAAATTTTCCATTCTACGGACGACGGGAAGACCTGGCGCCAACAGGCGGATTTCCCGGAGGCGCGCGACCTGATGGATTTCTTCCGCCACGGGGATGATATTTACGTGTTGGCCTCGGGTATCGCGACGCTGTTCCG
>CBFHXU010000235.1:0-3970 GCA_965659875.1 uncultured Opitutaceae bacterium
CCCCTCAGGCGCAAGGGTGTGTTACCCCTAATCCAAGACTCGACAGGGCAAAAGGGCGGCATCTTGCATACCGTGGATGATTTTCTTGTCTGGCGGACAAAACGTCGCGAGAGCCCCGGCCAATTTCGTTTTGCTCTCCGTGACAAAATAGTAAGGGCAAAGTCGAAGACGCCCCTCGCGATCGACCGCAGCTGCGGAGTGGCTTTCGGAATCCGTAGACATCTGGGGGTAAATAGGATGTGGAATCCTACAAGGTTTTTGATAACGCTGAATCACGTGAGGATTGGTCGGCGCATCGTTGATGGCGTTCCGAACTCCTGCCTGCCACTCCCCGCGGGAGCTATCGGAACCGTAAATCACACTTCGCGCTCCCCAGGCTGTTTCGTGAAAACCGGAAATTTTGATGATGAGATCGCGCTCTTTTTGAGTGGCTTCGTTGAGCTGGGTCCAAGCCGCGAGGGGTCGGCCGGCGGCCGGAGGGCCATCCAAAACCGCTCCGGGAGGCAAGGAAACGGGATCGATCACCCATGATTGCGGGATCAGTTTACTGAGTTTTTTGAACGATTTTGCCGGCAGAGCTTCCTTCCAATAATCGGCGAGAAGATGGTGGTGAAACAGAGCGAAACTCATTTTCTCTTCCTGGAAGGGACGGAGCGGCGGGGTCACCGCAACCTCGTCAGCAGCCCACGATTCGAACATGTATTTGGCCGTGCTCAGATTGGGCAGATCGTGCAGTTCAAAAAACCGGTAAAGCACATCGATTTTCTCCGGGTTTCCTTCGATATCAAAGCACAGGGTGGGCCCAAGTGGAAACAGGTCATCGACGTGTAAACAATGCACGCGGTGGCCCCGACGTTGGAGTTGTTCGGCGATCCAGATCATTTCCGGGCGATAGGTCGCCGATTCATCACTCACGACAATAGCAATCACGGGATTCTCGGAAGGACGAACCGCAAGCACCGCCAATGAACGGTGGAATTCGATCAACATCTGATCTGACGATCCCAAAATGTTGCTCTGATCATCGTAAAGACGGTTCAGAAAAGCGGTGAGTCCAATCCCGCCGGGAACCGAATCCAGTTCCGTCATGGCGAAGCCGTCGTCGGTCAATAGAAGATCGGGACGAAGGACGGCAGGGAATCGGCTGCGGTTACGATCATCCCGGGCGTGCTCCACCAAGGAAACCGGTTTTCCACGATCCAGATACTCAGCGACCCACAGAGCCCGCAACTCACGATTGCGCAGGAGGTTTTTCCCGGCCACCGATCGCAAATACAGATTCTCCAGCGCCTGATGAAAATGCAGGCAAGCGTCGCCTATTTGTTCGAGTTCTTGAATCTGGCGAGAAGTAAGCGGCCACGCCTGCGGCGAAAGTTGCCACGTCTTGGCCTCGAACAACGAAGTGCCGGCAAAGGCGTTGGAGAGTTGTTCGCGGGAAAGGTCGGGCATCAGGGGGAGGAACCAAATCAAAGAAAGGTCGGATCGCAAATTTGCGATTCAGTCATTCTGGCCGGGATCCGAAAGGCGTAATATTATTCGTCGTCGATCTGAATGTCTTTGTTGCGTTTGCGCGGCGATCCCGCCCGCAGCCATCCGTTTACAAATGCATCGAGATCTCCGTCGAGCACGCCCTGCGTGTCCGTCGTGGAAACACCGGTGCGCAGGTCCTTCACCATTTGATAAGGCTGCAGGACGTAGGATCGAATTTGAGCACCCCATCCAATTTCACCCTTCTCGCCGTAAAACTTCTCCATCTCGCTGCGTTTCTCATCCTGGCGGCGCTCGTAAAGTCGCGCTTTCAGGACGCTCAACGCACTGGCCTTGTTTTTGATCTGCGAACGTTCGTTCTGACAGGTCACGACAAGCCCGGTGGGGATGTGGGTGAGACGCACGGCGGAGTCGGTGGTATTAACGCCCTGCCCGCCTTTGCCGGAGGAACGATAAACATCGGTCCGGATCTCATCTTCCAGAATGTCCAACTTCACGTCGTCATCGATTTCGGCCACGACATCAACCGCGCAAAACGAGGTGTGGCGTCGTTGATTGGAATCAAAGGGACTGATGCGGACCAAACGGTGCACACCGCGCTCGGCATTCGCGTAGCCATAGGCGTTTTCACCTTTGATGAGGAGCGTAGCTTTCGAGATACCGGCCTGTTCTCCGGGCTGAACGTCCTGCACCTCGATCTTGAACCCGCGCCGCTCGGCCCACCGTGTATACATGCGAAAAAGCATGTCCGCCCAATCGTTGGATTCCGTCCCCCCCGCACCCGCCTGAATCGAAAAGATCGCATTATTGCGGTCGAAACGGCCGGTGAGAAACGAGGCGATCTCGATATCATCGATCGTGGCGAGCATCTCCGTCACCGTGGTACTAAGCTCGGCGCTGTATTCGGCTTTTTCTTCGGCGGAACCGGTATCGATCAACTCGAGCATGACATCGATATCCTCGATCTTCTTGCGGTAGTCGACGACCGGCAGCACGGCTTTCTTCAGCCCGTTGACTTTTGCGATATGCCGCTGGGCCTTATCGTTATTATCCCAAAAATCGGGCGCGCCCATTTGGGCGTCAAGGGCTTCTATCTCGCGGAGCTTTTGCTCCCCGTCAAAGAAACCTCCATAACTGTCCGGCTCGCTTTTTGATGAGCTCGATGTGGTCTTGGACTTCAGGTTCGATCATAGTGGAACCTTCATCCGCTCAAAGTGCAGCGTCGGGCGCAAGGGGGAACTGATTTAGAGTGAAATAATTCGGCGCGTTGGTCCGTTGACGTCAGGTCCCTGCCCCCCAGGAATCAGCCATGCTCCCCCAAGATGACGCTGAAAACCTGAATCCCTTTCAGTTCGGAATATTAGTGCTATCGGTGGCACTGCTGGCCGGTCTCGGCGCGGAATTGATTTTTCATGTGCCCTACGAAGTGGGACGCCTCGTGCTTTTCGTGGATACCACGATTTGTGGTCTGCTGTTCATCGATTGGTTGATCCGATGGAAGGAGACGGAGTCCAAGTCGGAGTTTATGAAATGGGGCTGGATCGATCTGCTGGCCTGTATCCCAACAATCGAAGCATTCCGCGTTTTGCGGATATTTCGAATCGTCCGGCTGATCATTGCCGTGCGGACCGTAAGACGGCTTATAAATATTCTCTCCGGCAACAAAACCAGCACCGGGCTCAGCGGTGTGGGGGTGATCGCCATTTTGATGATCTCATTCGGATCAGCGGGAATTCTGTTGGCCGAGCACGACGCACCGGGGAGCAACCTGAAAACTGCGGAGGATGCCCTGTGGTGGTCGTTGGTAACCACAACGACGGTGGGATACGGCGACCACTATCCGGTATCAGCGGCGGGGCGGGTGATCGCCGGGCTGCTCATGGTAACTGGTATCGGCCTTTTCGGCACGCTTAGTGGTGTGGCCGCAGGGTTTTTTCTGGCCGATGAGTCGGCCAAGCCCGCGTCACTGGGAGCACAGCAAGAGATGCTGAATCGTATCGAAAATCTGCATCGGGAAATTCATCAAATGCACGAAGAGCAAAAAAAGCTCGCCGCTTTTCCCAATGCGGAATCGGTCGAAGAAATTAAAAAATCCCCTCCGGAATAATTGCTAAAAACCGATGGGGAGGTAAAAGGGCAACCGACTAGAACCAGCCCTTCTTTCCGTCCACGTAGGTCGACACGGATTAATGCCGGCGCCTTCGCACCTCAGGTTCGGATCGAACCCGACTGTACTTCAGCCAAGAAAGAAGCATAGGTTTGCTTTAATCCATCCTCCAATTTGATGGACGCGGACCACCCCAGTTTCGCGAGACGGGAAACATCCATCAACTTTCGAGGCGTTCCATCCGGCTTGGATGTATCCCACACGATTCCTCCCGTATAGCCCACCACGGAGGCAACCTTCTCGGTCAAAGCCTTAATCGAAATCTCCGCGCCGGTCCCGATATTGATCAGGTCCGGTGGATTCTCGATTTGCAGT
>CBFHXU010000236.1:0-3937 GCA_965659875.1 uncultured Opitutaceae bacterium
CCTGCCTGGGCCGAACTCCGCGAACGCTACAACGGGCGGGTTGATTTTCGTTGGCGGGTGGCGCTGATGCGTCCGGAAGATTTTCCGGTCTCCACATCGCAGTGTGATTGGTTCTACCAACGCAGTGGCACGCACGTCGCCTCACCTTACATGCTCAACTCGGGGTGGTTTGAAGCCGACCGCGCCGGCCACTACGAAGCCCCCAACTGGGTGGCCGAAGCCGGTCGTGATTTTCTGGGCGAAGACGATGAACGCATTCGACTCGCCCTCAGTGATGCCGCCATGCGGGATGGTCGCAAAATCGGTGATATGGCCACGGCGGTAGAAATCGCCGCGGCCGCGACAGATCTCGATCCGGTCGCGTTGCGGGCCGCCGCCATTTCGGAACCCGTGCACGAACGCGTCGCCATCTCCACCCAACACTTCTTCGATCACCAACTGAGCCAAAGACCGTCGTTCATCGTGGAAAGCGATATCGGCGATAAAGCGGTATTTTCGGGCCTGTGGAAATCAGCCCCCTTGATCGCCAGCTTGGAGAACATGCTCGAGGACCACGCTCGCTACACCGCGCACGCGGCCCACTTCGGCCGGCCGCCGGAGAATTAAACCAAAACTTCGCGCAACTCGGCGACACCGGCTTCCGGACCCATTACCACCAACAAGTCGCCATCTTGCAGATGCTCATCCGGCGCAGGGCCGGTGATGCGTTGGTCACCACGTTGCAGACCCACAACAGTTACCCCGAAATCGGAACGGATACACGAATCGACCAAAGTGAGCCCGCATAGACGCGAAGACGTCGTCACCAACAACCGAGTAAACTGATGAGGTGTAGCGCGGTGCCCCCCACCCTCTGCGGCCACTGCGGTAAGCGTCATTCGAGCAATTCCCAGTTGGTCCGGCTCGGCAACCAAGAGCACATGGTCTTCTGGAGACAACGGGAAATCCGGCGGCACATCGTAATGGGTGACGCCCCCCCGTTGCACTGCGACGATGGTAGCGCCCGAAGTGCGCCGTAGATTCAAACCCCGCAACGTCTGGCCGACGACCTTACCCTCCTTCGGAATCACCACTTCACTGAGCTCCACCGGCCACGGATTCTTGCGCGTCATGGTTTTGATGGCGTCCTGCACCGCTTCCTTGGCACCACTACGGGCGGCAACTTCCATTGACGAAATGAGCGCAAACTCAAGTTGGCTCTGTAGCTTGACCGCCCGGCGCCATCCCAAAATCGACAACACCACGATTGTCAGGGCAAAGACACCCAACGACGTTCCGGACGGGAAATAAGGCGCACAGGCAATGAGAAACAAACTCCCGAACCCGAATAAAATCAGCGCAAACGCGCCCAACCGCAAAACGGTGGGGGCCGGACCCTTGGCCAATACCTGCAATGCCGGTCGCGACAACGCGATTTCGGACAAAGCCAAAGTCACCACATTGAGACTGCGAAGGATATCCACCAGGAACGGAATCGAAGCCAGCGCCGCTCCCACCCAGAGCAACCGTTGCCAGATCGTCGCGCCGATTAATTGAGCCGTGAAAGAAACAATGATGAGCAACCCGGTGAGCATCAGAAAATTGATCCCCACCCTCACCAGGGGACCACGCACGACGCGCAAAAAACTACTGGAGCGTAACGTCGCCTTAACCGCCTCAATCCAGCCGAGGTAAATATTGAGCACGCTGCGCACCTGCGCGGGGGTGAGTTTATCGGCCAGACGGCGCATCGCACCTTCCATCCCAAACGCGCTCGGCGTGAGCATGATGCTCAATACCGCCACTCCGGTGGTGACGGCCTTGAGGGCGGGATTGGTCACCCCGAGACTCAGGGCCAACGTGGCAATGACGAAACCGAACTCCCCGATCTGCACTTTGGCCAAGGACGCTCGCACCGCTACTCCGGGAGGTACCGCCGCGAGCACAAATCCCGTCCAGCACGCGAAGAATTTGCCGACCATCATGAGCGCGGTGACCAACAGAATCGTCCCCGCATATTGCCAGATCGCCGCTGGATCAATCAACGTGCCGATGGTCACAAAAAACAGCGCGGAAAAGAAATCCCGAATCGGAGTCGTGAGCCGCTCGATTTCATGCGAAAGTTCGGTGCGCGAGAAAATCGCCCCTGCCAAGAAACTGCCCAACGCCAACGAAAAATGGGCCGCTTCCGCCAGCAGGCTGACCGCGAAAATGAAGCCTACCATGAACAGCGTGATCGTCTCCGCGCTGCGCATCCGCTCCAACATTTTAACGGCCCGGGGAGCCAGCAGCTTGCCGATTAAAAACACCACCACCACGAAGATTCCGACCAAGAACGTGGTCTGTCCCACCACCGCTAAATCCAAGTCTCCCGAAACCGCCACACCCGCCAAAACCACGAGGAGAATAATAGCCAAAATGTCTTCGAGGATGAGCACTCCCGCTGTCAGTTGGGCATACGGCTTCTGAATGTCCCCCCGCTCGCTGATGAGGTTAAAACAGACCATCGACGAACTGATCGCGAGGATACCACCGAGGAACAGCCCCTCCACCGCTCCCCAACCCAACCATTGTCCGACCGAAGTGCCGATCAGTCCCATCAACATGGTCTGGAACGTTAGCCCCAATACCGCCGCCGATGCGACGGGTTTGAGTTTTCCCAAATCAAATTCGAGGCCGATGTAGAACATCAGGAACAGCACCCCCAGTTCGCTGAGCGACTGTAGATTGGCGGAATCGTGCAGCGGCGTCCACGGCAACAGATACGGACCGAGTAACAATCCAGCCAGCAGGTAACCAATGATCGCCGGTTGCTTGAGGGCCCTCAGCGCGATCGATACGAACGCGGCGGTCGCCATGAGCCAGCCGATGTCATTCAGTAAGTGGTGCTCCTCCATTGGTGATCAAAGCTTCATCCACTCCGCGCTTCAGCACAAAGCGAAACCGCATTTTTCAGCACCAATTTTTCCGGTCCACTTGATCGCCCTCCCACCGCGGTCGTTAACCCCGTGGATCTTCGGACACATCTCGGGCTTGACGCCTGGCCCTGATTTTGTCCGTCTCCCCTTTCCGCATGAGTCTCCTCGTCACCAAATCCGCAGCTTCCTCCGTCTCCGCTATTATTAGCGTAGTGGCGCTTGCGGTCGTATCCGTGACCCGCGCACCGCGAGAGGAGTAAGTGTTTCCCACTTTGCCCCCTCCGGTGCCAACCGGAGGGGGCTTTTTTATGGGCCCCGCCGGAAAGCGCTTAGGGGGTTGATCCAAACCAAAATCAACCGACCCACCCGCCAAAACATGAATCCGAGCCCTCCACCGCCGTTGCCGAGCAACCTGCCCGCCATCGATGCCACCTGCGATCGTATCGTCGCCGCCTTAACGCGTCGTCTCGCCCAAGCCACCGCCCAAATCGAGAGCGTCGCTCCCTCCGCCGATCACGATTTTCTCGTTCCGGTCATGCATCCGGAGCTGGCGGAAAATATTACCGCGATAGCCGACTCCGCCTGAAGTCGGACGTAAAACCCGACCACACAAAATCCCATACTGCCTTTTAAGTAGCGCCGTGCCCTGGTCGCCTCCGGCGCCGCCAAAGGCGGGTAAACTTTAGACGGCGTTTCAGAGTGCCGACTGAAGTACGGCACCACGACACATCAGGAGCCTTTGGCCACCCGCGGCTGGTGTCTGGGCAGTGCCACTAACATTTCGTGCACCATGTCGCGCCCCGCGGAGTCGGTCGTTCGGATATTGTCCTCCGCCACCATCTTTCCATCCGGCCCGAAAACCACAAAATGCGGCAGGCGCCGGAGGCCAAATTTTCGCATCACCGGCGAATCCCAATCCACCTTGGTCACACCCTCGCGATTTGCATCCACTTTTACGACAACCACATCGTCACGGCCGACGTGCAGTGCTTTAAGCGGATCCCCCAAGGCAAGGCACGGCTCACAGGGACAAGGCGGTG
>CBFHXU010000237.1:0-3853 GCA_965659875.1 uncultured Opitutaceae bacterium
CGGAGACCAGACGCGCGGCCCGATTTGTCCGTCGGCGACGCAGTCGAGTTCTCCTCTCGTCTCCAGGGGGTCGACGAAGTCTGGAGCGAGTTTCGACCTGAACGCACCCGCGATTTCACCAATCTGCCGGCGGGAAAATATGCCTTTGAACTGAAAGCCCGCACGCTCTTCGGGGAATCCCCACCGGCCGAAATTGTCTACTTTTCCATCGCGAACCCTTATTACCTGCGATGGTGGAGCATCTCAATTATGGTGCTGCTTTTTTCGGCTTTGGTTTGGGCAGTATTTCACGCCCGTTAACGCGCACTGGCCCTGCACAACGACCGTTTATCCGATCTGATTCACGAACGCACCGAAGAGCTCGCCAAACGGCGGGCGGAACTCGCGGTTCAGAACGAAGAGCTCACCGAGGCACTCACCCGCTCCGAGGAACTCACCCGCGAAGCTCAGGCCGCTTCCGAAGCCAAGGGTATGTTCCTCGCCAACATGAGTCACGAAATTCGCACGCCCATGAATGGCGTCATCGGCATGTGCACTTTACTCAGTGATACGAAACTCGACAACGTCCAGCAGGACTTCGTGCGCACGATCCGGAACTCCGGCGAATCGCTGCTCACCATCATCAATGACATTCTCGACTTCTCCAAGATCGAGGCGGGCATGTTCGGACTCGAGACCACCCCCTTCGACCTGGTCGAGCTCACCGAGGATGTTTTGGAACTCCTTGCGCCGGCCGCACACGACAAGGATCTGGAGTTGGTATCGATCATCGACCAGGACATCCCACCCACGCGCATCGGCGACCCCACGCGAGTGCGGCAAATTCTCGTGAATCTGGTCAGCAATGCCATCAAGTTCACCACCAAGGGGGAAGTGGTATTGCGGGTAAATTCAGTCGATGAAAACGGGCTCGAATTTCATGTATCCGACACCGGTTCGGGCATTCCCGCCGATAAATTATCAGGCCTGTTCCAACCCTTCACCCAAGTGGATAACTCCACCGCGCGCCGCCACGGTGGCACCGGCCTGGGGTTGGCTATTTCCCATCGGTTGGCCGAACTCATGGAAGGAACCCTGGACGTAAAATCGACCCGTGACAAAGGTAGCACATTCACCCTGAAGGTGGAACTCCCGGCCGACGCCAAACAGTCCTCCGTCGATTCCTGTATCGCCAAATTGCGCGGAACGCGCGTGCTCATCATCGACGATCATCCCACCAACCGCATGCTCTTCGAGCATCTGGCCAAGCACTGGGGTATGTCTTGGGAGTCTTGCGATCTACCGAGTAAAGCCAGCGAGTTGATCGCCAACTCGCCCAACTTCGATCTGGTGTGGCTCGACTACCAAATGCCCGGTTTGACCGGCACCGAATGGGAAATCGAACTGCGTAAAAATCCCGAGCAGGCGAAGCTCCCCGTGGTCCTGATGTCTTCGGTTTCGATCAACGACGAGCTCCAGGCATTTCGCGACCGTCCCTACAACGCCCATCTCACCAAACCGGTCCGGCAACGGCACCTCGCACGCACCTTAGCCAATCTCCTCGGGATCGATAATAACAATCCGCCTAACGCCCAGAAAGTAACCCGAGCGAAGGCCGAACCTTACGGACTATCGGTTCTCCTGGCTGAGGACAATCTGGTGAATCAAAAGGTCGCCAAGCGTTTACTCGAAAAATATGGCTGCGCCCCCGACATCGTGGCCAACGGGGTGGAAGCGGTGGAGGCGGTGAAGCGTCAACCCTATGCCGTTATCTTGATGGATGTGCAGATGCCCGAAATGGACGGTATCGAAGCCACGAAAACTATCCGTCGCGAACTCCCCACCCAACGCCAGCCTCACATTATCGCTCTCACCGCCGGAGCCACGGCCGACGATCGCGAGGACTGCATCAAGGCCGGCATGGACCAATTTATCACCAAACCGGTGCGAATCACCGAACTTTATGATGCCTTCGCCAAGGCAAAAACCCAATATCAGGACAAACCATCATAAATGCATTGGCGATTGGGCGAAATCTGACTCAAAGTAAATTTCCTATTCGCTCGATCCTTACCCGTCACTTCCCTGCCATCGGCACCACCCTTCTGCTCTTGGGCTCAACCCTGCTTGCGCAGGACCAATCGGCTGACCCTCAGTCCGAAACCATCGTGCAGGAGGGCAACAAGGTCGAATTGGTCGAGGATGCCAGTCTCGACGAAGCCCTCGATCGCCGGCCCGATCTCGCGTTTGCCAACGTGAGTCTCGACCAGGAAAACAGCGGCGTTTCCCTGTCATCCATTCCCGCGGAAGCCGTGGCAAAGGCGGAGGTGCTCAAATCCGCCACCCCCGATCTCGATGCCGATACCCGCGGTTCGATTTTGCGGGTAAAATACAAACCCAGCTACCAAATGAAGGAGCGGATGGTAAGCGGTCGCGTCCTCACTCGCTACAAGGATCTTTACCAATCGTTCGGCACGATCGGAGACATTTCCTGGGCTCAACCCCTCGGCGAAAATGCCGGCATCCGCGCGACATTCGAGGCCAAGGATTTCGAAAGCGGTGCGGATAGTTACGATGTCGATTGGGGCACCGAACCGGCAACGTCCACAGGCAAACCCTACATCAACCGCATTACCCAGGTGAACAGTCGTTACGACTATGTTACCTACAGCTTCAATGGCAGCGCCGACTACCGCTTTTCGGAAGGCCACGACGTTTACCTGCGACTTTCCTACGAAGACCAAGAGGTCGAAGGCATCAGTTCCAACGTGCAGCTCCGTTATGGCAATGAGGCTGACTTCTCGGAACTCACCCCGGAGTCCGGTCGCACCACCAACGGTCGCTTGAGCCGATTCGGCTCCCACCGGCGCGAGGATTCCGAAGAACTCAATCTCACCCTCGGCGGCAACAACACCCTAGGACCCATCGAGCTGGAGTGGCGGGCTCAACGGAATCAACTCACGGAGGACGAAAAATTCGATCATGACGTGCGCTTCGTGCGCAATGGCTTGGAATTCGGTTTTGCCGGAGCCGAGAACCAGGTTCCCACGGTCATTTATCCGACCGACGACGACCCCACGCTCTATCCTCCCACCAGTTACGACTCTTCCAACGACGCCGACGAATTCACGACTGAAATCGCGGCCCTAGATCTGAACTGGGACGACGGTTTTCTTAAGACCGGCGACTATCTCAAGTTTGGGATCAAGAGCTCGACCGACCGTCGGGACGTCGATCGAAGCCTCCAAAACTACGACGTAAATTCCTCGGCCACGATTCGCCTCAGCGACGCGCTCTCCCCCTTCACCCGCGACGATTTTCTCGGCGAAGGGTTCAGCATGGGACCCGTGCCCGATGCCCAAAGCGTCGCTGACTATCTCAACGCCACCCCCGGAGTGCTTGATCTCGATGCCCTGGCAAGTGCCCGCCGCAGCCACCCCGGAAGTTACGGCGTGCAGCAGGATATAAACGCCGCATATTCCATGGTGAACTGGCAGGGCGAGCGACTCCGGATCGTGGCCGGACTGCGCTACGAAGACACCCAACTCAGCGCTCTGGGCAACTCCGTCGTGGTCAACGGCCCGACGTTTGAAGTGCAACCGAATCGCGCCTCGAATCGTTACGATCAATTCTTCCCGGGTTTGCACCTACAGTATGAGTTGACCCGCGACCTGACGTTCTTCGGCTCTTCCACCAAAACGATCAAACGCCCCTCTTTCAGCTACACCGCCCCCTTCCGCGTATTAGACGTGGAGGATAGCGAGATCACCGAAGGCACCCCCGGCCTTCGCGCCACCCTCTATCAGAACTACAACGCCGCCCTCGACTATAAGCCCAACAAAGATTTGCTCGTTTCCGGAAGTGTCTTCTATCG
>CBFHXU010000238.1:0-3821 GCA_965659875.1 uncultured Opitutaceae bacterium
CAGATGCGCCGGTGCTTCTGTGGGAAAATTTATCACCCACGAGTGTGGTGGCTTCAGATGTTGTGCTGCATGGTGACAGCGCGGCCTACATGATATATACCTCGGGTTCGACGGGACGACCGAAGGGCGCAATCAATACGCACGCAGCGATTCTCAATCGCGTGCAGTGGATGCAAGCAGCGTTTCCATTGGCTGAGGCCGATCGGGTGCTGCAAAAAACGCCTTTTAGTTTTGATGTGTCGGTGTGGGAGTTTTTCTGGCCGTTGATGACGGGTGCGACGCTGGTGGTTGCACCTCCGGGGGTGCACAAGGACGCGCCGCGATTGGTTCAGCTGATCATCGCGGAGGGGATTACGACACTTCATTTTGTGCCTTCGATGCTGCGGGTATTTTTGGATGCGCCGGAGGTGGCGCGTTGCACCTCGCTGCGGCAGATCATTTGCTCCGGGGAAGAGTTGCCGCGTGAATTGGTTGATCGGTTTTATGCGATCTTTCCAGGGGCTTGCTTGCACAATCTCTATGGTCCCACGGAAGCGTCGGTGGACGTGACGGCGCATACGTGCGGTCAGGGTGGAGACGGGGTGGTGCCGATTGGTCGACCCATTGCGAATCTCGAGGTGCATGTGTTGGACAAAACCATGCGGGCGGTGCCAGTGGGCGTGGTGGGTGAGGTTCATCTCGGCGGGGTGGGGCTGGGTCGCGGTTACCATGGGCAAGCGGATTTGACCGCGGAACGCTGGGTGCCACATCCGTTCTCGAACCTGCCAGGGTCTCGACTTTATCGCACGGGTGACCTGGGGTGCTGGCGGGACGATGGTCAGGTTGAGTATATGGGTCGGATGGATTTTCAGGTGAAATTGCGGGGCTTCCGGATTGAATTGGGAGAGATCGAAGCGGGGTTGCGGGCGCATGACCACGTGGCTGATGCGGTGGTGGCCCTGCGGCAAGATTCACCCGGAGATTCGCGGTTGGTGGGTTACGTCGTGACGGCTGGGGAGGCTCCAACGATTGGCGAGTTACGGGAGTGGCTGGCGACGCGACTGCCCGACTACATGGTCCCGGCAGCGTGGGTGTTTTTGGAGGAGTTTCCGTTGTCTCCGGCCGGGAAAACAGATCGACGGGCACTGCCGGCTCCGATATCGGTGGAGCCAGCGGCGGAAGCACCCGCGCCGGAAGGGCCGGTTGAGGAGTTGGTGGCCGCGCTGTGGAGTGAGTTGTTGGGCATCGAAACCGTGGGACGGTCGGATAATTTTTTTGAATTGGGTGGGCACTCTTTGTTGGCGACACAGTTGATCTCGCGGCTGCGAGAGCAGTTGCAGATTGAGTTGCCCTTGATGCGGTTTTTTGAAGCACCGACGGTAGAAGGATGTGCGTGCGCGCTGATGGATCAGGAGCCCGCACCGGGCCATGCGGAGCAGTATGCCCGGGCGCGTATGCGTTTACGATCAATGACACCGGAGGAAAAGGCGCGACTATTGGCAAAGGCGGACTCATGAGCGAATCGGCGAGTGATGAGGAGCTGATGGCGCGCCTATTGGCGGAAGGAACCGGGGCAAAGGCGAGTGCGCCCGCATCCTCTCGTCATGCCATTCCGCGACGCGCGGCTGGGACGGAGGCACCCCTGTCGTTTGCGCAGCGTCGATTGTGGTTTCTGGATCAATTGGTGCCGGGCAACGCGGCCTATAATATATCCGCCGCGTTTCAACTATCGGGAGTGCTGGATCTGGACGCCTTGGCGAGTAGCGTCCACGCGGTGGTGGCGCGACATGATGCGCTGCGCACGGTTTTTGCGGCGGATTCAGAGGGGCAACCGGTGCAACGTGTGGTGGCCTCTACGGACTGCGGATTTAAAACGGAGGTTGTCGATCTCGAAGGAGAACCGGATGCGATGGCTGCTGCGCGGGAGCGGGTAGCGCAGGAGGAGATGCGACCCTTTGATTTGAAACGGGGCCCGTTGATCCGGGTCGTCATGCTGCGGTTGGCCCCGACAGAGCATGTGATTATCTGCACGCTCCATCACATCGTGAGTGATGGTTGGTCAACGGGTGTTTTGATCCGGGAGATCGGCGGTTTTTATGCGGCGGAGATTGCCGGGACAACGGCTCAATTACCGGACCTGTTGGTGCAGTATGCAGACTTTGCGGCGTGGCAGAATGAGACCCTGGCGGGGTCCGCCTTGGAACAACAACTGGACTGGTGGCAGGACCGATTGGCGGCACTCCCTACCTTGGCTTTGCCGACGGATTACCCGCGACCGGCCGTGCAGGATTTTGGCGGCGGCCGTGTCCAGTTTTCGACGGACGGGAAACTGCGAGCAGACGTGCACCGTCTGGCCCGGGACACGAGCACGACCTTGTTTGCGACGCTGTTGACGGCGTATCAGGTGGCGTTGGCGGCTTGGAGTGGGCAGCGGGATTTTGCGGTGGGCTCGCCCGTGGCGGGACGGACGCGGGGTGAATTGGAGCCCTTGATTGGGTTTTTCGTAAATACACTGGTATTGCGGGCGGAATTGGAGGACGGAAATTCCTTTCGAGACCTGCTCGAGCGCACACGGAGAAATGTGCAGGAGGCACTGGCCCGTCAGGATGTGCCCTTTGAGAAGTTGGTGGAGGTACTGAACCCGAACCGGGAGTTGGGCACGACGCCCCTAGTGCAAGCCGTGTTTTCCCTGGAGACCCAGGCGGATGGTGGATTAGCGCTTCCCGGAGTGCAACTGACCCCTTTGGCTCCGCACGATGTGGTGGCAAAATTCGACCTGACCTTGGCGTTGACTGACGGGGAAGACGGACTGACGGGATCGATCGATTATGCGGCGAGCCTCTTTGCGGAGGCGGGAGTGGAGAGATTTGGTCGTATATTGGAGCGCGTGTTGCAGCGGGCGGTGGCACATCCGGATGCGGCCTGGTCGACGTTGGTGGCGCCGGATGCGGCGGAGCGGGCCGAGCTTGCCCGCTGGGGCGAAGGCGATCCGTTGGAATTTGATACGGCTCAAACTGTGCCCGACCTGATCGCGGAGTGGGTGAAGCGTGCCCCGGAGGCGCTGGCGATCACCGATGAGACAGGCACCCTGACTTACGCGGAACTGTGGACGCGGGCAGGACGGATCGCGGCGGAGCTACAAACCGGAGGCAAAGTCGAAGCAGCTGTGGTGGCAGTATGTTTGCCGCGTTCGGTAGCCGGGGTGGTGGCGCAACTGGGAATTTGGCGGGCAGGGGCGACCTATTTGCCGCTCGATCCGGTGCATCCCACGGAACGGTTGGTCGCGATGGTCGCGGATGCGGGAGCGAAGGTCGTGGTAACGGATGCGGCGGGAACCAAGCGGTTCACGATGAATGAGGTCGTGAATATTGAACAGCTTAGCGAAGGGGAGATGGGACCGCCGACAGGCTCTTCACCGCTGGCCTATGTGATTTACACCTCGGGATCGACGGGGAAGCCCAAAGGGGTGGAAATTGAACACGGCGCACTCCTGAATTTGGTGCATTGGCACCGGCGGGCATTTGATGTATCGGCAGCAGATCGGGCAACGTTGGTGGCGGGGGTTGCCTTTGATGCGGCAGTTTGGGAGACGTGGCCTTATTTAGCGAGTGGGGCGCATCTGCACGTGGTGCCGACGGAAGCGGCTTTGGTGCCGGAACGGCTGCGTGATTGGTTAGTGGATACGCGAGCCACCGTGTGCTTCGCCCCGACTCCGCTGGCGGAGCGATTGTTGGAATTGCCGTGGTCAGAAAAAACGACGTTGCGATGGTTGTTGGCGGGAGGAGATCGACTGCGCCGGCGTCCGCCGGAAACCTTGCCGTTTCGATTGAGTAATAACTATG
>CBFHXU010000239.1:0-3505 GCA_965659875.1 uncultured Opitutaceae bacterium
CCAAACCCAACAGGCTCGTATCGTCGGGGAGAAAGCCGCCCTCACCGCGGCGCTTGCCACCGAACCTCTCACCTGGTTCGCGAAAATAACCGATAAGTATCCTGCCCCCATTGATCCCCGTTATCGCTCTGGCGAAACATATGGCTGGGTCACCGCCGAATGGCGCGACCACGTCAGCCTGGCCCTGACCACCCGTGAACCTGCGTCCGACCACACGGTGTTTTCCGTGCTCTGGCCGGAACCAGATAAATACGCCATGGCGAAGATCTCAGTCGAACTGGATGATCAAAATCACCTCACCGTAACACGCCCCGATGGCAAAACCGACGTCATTACCCTGACGGACGACAAATTCAGCATCGAATAACCGCCTTTCCTCATGAGTGAATCCTCCAAACTTCTCGGCAAAAAAGTCCTCGTAACCGCCGGTGCCCAAGGCATCGGTTTCGCCACCAGCGAAGCTCTCCTGCGAGCCGGCTGCGATGTATTCGTGCACTACCACACCAGTTCGGCCGGTGCCGAAACTTTGACGGGGATTGCCACCGAGCTCGGTCGTAATTTTGGTTCGGCCTCCGGTGATCTCACGACGTCTGACGGCGGCGCCAAACTGGTGTCCGCCGCCGTCGAAAAACTCGGCGGATTGGATATTCTGATTAACAATGCCGGTTCGCTGGTAGCCCGACACAATATCGAAACCATCACCGATGAGTTTTGGCAGAAAGTGATGGCTTTGAACGTCGACAGCCTGTGGCGCGTTTCGCAAGCGGCTCAACCCCATCTCATCAAGGCCGCCGCCGAACGGGGTGGCGCCAGCATCGTTAATCTGGCTTCACTCGCCGGCCGCAAAGGCGGACACCCCGGCTCTCTCGGCTACTCCACTTCGAAAGGCGCGGTGCTTACTTTCACCCGCGGTCTCGCTAACGAACTCGGACCCGTTGGCGTGCGTGTCAACGCCCTCGCTCCCGGATTAATTTTGGGCACTTCATTTCACAACACCCACACTACCGATGCCTCTGCTCAGGCTACAATTGCCGGAATCCCCTTGGGACGAGCCGGCACCGTCGAAGACATCGCTCGCGCCGTGGTATTTTTTGCCAGTGAGTTTGATGGCTTCATCACGGGAGCAACCCTTGACATCAACGGTGGCGTCTGGGCCGCGTAAACGATGTCGCTTCGCGGGAGTTCCGTTGGATGCGGACGAGACAGAGCTTTTCCCTCCCACGAAAAATTACCCAAACATCAAAAAACTCCTGTTTTGAAACCAGTCTGGAGGGACGGCCTCCGTGTCGCCCGCAGTAATCTTCGCTGGCTCATCAAGCTATACTCAAACCGAGACCATACTACTATCTCGAACACCCAATCAGCCTCGTAAAGAGGTCAGGCGATTTGCTGAAACAACGCTCGAGCGGAAGACTACAAACCGATCAACCGCACTAAGCGACCGCGGGGAACCACACCCTAGGGAAACCCCGCGGTCTATATTAACCCCTTACCAGGGTAACTAAGTTCGGCCGATTAAGGTATTTTGTATATCTCGATGAGACCAACCCCGGACAAACCATCGACGCCCTCCAAGTGCACCGTGTATGATCCTTTGGGGAGGAACAGCATCGTCGCTGCATCCGCACTGCCAGATTCCAGCGCGGTTGCGCCGAGTGTTGTTGCGGTAACCGCGATACTCGCGGCATTGGATTCATCCCCCCAATCATCGTTTGTCGCTACGATTTCATCGGAAGAGTTGTAAACTGTGATTTTGGGGTTGGCCAGCGCACCATTGACTCCGAAATTGGCCAACGTGGGACCCAGACCACGCACCATTACGCGCCGGTTATTTTCTATAATGACAAATCCCCCGATCATCACGGAGTCAGACCCGCCAACCGTGCCGCGAGTGGACAGGTTGGAAATCTCACCTGATCCGTTTTCGAGAGGTTCAGGGGGTGGCGTAAAGCGACGAATCCAACCATCTCGCTTGGTCGTGATGAGTAATTCGCCATCTTCCATGATACCGAATCTCAAATCCGTGCGAGATTGACCCACGATACTTAACAAACTCCGTTCGACGATATTCTTGAGACGCAACTCCTGGAATGTCGCTTGAGAACCCAGAGTGAGACTGTCCGCATCGACATAAAATATTCGACCGTTTGCGATATCTCCAAATAGCATTTTTCCGTTTAACTCCGGCCATTTCGTGCCGCGATAGATTTGACCGCCCGCGATCGCTCGACCTTCGTCGTGATCGTATTGAGCCACAGGATACACGTAGTTGAAACTGGCATCATTGTCAGGTAACGGGAAAACCACATCGGAATTGACATCGGTATTCATCAAGAAGGTGCCTTCTCGTTTGCTGTAGCCGTAGTCCCCGCCTTTTACGATGAGGTTAACTTCTTCCAAGTTGCGTTCACCGATATCAAAAACAAAGGCACGGTCAGAATTTTCCGAATCCCAGATGATCCGGTGCGGATTACGGAACCCCCAGGCGTAGATTTCACTCAAGGTATTAGCATCATTATCGCTTACAAATGGGTTATCCGCCGGAATACCATATTTCCCATTTGTCGCATTGGTCCCCATGGGATCAATGCGCAGCAGTGTGCCGTAGACTGTGTCCAGGCGATGGGCGACTTCAGGAAACCCCTGATTCACCGCTGCACCATCACCGGAGCAAATGTAGAGCATGCCATAATCGGCATTGCTGGAATCGATAAAATGGTTGAAGGCAATCTCCTGCACATTGTGAACCTGCTCATGATACTCGATGCGCATGACTTCCCGCCTGGTTCCAGCGAACGTATTGGCAGAGGGAGTTGATGCGGTCCACTCCGTGACCACACTTTGAATCGTGATCGTTTCTGAGTTTGGCATTGTGAAATCCGCTGTACCTGAACCCGCCGATTCGGTATGGGCCGTATAGAATTTCCCATTGGTTTCGAACAACGGATGAAACGCAAAGGAGTGAAACCCCGTACCCAATCGATTCTCGGGTTCGAAATTCGGGAAGACATCGTTAAAATCCACATACTCCGTGAGCGAGTCGTTACTTATGACGTAAAACTGTCCCCGCAGATCACAACTGAATACGCGACCGGTCCCGTCGTAGCAAGGCTTGGTAACGGAAACACGAGTGCGTGGACTTCCGCCGGTAGACGGTGCGCGAAGCCAGTTTTCGATTTCCAATAGAAGATCCCCCTTTTCGACTGAAGCCGGAATGGGATCTGAAATTTGTGCTGAAATTGGAGCCACGATCCCGCCAAGGATCCCGACCAAACTGAGTCTTCTAAGGAAGTTCATTTAAGATAGAGGGAGAATAAAAAATTAAGAAAAAGGCGGACGACTTCGCGGGATGCGTGGTCGTCCGCCGTAATATTTCAATTAATCACAGAAAAGTGATATGATACGGACTGATTTACCTTAAGGAATCCGGTAAACTTCCGCGAGCACCACGCCTGAGGTGGAATCGCCGCTGGAGACCTCAACCGTGTAGACACCCGGTGTGAGG
>CBFHXU010000239.1:3515-3786 GCA_965659875.1 uncultured Opitutaceae bacterium
CAGCCGAGCCAGCCGTGAATGGCTGTGCACCAACAGAAGCTGCGGTGAGCGCGATCGAAGCGGAGTTGCTGTTATCTTCCCAGTTGGTGTTGGTGGCGACGATCTCATTGGAGGAGTTACGCACGGTGATTACAGGATTCGCGAGGAAACCGTTAACACCGAATCCACCGAGGATAGGTCCACCACCACGAATGAGTACACGACGGGATTCGTCAGGAACAACAAATCCGACGAACATGGCGTTCTCTGCAGTCGAAGCTTGGCCTCGAGT
>CBFHXU010000240.1:0-3779 GCA_965659875.1 uncultured Opitutaceae bacterium
AATTAATTCAGAGCCCCCACCAGCCTGCCGGTGTCTCTGAATGCGGGCTAAAGTTTACCCGCCTTTGGCGGCGCCGGAGGCGACCAGGGCACGGCGCTACGTTACCCGGCCCCTGTCCGCTCCACCACCTCCTCCCACAAAAAAACCGAGCCCAAAGACTCGGTTTGAAAATGAGAATGTAGCCGTGACTACTTCCCGAGCGCTTCGAACTTAGGCGTCAGATATTCCGCGCAGCTGTCCAGAGAAGCGAGTTCCGGATATTCGGCTTCGGGCACCTCGATGTTGTGGCGCTTACGCAATTCCATCACGATATCGAGGAAGTCCATCGAATCGAGTTCGAGCTGATCGCGAAGGCGCACATCAGGTTTTACATTGCTAAGATCTTCGTCTGGAGCGACATCTGCAATAATGTCGATCACAACTTGCTTGGTTTCTTCTTTGGTCATTGGGCGAAAGTAAAAAGACTACGCGGTAAACCGCTTCACGATCAACGTGGAATTTATACCTAACATGCCAAATGAGTTATTCAGAATTGCATCAACTTTTTCCGCTTTTACGGGATTATTGAGCACCAGGCCCGGAATCGCACACTCCGGATCGAGTTTATCGACGTTGATGGTCGGGTGAACGGTGAGGTCCTCAAAGGACGGAATATTACCCGCCAACTCCAGCGCACCGGCGGCGCCCATGGCATGACCAATAAAACCCTTGGTATTGTTAATATGAGTATCGGGACATCCCTCGCCGAACACATCTCTCAACGCTCCGCACTCCTGAATATCTCCCTGTGGCGTCGCCGTGGCATGGGTGTTCACGATGTGGATATCGGATGGTTTCATACCGGCGGATTTTAGCGCCTGCCGCACACACTCCGCCTGACGGGTGGGATTGGGCAGCACATAATCGCTGGCATCACTGTTTACCCGGTAACCCGCAATTTCACCGTAAATTTTTGCTCCGCGTTGCTGGGCGTCTTCCAACCGTTCCAGGGTGTAGAGTGCTCCTCCTTCGGCGATAACGATGCCGTTTCGATCTTTATCAAACGGCCGGGAAGCCTTGGTAGGATCTTCGTGGGTCGCCAGCGCACCTTGGGATTTGAAACCAGCGTAAATTCCAAACGTACGAATGCTCTCACTCACTCCGCCGCAGATCGCAAAATCCACTTCTCCCAAACGCAGCATTTGAGTGGCATGAATGAGGCCCAGATTGCCAGCCGCGCAGGCCGCACCAATGGCGTAGGCAGGACCGGTGATACCGAGGTTCAAGGAAACCTCGCCGGCTGGGTTGTTCGCTACCGTCCGCGGGTTGTGATAGTGCGACCAATACTTCGTATCGTAGTCAAATTTCGAAATCGCGTAGATTTCATTCTCCGTCTCGACGTTGCCATGCTCGGTCGTGCCGATGTAAACACCGACGCGATCCTTCGACATGGCCTCAAAATCAACGCCACTGTCGCCCACGGCCTCTCGCGCGCAATAAATCGAAATAGACCCGGCGCGCGTGCCCACCCGCACTTCTTTGCGTTTTTGGTATTTCAGCGGGTCATAATCGCAGATACCGGCCAGGGACTTCCCCATGTAGCGCACGTCAAAAGGCTGCACACCTGACACGCCATCGAGCAAATTCTGACGATATTCCGCCAAAGTATTCCCATTGGGAGCGGTCAATCCGATACCGGTAATAACAATTCGTGGAGGCGTAAAAGACATGTCGTAACAGAAACCGCTAGCCACAGTTGGGGTTATGGCAATACAAGCCTCAACATGATCGTCTTAGTCGTAGGTGGAGCTGGATACATTGGAAGTCATTGCGTGCGCCAATTGGTCGCTACCGGTCATCGTCCGATCGTCCTGGATAATATGGTTTTCGGGCATCGGGCCGCCGTTGATGAGAGTATCTCATTCTATGAAGGTGATTTAGGAGACAACGATCTCGTTGGCAAAATTCTCATCGATGAAAAGATCGAACTAGTAATGCACTTCGCTGCCTTTGCTTACGTCGGTGAATCGGTCACGGATCCGTTAAAATATTATTTCAATAACGTCGTCGCGACCCTGCGCCTGCTGGAAACCATGATCTCCGAGGGGGTCACCAAATTCGTCTTTTCCTCTACCTGCGCGACTTTCGGCGTTCCTCAGAGCATGCCGATCACGGAGGATCTTCCTCAGGCCCCGATCAATCCCTACGGTCAAACCAAGCTGGATATCGAAAATGCCCTCAAATCCCTCGCTCACGCCCATGGCCTGAGTTTTGCCGCTTTCCGGTATTTCAACGCCGCCGGCGCGGCCGAAGACGCCTCAATCGGTGAAGCCCACGACCCTGAGTCGCATCTCATCCCTCTGGCCATTGATGCCGCATTGGGACGGCGACCTCCGCTCAAGGTGTTTGGTAACGACTACCCGACTCCGGATGGCACCTGTCTGCGCGATTATGTGCACGTGGATGACCTCAGCCGGGCACATATCGCCGCATTTGATAAACTGGATACCCCGGGCACCGGATTATTCTACAACCTCGGCACCGGCACTCCCAATTCAGTGCTCGAAGTGCTCAACGCCGTGGAAAAAGTCTCTGGCAAGAAGGTCCCTTACGAAATGGCCGAACGCCGCGCGGGTGATCCCCCGGAGCTCTACGCCGATTCTTCAAAAGCGAAACGCGAGCTCGGCTGGGAAATCAAATATGCCACCCTCGAGCCGATCGTCGCCTCCGCTTGGGCTTGGCACGAAAGCCGCCCTCACGGCTACGACGATAAGTAGACCCTACCCGGCCGGCCTGCTCTCTTGAGGATAAGCGCTAGCTTAGGGTTTTAAGCCGTAAGCTTCGATTCGTTTGCGCAGCGTGGTGCGCGTCATGCCCAGGCGTTCGGCCGCGCGCACCTGATTGCCCGAAGCCGCCGTCAAGGCGCGTTTGACCATCTCCTCCTCCAAACGATTCAAAATCGGTGGGTCCAGTTGACTCAGTTCATCGTGTAGAAAATCCAGAGCCACCTTGAGCGTCAGGCTTCCGGTCGCGGAAGGTTCTTCGCTGACTTCCGCCTCGGTCTCCTCGCTCGGAGTGGCGGTCTCAACCGGGACACCTCCCGATCCAGGCGCCGAGACACCCGTTCCCAAAGTCCGGTTGATTTCCGGGGGGAGATCTTTGGGTAGGATAGCGTCGCCTTGGGCAATGACGGCACTGCGATACACGACATTCTCAAGTTCACGCACATTTCCCGGCCAATCATAATTGAGCATTACTTCAATCGTTTCGGGTGAAACCTTGGAAACCCGGGTCTTTCGTTCCTTTACCAAGTTCTGCAGACAGAAATCCACGATCTGGGGAATATCGTCGGTTCGGTCCCGCAGCGGCGGCATTTTGATCCGGACCACATTCAGCCGGTAATAGAGATCTTCCCGAAACTCTTTCGCGGGGACCATCTCTTCCAAATTCTTATTGGTCGCCGCGATGATGCGAACGTCGACCTTGATGGTCTCGGTGCCGCCGACGCGTTGTATCTCCCCCTGCTGGAGCACCCGCAGAATTTTAGTCTGGGTAGCCAACGCCATGTCGCCGATTTCATCCAAAAAGATGGTGCCCCCGTCGCAGAGCTCGAACTTACCGATTCGCTGCCCGGTGGCGCCGGTAAACGAACCTTTCTCATGCCCGAAAAGTTCACTCTCGATCAGATTGTCCGGAATCGCCGCGCAATTGACCGCGATAAATGGTTGTCCCGAGCGGTGACTGTGCTGGCAGATTGATCGGGCCACGAGCTCTTTACCGGTGCCACTTTCACCGGTAAT
>CBFHXU010000241.1:0-3777 GCA_965659875.1 uncultured Opitutaceae bacterium
GAGGACAACACCCTGAACCACTTCACGGCGACGTGTGGTCCCGACATCTTTCGCGGTGATCGACTTCCCGCAGACCTGCGCGGAGACCTCATCTTTGCCGAACCCGTCGGCCGACTCATTCGTCGCACCAAGATCAACGAAGTTGCCGGCGTAACCCAACTCTCCAACGCCTATCATCAAGACGAATTCATCCGCACCACCGATCCACTCTTTCGTCCCATCAACCAGGTCACGGCCCCCGACGGCACGCTCTACATCGTCGATATGTATCGGGGCATCATTCAAGAGGGCAATTGGACGCGCGAAGGAAGCTATCTACGTGAACAAATACTCGCGCACGATTTGGAAAAGGAAATCGGACTCGGTCGCATCTACCGACTGACCCACGAAGATTTCGAGCCCGGGCCGCAACCCCGCATGCTCGACGAAACGCCCAAGCAATGGGTCGACCACCTCTCCCACCCCAACGGTTGGTGGCGTGACACCGCGCAAAAACTTCTCGTGCTCGAGCAGGATCGTTCCGTCGTTCCGGCGCTGCTCAACCTGGCGGCCAAGGGCGCCACCACCGAATCTCGGCTCCACGCCCTTTGGACGCTCGAAGGTCTCGGTGCGATGACCGAGAACCTCGTAACCACCGCCCTGACCGCGTCGGACCTCGAGGTCGTTAAAACCGGCATCCGTTTGGCCGAACCGTTTCTGGCTACCTCCCAAAAAATGCAGTCCCGCGTGGCTGCGCTACTCGGACATGAAAACCCCCGCGTGATCCTACAGGCCATGCTTTCGCTCAAACAAGGCCAGGCACCCGGAGCCGAGGAACTCTCGGCGGCGACCGCCGAAAACACCCGCTTCAACAGCATCTACGCTGCCAACGAACAAGCTTGGGCGAAGGACGAAGAAGACCCCTATTTGGCCACTCAGCTCGGCATTGATGGCCTGAAATTATTCCGCCGCGGCAAGGCCTTTTACAATTCCCTCTGCTTCGCGTGTCACGGTAGCGACGGGCGTGGCGCGCCCTTCAACGCTACCCGCACCATCGCCCCGCCGTTGACTGCCTCGCCAAGAGTGCTCGGTAACAAACAGGCTGCGATCAATATTCTGCTCCACGGCATGCAAGGCGACGTCGACGGGATCGATTACGCCGCACCGATGGTGCCGATGGCGTCCTATTCCGACGAAGAACTGGCGGCCGTGCTGACTTATGTACGCAACAGTTTTGGCAACCGCAGCACCGTGGTGACCGCCGACGAGATCGCCACCGTGCGATCCGGTCGAGCCGATCGCACGGCCTTCTGGACCTTGCCCGAACTGGCAGAAGCCGAAGCAAGTCTCACGGTTCCCTTCACCCCGTTTACGCGCCGCGCCGAATGGAAACTTGATGCGAACTACGATGCTGAACTGCTCCCTCTCGCAATCGATGGTGATCTCGAAACGCTCTACACCACGCGCAGTTTTCCTTTCCCCGGTCAGTGGCTGACCATCGAACTTCCCGCCACCAGCGTGATCCGCAGTCTGACCATGAATGCCGGGCAGAGCCTGGTGGATTATCCACCCTTCTACACCGTGGAGACCTCCATGGATGGAAACACCTGGAGCGAACCCGTCGCCGAAGGAGCAGGTGAGCCCAACCTCCGCATCCATTTCGATTACCCCATTAAAACGCGCTATCTGCGGTTCACCATTTCGGACCGCAAGGGGTGGGCAAGGTGGAATATCGCTGATCTGCAGCTCTTCGGCGAAGAAGGCTAAACCGAGCGTCCCCCGATCTTCTTATTCCCATGCCTCAACCCACCCCTCGCGAACGTTTCTTCGATGCCTTCAATCGCGCGATCACTGATGGAAATTTCGAGAAGCTCACGCTCGGTAAATACCGCGGAAACGACGCCACGGTTAAGAAACTGATCATTCGGCCGGTCGCACTGAAAAGTGGCCCGCACCTCAGTTTCCTGTGGCGGCATGCCACTCGGGATATCACGAAGAATTGGGAGCTGGGAAAAGCACTCCGGGAAGTTGACCGCCTACTGGGACCGGACTTCCGTGACGGCCACTTGTTTACGCAGACTCAACACGGCCAACTCGAAACCCGCGACGACGGCTCCGTCCGGGTGAAAATTAAGACGGCGCGAACGA
Organism: uncultured Opitutaceae bacterium; assembly: GCA_965659875.1. Classification (GTDB taxonomy): domain Bacteria; phylum Verrucomicrobiota; class Verrucomicrobiia; order Opitutales; family Opitutaceae; genus Actomonas. The sequence continues at coordinate 2,128 of CBFHXU010000241.1, forward strand.
AAACGGAAGCGGCGCCGGCCACCCACGATCGGCCCAAACAACATCACATCGTTGCCTCCGCCGGCTGGTTACAGGAACTTGGCATCACCAATTCCGACGGACAACCACGCAAAGGACAGACCCCCAAGTTTCGTCAGATCCAGAAGTTTGCCGAAATCCTCCAACACTTGCTCAGCGAATCCGCGCTCTCGTCCGCTGCGGCTACCGACCCCATCCGGATCGCCGACATGGGATGCGGCAAAGGGTATCTCACTTTCGCCACAGCGGCACTGCTGGGCAAAACCGCCAAGGTGATCGGAATCGAGCGACGTCAGGGTTTAGTGGATACGTGCAATAACTTGGCCCGAACCCAGAACCTCGACCAGCTCCAGTTTCACGTCGGCGATATCTCCGATACCAAAGCCAAGGCCGGTCGACTCGACGTATTGATCGCGCTCCACGCCTGTGACACCGCCACCGATGATGCGCTGGCAGCGGGCATAGAAGCCGGCGCCTCGCTCCTGGTCGTGGCGCCCTGCTGCCAAAAAGAGCTGCGATCACAACTCACGCCTTCGGTCGAACTCGCCCCGGCGTTGCGTCACGGGATTTTTCAGGAACGCCAGGCCGAATTCGTGACCGATGCCCTGCGCGCTCTGCTCCTCGAAGCGGTGGGTTTCTCAACCAAGGTATTTGAATTCGTTTCGACCGAGCACACCGCGAAAAATATCATGATCGCCGCCACGAAACCAAAGGGGCAAGCGGTCCGGCCGGTCCCCGCGGCCGTGAATAAAGCACAGGCGTTCGCCCAATTCTACGGCATCAAAACCCACGCGCTGGCTCGCGCCCTAGAGATCGACCTCGGTTAGCAATTGGTGATCATGGATTGGGCATCTCTTGATTGGAACATCCTCGAGCGACTACGCGAAGGATTCATCTCGGGCCGCGCGGCCGAGGGCCCCTATTGGCAATCGACGAATGATCTGACCCACTACGATTTCACTTACGCCGAGCGGATCGGTTGGAAGTGGGATCACGTTTTAAGCGAACTTCGTCAGCGCGGTTGGAGGCCACCCCAAGGCAAATTGCTCGACTGGGGCTGTGGATCAGGAGTCGCCCACCGCCGGATGGCGGAGGCTTGGCCCAGCAGCGTCACTGGTGTCCGGGTGTTTGATCACTCCACGTTGGCCGAGTCGTTCTCAATCGACCGCATGGCCGACACCCATCCCACCATCGAAACCTCCAGTTGGGAGCGCTCGGAAACCATCACCACGCTGACGATCAGTCACGTGCTCAATGAATTGGACGAGGAGAACGCTGAAGATTTAATGGCGACCATCGAAGCGGCGGACGCCGTTATTTGGGTCGAGCCCGGAACCTCAGACGTCGCCGCTCAATTGGTCGCTTGGCGCGAGCGACTACGAAAACAATTCACCGTCGTTTATCCCTGCCCGCATCAGGGAACATGCGGGCTCACGGCACCGGAAAATGCGCGGCACTGGTGTCACCATTTCGCCGCTCCCCCCACGGGAGTATTTGCGGATTCGAACTGGGTTAAATTCGGGCAACGTGCCGGCATCGATTTGCGCAGTCTGCCCTACAGCGCGCTCGTATTAAAAAGGACCTCTGCCCGTTCCGAGTCCGGTTCGGAGGTGCCGCCCACCTCGCTGGGAC
>CBFHXU010000242.1:0-3767 GCA_965659875.1 uncultured Opitutaceae bacterium
GAGTTGATCGAGTAGTGGATTGATTCGCTCGAGCTCGTCGCTACCCAGTAAACTCGCTTCGCCCGCGTGAGGATTGAGCCCGCAGACCGCAATGCGCGGATCGACAATTCCATCGGCTTGAGCCAGCTGGGCGGCGGCGTGAACTGCTCGCTCAACCGCATCGGCCGTTAAATATTTCGGCACTTCCGCCAGCGGCACGTGCCACGTTGCTAAGGTGACTCGCAGATGATCACTGTGAAACGCCATGACGGGTTCACCACCCCATTCCGCCGCGAAAAACTCCGTCTGCCCGGGATGCGGATATCCGACCGCCGCAAGTTCGGATTTACTCACCGGCCCCGTCACCACGCCGGCATAACGACCTTCCCGACAACCTGCGGCCGCAAGTTTCATGGCATCCCACGCAATCTGAGCGCCGGTTGCATCCGGGGTTCCTGAAATGGGACAATAGTCACGCTCCCCCACCGCTTGTTTGCTAACCGTTTCCGGCAACGCATCCAACCAACTCCTGGGGCCGATGAGCTCAAGGTTTGGCGGCGAACTCTGGCCACCCAACCATTGCTCGATGATCTCCGGGCCCACTCCCGCAGGATCGCCACATGTGATCGCCAATGGTTTCATAACCGAGCTCGTCTCAACCCGCCGATGACCGCAACGGCTGGGCGAATCCGCGCTTACCACCGGCAAAGAATCTCAAAAACGTCTTGGCCGGTTCCGACTCCGCCGCGGACATGCGATCCGCTGCCCGCGGGCGGGGATTGCCCGCTTCACCCAGCACCGCACGATAGTTGTCTTTGATCTCCATGATGACGTCGCGAGACCATCCGCGACGTTTAAGGCCCACTAAATTCAGGCCGGTCAGCTCATCTCGTTCCGCCACCATGCAGAAGGCAGGCACATCTTTAGTGACTCGCGCCAAACCCGCAATCATGCCGACCGGACCGATGCGGCAAACCTGATGGATCCCCGCCCCACCCCCCACGAACGTAAATTCCCCCACTTCAACGTGCCCCGCCAACATCGCGTTGTTGGCCAGCACCACATCATCAGCGACGAGGCACTCGTGGCCCGCGTGGCTGCAGGCCATAAAAAAGCACCGCTCTCCGATCGACGTTGCCTGGCCTTCATACATGGAACGATTTAACGTAACCGATTCCCGGATAACTGTTTCCTTGCCCACTTCAACATACGAAGGTGTGCCGGAATAAAAACTCAAATACTGTGGATCGCCCCCCACCACCGCACCTGGATGAACCACCACGCGATCGCCGATGCGGGCCCATTTCGTCACCACCGCTCCCGCCATCACTTCGACGTCTTCGCCGAGCTGGGCTTCTTTATCAACGTGGGCAGCGGGATGAATTTGGGTGGCCATATTACGATTCGATTGAGCGGTCCAGCATCGCGTCCAACCGTCGCCGCGCAATACCCAAGAGCAACATCACTCCGCTCCCACGTCGCGCCAGATCTTCTCGACGATTGCACTCTCGACGTCGTCTTTGGTCACCGTTTGGCCGATCCCTTCCATCACCACAAAGCGTAATTTTCCCGCCCGAACCTTTTTGTCGCTGGCCATGGCGGTGAGCAGCGTTTCCGTCGCGATGGGCTCCCGTAATCGAATCGGCAAATCATGGGCCGCGAGCGTTTTTTCGATCCGCTCCACCCCGGGGTGATCGATGAGATTGAGTGCCACGGACAAACGAGCTGCCGCCGCCAAACCAATCGCCACGGCTTCTCCGTGAAGATAGACACTGTAACCCGCGACCTTTTCCACCGCGTGGGCAAACGTGTGCCCTAAATTCAATAACGCCCGCCCCCCTGAGGCGGCAGTTTCAAATTCGTCCGCTTCGACAATCCTAGCCTTGGCGGCGCAACACCGTTTCACCACGGCGGCCAGTTCCGGGCTATCCACGGTCAACGTCTGCGCCTCGAGTCGCTCAAAGAGTTCCGCGTCGCCCAAAAGACCGTATTTGATCACCTCCGCCATCCCCGCAGCGAATTCACGCGCGGGCAGCGTCCGAAGCAAATCCGTCGCCACAAACACCTCCTGCGGCTGATGAAAGGCGCCCACCAGGTTTTTGCCTGCGCCCAGATTGATGCCTGTTTTGCCTCCCACTGAGCTGTCCACCATCGCAAGCAAAGTGGTGGGCACCTGGATAAAATCCACGCCTCGCAGGTAGCTGGCCGCGGCAAAACCCGCCAAATCGCCGACGACCCCACCGCCAAAAGCCAGCACGACTCCGCCTCGATCCATTTTCTGGGCCGCCAGAAAGTCCCAAATCAGGGCCAAGCGCTGGGCAGACTTCGCCGTTTCACCCGCCGGAACCGGACAAATGGCCGCCGATCCGGCAAATTGGGCCAAGGTCTCCGCCTGCGCAGCCGCGACGGATTCGTCCGTAATGATGACGACTTTGCGGCCCGACTCGCGCAATGCCAAAACCCGTCCCGCCAACTTCGCGGTAAGATCGCCGCCAAAATGAATGGGATAGCTACGAGAGCCTAAATTGACGTCGAGAATGTCGGACATTCCCTGTTAAACGACCCCGCACCTCTCTGGTCAACTCGGTCCTCTACACGACACTTTTAAACTGACGAACGGTCCAGATTTGCGGGATTTGGCCTAATTTAGTAAATTTTTTACCAGATTTTCGCCAAACACTGTCAACAACACTGGACGAAGTGGACCGGAAATGAAAATCTTCAGACCTCCCCCGCCTTGTTCTCCCTTCGAGGAGTTTGTCCGATGTCTTCTAAAATCTGTCTAACCGTCTCTCTTTTACTGGGTCTGTCATTAACTGTGTCGACCGGCTACTCACAGGGGAGAAGTTGGAAAAGCGACGACACCGGCACCAAAACCTGGGGCAATGGAAATTCCTGGAAAGATGTCGACAACGAGGAGACCACGGGGATCCCGGATAACGGTGACACCGCTCGCGTGGAAGCAGGGGAACTGGAGATCGAAAGCAACAACGGCATCGGTTATCTGCACGTCGCCGGAGGAAACCTCAGGGGCAAAGACGGTGCGACCACCGACTCTTTGGAGATCCGGGGAAATTCCGCCCATTCCACCTGGTATAATGGATCGATCCGACGCCTGAATCTGCTGATCGCCAGCGGGGCCTTCCTCGACGTCTACAACACGTCGGTGAATGATTTTGAAGGTTCGGTAATCGAAAACAGCGGCACCCTGACTTGGACTGACGGCAACCTGACCACCGATGCAGACGGCGGAATCACCAATAAAGACGGCGCCTTGTTCGCTGATAAAACCACCGGGACGGTGACAATTGGATCCGCTGCCGCTACCTTCGAAAACTACGGCACTTATCGTAAATCGGGATCCGGCCCGACCACCGTAACCCAGACTTTTAACAACTATTCTCCGACTACTCTCGAGGTCTCCGACGGAATTTTCACGATTTCAGGCGGAGGCACCAACATCAATGGCGCGGTCATGCGGGCCACTCACTCGGGATTAATCAAATTCACGAACACGGCCTACACGATCGTCAACGCCGCGAATCTCGAAGTCGGGAATTCCTCCAACGAGAACTCCCTCAACGGGACCCATTTCTTCACCCCGCCGGGCAGCTCTGCCGTGAACTACGGTTATGAGCTCGCTGGCAGCACCCTGACCCTGGGCAGTATTGATGGGAGTGCTTTGGGCGTCGCCCTGTATCTGGTCGGGTTACCCAAACTGGACCACCTAAACAGTTAGTCTGGATGGGTTGATGTATTGGTTGAGGGTGTAGAGTAAGTCAAGGAAT
>CBFHXU010000243.1:0-3729 GCA_965659875.1 uncultured Opitutaceae bacterium
CATCGAAACGGTGGGTCACATGACAGACCGAAACAGCGGATGGACCAAACCCGGAACGTTTGTGGGGAACGGCCCTTTTCATATCACGGAATGGAAACCGAACGATGTGATCCGGGCGCGGAAATCACTGACTTATTGGAATGCCGACCAAATAGAGCTCAATGGTCTCGTCTTTCACGCCTTCGACAATGTTCAGACCGAGGAACGGGCGTTTCGCGCCGGTCAATTACACCGCACGTCCGCAGTTCCGATCGCCAAGCTCCCCGGCTATCGCGAACAATCGCCCACCCCGCTACGTGAGATCGATTCTTTGATCACCCGATTTCTGAATTTGAACACCGCCAAACGTCCTTTCGATGACCAACGGGTTCGGCGGGCGTTCGCTTTGGCCATTGATCGAGAGGCGCTGGCTCGACACGTGTATCTGGATGTGGCAACACCGGCCCGGCGGGTCGTGCCGACCGGTATGCCAACGTATCCCGCGGGCGAAGACTTTTCGGATGACGAAACCGCCGCTCAAGTATTGCTGGCCGACGCGGGATACCCCGATGGGGTCGGGTTTCCGACGATCGAACTGAGCACGGAGGTTGGAGCCGGAGCGCGAGTGACGGAAGCATTGCAGGCGCAGTGGCGCGAGGTGCTGGGCGTGAATGTTGAAATTCTTAACAGTGAGAGCCGGGTCCACTGGAGCAAAATGCAACAAGGCGACTTCGACATTGGATTTGGCGGATGGGTGGCTGACTACCCGGACGCCACCTCCTATCTGGATTTATGGAAGACCGGATCCGGATGGAATTTCACCGGTTGGAATGACTCTGAGTATGACTCCGCTCTGGAGAATGCCGCGCGGCAAATCGATCCTCCTTCGCGACTGCAAGCACTGCGCGAGGCTGAAGCTATCCTCCTTCAATCCATGCCCATTATTCCCTTGGTTTTCGCCAAAAACCCCATGTTGGTTCATCCCTCCGTCAAAAATTATACCCCAAACGCGATGGACCGCCGACACTACCACACGGTAGCGCTCAAGGCTGAGCCTTCAGCGAAGTAACAAGCTCGCCCGCCTCAGGCGGGTAACAAGAAACAGTCCAACGGGGTCGACGTCGTTGATGCTTTAGGACTTTGTCCGCCATCATGTCCGCCGTAGCCTCGGCGTAGGTGGAAGTCCCGTCTCGTGGGACGAAGGAGGAAGCAATTTAGCATGTCCGCCGAAGTCTCGCCCAGCGGGACGAAGGAGGGTCACGACTCGACCCCTTCCCCTAAACCGTCCGACCTTCAGACCCGCTCGAGTTTCAGCATATCAGTTTTTCAGCTTCCAGGTTTCTCTCCCTCCGCCCCATCGCAGGTTCGATTTTTGTGACCTTTTGCGCCTTTTTGTGGCTAAATCCAATCCTGCCTCTCACGCGTTCTCAGGAAATCGGCATTTCCGCTTTCCGCTTTGTTCCCGCTCCTGCCCAAAAGGCGCCCATCGCAGTCACCCCTGCGGGGCAAATCTCTACAAGATTCACCATCTCCGTGCTATCGCACTCCGTCAGCTTTTCAGTTTTCTCAGTTTTCATCTTTTCCAGAACGACCCGTTCAAGCTTCAGCATTTCAGTTTCTCTGCATTTCAGCTTTTCAGTTTCTCAGTTTTTCAGTTTTTCAGTTTTCAGTTTTCAGTTTTCAGCTTTCCTAAAGTCATATGAAATTTTTGCGCCTCCCCTCGATCATCGGTATTCCGCTCCTTGGCATCCTCTTTATGAGCGGCTGCGGTGGTAATTCGTCCGACTCCAACCCCGACGGCCTCAAAATTCTCCACTTCGGCAACGGGGCCGAACCCCAGGACCTCGACGCCCATGCCGTGACCGGCGTGGTGGAACACCACCTCTTAAAAGCGTTCGCCGAAGGGCTCGTCAGCGAGGATCCCGATCTCAACGTGATCCCCGGCGTCGCTCAGACCTGGAGTATTTCGGATGACGGCTTGGTCTATACCTTCAACCTGAATCCCAACGCCAAATGGTCGAACGGCGACACGATCACCGCGCAGGATTTCGTCGGAACCTATAAGCGCATGCTCACCCCGAGTATCGCCGCTGAATATTCCTACATGCTGTTCCACGTGGTCGGCGCGGAGGACTATCTCTTGGGCAAGATCGATGATTTCTCCCAAACCGGATTCCAAGCCCTGGACGAGCACACCCTCGAACTGACCCTGCGGCAGCGCACCCCGTTCCTCCTTCACGCTATGAATCACTACGCGTGGTATCCGGTCCCCGTTCGCGTCATTGATCAGTTTGGCGGTCTGCAACGCAAAGGCACGGCCTGGACCCGCCCGGAAAACTTTATCGGGAATGGCGCCTTCAATCTCAAATCCTGGCAGCCCAACCGTAAGATCGTCGCCGAACGTTCGCCGACCTACTGGGACGCGGCGAACGTGAAATTGGACGAGATCCATTTCTACCCCATCGAGAGCATCGACACGGAAGAGCGCATGTTCCGCACCGGCCAACTGCACATCACCAACGAAGTGCCGCTCTCCAAAATAAAGACTTATCTGGATGAGAGTCCCGACAAGATCAGTATCATGCCTTACAACGGCGTATACTTCTATCGTTTCAACACGACCCAGCCCCCGTTCGACGACGTGCGGGTGCGCAAGGCGTTGGCCTACGCCATCGACCGCACCGCGCTGGTCGAGAAAGTCACCCTCGCATTCGAAACGCCGGCCTACCACGTGGTGCCCCCGGGTCTGTTGGATTACGAAAGTGACAACAAATTTTCGATGAATGTCGCCGAGGCCAAACGCCTTCTCGCCGAAGCAGGATACCCCAACGGTGAAGGATTCCCACAAACCGAACTGCTCTACAATACCTCGGAAAAGCACCGCACCATCGCCGAAGCGATCCAACAAATGTGGCGGGAAAACCTGGGTCTGAATATCGGTCTTTATAATCAGGAGTGGAAGGTCTACCTCGACGCCCAGGACAACATGGACTACCAGATCATGCGGGCCGGCTGGATCGCGGACTACGTTGATCCGCACGTCTTCATCGACATGTGGAAGACCGGTGGCGGCAACAACGACACGGGTTGGGGCAGTGACGTTTATGACGCCATGCTCCAAGAGGCCCTCGACTCCCCCACCGACGCGGAACGTTTCGCCGTCTACAATCGTATGGAGAAAATCCTCCTCGATGAAATGCCCGTGATGCCGATCTATCACTACACCAATTCAAAGCTCATCAGCCCCGACGTCCTGCACTACAAAATCACTCCGCTCGACAACTTCCCCTGGAAGTTCGCCGACCTCGCGCCGTAAGAGACGCGAAGGAACACGCTCGCCCGCCTTTGGCGGGTAACAAGCCACGGCCGAGATGGTAACTTGGCACGACACGTTCGCCCCCGCCAATTTGGCTAGGTAGGGCGGCCTCGCCGAGGGCGCCGTCCCATCCTCCCGGCCAAGCCGACTCAGCTTATGTGATTTTTGCGCCTTTTGTGGCAATCCATCCGCAGTTTCTCTTAGCTCCTATCGCACCACCATTTGAGACTTTTTCTGTCCGAGTGGGTGTCTGCCATCGTCACCACTTCGTGGCACTGCCTGTATTTCCTCGCAGCGCCATCTTCGTGCTCACGCACTCTGTCAGCCTAGCAGCTCAGTCGACGCGCCCAACGCGGGCGGAATCCAACTCCCACTGTAGCCGGTGTCGTCCGGTCCGCCGACATGTCTGCCGTAGCCTCGGCGTAGGAGGACGA
>CBFHXU010000244.1:0-3558 GCA_965659875.1 uncultured Opitutaceae bacterium
CCCCGGCCAAGTTGAAGTAGGAGTGTTGGGTCAGGCTGAAGGGCGTGGCGGCGCCGGTGGTCGCTTCGATTTCCACGATCAACGCATGTTCAGCCGTGAACGTGTAGGTTACGGCAACATCAATATTACCCGGGTAACCGTCTTCTCCGTCGGGACTATGATATTCGAGCCGCACGGAAGGCGCACGGTCCGAGCGGACGAGCGGGGTGGCGCTCCAATTGCGTCGACTGAATCCGCCGGTGCCGCCGTGCAAGTGGTTGGGCGGATCGTTGGCGGCAAGGGGAAACGAGCGGCCGTCGAGCTCGAAGTGGGCGCCGTTGATCCGACCAGCCACGCGTCCGGCGATCGCCCCGAAGTAGGGGTGCGGTTTCAGGTAATCCGCGAGGTTATTGAAACCGAGCACTACATCGGCGAGGGCGCCATCGCGGTCTGGCACGCGCAGCGAAGTGATGATGCCGCCCAGCGTGATGATGCGTGGACCGCTGCCATCCGACAGCAGCAAATCATAGGCTTCGACCGTTTCTCCATCAAGAAGATGGCCGAAGCAAATGGGTTCCATGGCGGGTAGGAGAGTGGGGTTTATTCGCCGCGCAGTAGACGGCGCATAAAGTTTCCGTTTTCGGTTAATTCATCCTGGGCCCAACCGCTTAATTTGGAGAGGTGCGGTTTCACGATACCGGCGCTTTCGTCCTTGTTCGAAACGGCCCAAGTGGTGCTGCTGAGGTGATGTTTGCGCATGAACTCGCGCCATTTGGCAACAGACTCGTAGTCGATGTCACCTTCGCCGGAGGCTTCCATCGTGCCCCATTCGGTGACCATGAGTGCGGCGCCTAAATCGAGAGCCTTTATGGCGCGTTTCCGCAGATCCGCTTTATGCGAGGCGGCGTAAAAGTGGAGCCCATAGGCGACGTTAGGGTCAGCGATGGGATCGGCGGCGGCTTTATCAACCCGCTGAGCCCAGTAGGGCGTGCCGACTACGATCAGGTTGTCCGGATCGTGTTGGCGGATCGCGGCGATAACGCGTTCGGCATAGGGCTTCACCGTCTGCGACCAAGAGACCTTTAGGGGCTCGTTGTAGATCTCATAAATGACGTGAGCGTAGGCTCCGTAGGTTTGGGCCATCTGGCTGAAGAACGCGATGGCGTCCTCGATGTTATCCTCGGCATGGTGGTCGTGCCAATCGATGAGCACGTAGATATCATTGGCGATCGCGGCGTTGACCACGCGTTTGATTTTGGCGATCTCCTGGGCGGGTTGTTGTTGATAACCGAGCTCACCGTCGTGGACCCCGAGAGCGGCTCGGGTTAGCGTGACTTTCCAATCTTTTACCAGCCAGTTGACGGTTTCTTCGGTGTAAAACTCACCCTCCCATTGGCTCCAAAAGTGACTCATGCCATGCACGGCCACCGGCTTCCCGTGATCGCCTACGATCCGGTTCCCTTCGGTGCGAAGACGGCCATTTTTTTCGACGACTCCCGCGAACAAAGCGGAAGTGATAGCGAGACACAGGGCGAGGATCAGCGCGGGTTTCATGGGTATCTCCAATGAACCGCAGCCCGATCGTGGGAGGCAAGCAACAGGCTGGTTAATGTTTCGCGGCTATGAGCCGCGGATTACTGGCTCGCATTAAACGCGTCGACCCTGGTGCGGATGGCGCGGGTGTGATCCGGAGTACTGCCGCAGCAGGACCCGATGATGTTGGCTCCGGCGGCGAGCGCCTCAGGGACCTTGGCGGCTGTTTCTTCAGGAGGCTGCTTGTAAACGGCCTTCATGTTTTCCAGCACCGGGAGGCCGGCGTTGGGCTGAATCATGACGGGCAGGTCACAGGTTTCGCGGTAGATTTCGGTGACCTTGGTCGCTCCGGCCATGTCCATGCCCGTGCCGCAATTTAGGGCGACGATATCAGCGCCTTTTTCCTCGATGAATTCGGCGGCGTCTTCGGGTGAGACGCCCATCATCGTTTTGTAGAATGTGCCATCCATCGACAGATCGTAGGCGAGGGAAGCGATAATGCACGGTGCGCCGGCGGCCTTGGCGGCTTCGATACCCGAACCCACCTCTTCGATGCCGGTTTGAGTTTCGACGATCAACGCGTCCACGCCGGCCTCAACGAGTGCTATGGCCTGTTCGGTGAGAGCTTCGACCGCCTCGTCGTAGGGGAGTTCGCCGTAGGGCTCGAGGATGGCGCCGAGCGGACCCATGTCACCGAGCACGTAACCTTCGCGATCACCAAATGCTTCGCGAGCGATGCGTGCGGCGGCAGCGTTGATGGCGACCAAATCGTCGGCCACACCGTGCCGTTTCAGCATCATGCGTGAACCCCCAAACGTATTGGAAATGATACAATCCGCTCCGGCGTCGACGTAACGTTTTTGAATTTCCAGCACGCGCTCCGGATGGGAAATGTTCCAGGCCTCGCCAGAAGCACCTTGTTCGAGACCGGCGAGCATGAGTTGAGTGCCCATGCCGCCGTCACAGACGAGTCGGCGGGAGGCGATGGCTTCAAGAAGGGGAATGTTTGGCACGGGAGCAAATTAGGAGGTTCGGTTGCTTTAGTCAAAGGAGACTTCGCCCGAAACTGCGGGCGCCCGTTTCAATGATATCGCTTCGCGTCTTGGAAGTTTACGCGGTGTGGGCCCGGTGATTGTGCCTAGGATGTGGGGAGTATCTTATTGGCAACGCGCAGTGGCTCAGGGAGCCCGGCGGAGCTGCAAGGCATCGATAATTTCTCCGCGAGCCAACACGTTGGTGATAACGACCGTCATGGCGCCTGATTTTACCCAGCCCCCCTTGCCCAGGATTTGCAGCGCATTGAGAATCGTTTCCTCCGGGTCGTCGGAGAATTTCATCAGAAAAGGTTCCACTCCCCAAGGAAGCAGCAATTGGCGGAAGAGTGGCTCCACATCGGTGAAGGCGAAGATCGGCACGCCGCGGGGACGGAGAGCCCCTAGCGTGTAGCCGAGAAACCCGCTGCGGGTAAACACGATGATGGCCGAGTCTCCGAGAGACTGCGAGAGCCGGGCGGCGGAGCGCAGCATCTTCGCTTTCGGCTCCTCCAACGGAAGCTTCAGGTTTATTTCTGCGTCCACCGAGGGCTCGATACTCTCGATGATATTTTTCATCACCTCCACGGATTCGATCGGGTATTTGCCCACGGTGGTTTCGCCCGATAACATGACGGCATCGGCTTGTTCACGGATAGCATTGGAAACATCCGAGATCTCCGCCCGGGTGGGCATCGGAGACGAGATCATGGTCTCCAACAAATGAGTGGCGACAATTACTGGGTTGCCGGCAGCGCGGCAGGCGGCAATCATATCGGTCTGCACCAAGGGCAGGCGGTGGTAGTCGATCTCGATCCCCAGATCGCCGCGCGCGACCATGACTCCGTCAGCCTCAGCGATGATTTCCTCCATGTTGCGCACCCCGGCTTGGTCTTCGATCTTGGCAATGATTTTAGCATGGGAGCCTCGGGCATCGAGAAATTCGCGCAGGTGTCGGATGTCGGATCCTTGGCGCACGAAAGACAGGGCGACGAAATCGATACCGGCGGCGATA
>CBFHXU010000245.1:0-3500 GCA_965659875.1 uncultured Opitutaceae bacterium
CTCCCGGGTTTGCTCCGCCGCGGAAAGTTTCGTCAAATCTACTTCCGATAGCACCGTCGCATCGATCTCTTTAGGCGAACGCACATCCAAGGAACCCCGCCCCTCTCGCTCTGTAAAACAGGTCCGCAACGATTCGTGACGTCTAATCAATTCCGCGAGCGCTTGACCCAGGGCGGTTGGGTCCACCCCCCCTCGCAGGCTGAATCCCTGGCCGAGGTGATACGCCGTATTCGCAGGCTGCAAATTTTGCACAAACCAAAGTCGCTCCTGCGCAAACGACATCACCGGAACCTCATCATCCGTTCGCGGACGCAATGTTTCCCCGGAACTCGCCGCCGCCGGAGTTCCTATCACCCCTTTCTGCGCGAGCAGCTTTTTAAGAAGAGCTTGTTTATCGGGGGTCATGCTCAAAGCCGCCACTTCACACCAACACCGCCTCCGGCTCCGCGGTCAAAGCGCTCGCGTCGCGACTCACGAGGAAGTCTGGCCGCAGTTTGCCGGTTGGGACCGGCGCGTTGCTCACGCTGTTGTAGGTCACGATCAACATCGAGCGCCCCCAAGGCGAAAGATTGGGCGTGGAAGCGTGCGCCAGATTCGGGTGAAAAATCAGGACACTTCCCGCCGGCCCTTTCGGAGCGACAATACCCCCTGTCTCCACCAGTCCAGCGACCGTTTCCTGATCCAGCGAATACTTGAGGTCCGCACTCACGTTGTCCTTCCAACTCCCCTCACCCGAAGCCACTTCCGTTTCCACCATGCCATGATGGTGGGACTTCGGAATGCACATCAGAGGGCCGTTAAACTCGGTCACCTCATCCAGATAAACCATGATATTTACACAGTCCGGCCGCGGCATGCCATCGCCTTTGGCCCAGAAGATATAGTCCTGATGCCATTTCCAAACGTCACCGCCAAAGGCAGCCTTACAGTTAATTTTAAACTGATAGACGTAAGCAGAATCGCCCACAATCTGTTCCGCCGGGCGCAACATTCTCGGCAGGCGCGTAAGGCGCGCCATGACATCGTTCATGAGGTGACACCCGTGTAAGGCCCGCACCGTTGCTCCATCGTTTTCAAGCACTCGACTGGGATGATCGATTGCCGCAAGGTTCTCAGTCGCCTCCCTGAGCGCCGCAATCTCGGCCTGTTCAAACAGACTGGGGAAGAATAACAGTCCTTCGTCCTCGTAAGCGTGCAATTGATTGCTGGTGAGTTCCATAAATTAAGAGGGAAAATTGCCCCGCGATACCCACCACCGCAAGACCCTCTCGTCGAAAGGGTCAAATTTAACGGATTATCCGTAAAGAAATTGTAACGTTATCCGTCCCGCCGCTGTTGAGCCGCTTCGTCGTCACTCATGGCTTCCACTTCACGCACGGTCGCTGCCACGGTTTCCCAAACATCTGGTCCACCTGCGGCTTCACCGCAGGCCGCGGTAAACGCCGCCAAGGTGGGATGCTCAAATAGGGCCCGCAACGGCACCGGCATCGTTGTCCTCGCTCGCAGTCGTGCGATCACCCGTGTCGCCAACAATGAATGTCCGCCCAAATGAAAAAAATGATCCATCCGCCCGATGCGCGCCACTCCCAGCAGCTCTGCCCAAACCTCCGCCACCAATCGTTCTCCTTCGCTTTTCGGTTCCTCGTATAGGGTATCCCTCGCCATCTGATTGATCTCGAGCGCCGGCAATCCGCCGCGGTGAATTTTCCCGCTGGGCGTCAGGGGCAAGGTCTCCAACTCCACAAATACCGCCGGCACCATGTAATCCGGCAGCCGCTCTCCCACGAATTCGCGCAATTCCTCCACCGTGACCTCCGTCTCCCGCGTGAAGAATCCCACGAGGCAATTGTCACCGGCGGTTCGCTCCCGCACGACCACCACAGCTCCGGTCACGGCCGGATGCTGCACCAACCGCGACTCAACTTCACCGAGTTCCACCCGAAAACCACGGATCTTCACCTGATCATCCAGGCGCCCAAAAAACTCGATGCTGCCATCGGCCAACCAGCGTGCCCGGTCACCCGTGCGGTAAAGCCGATCCCCCGCCTTCGCCCCATGCGGGTTGGGCCCGAAGCGCTCCGCTGTCAGGTCGGGCCGACCGTGATAATCCCGCCCCAGATTTGCTCCACCGATATACAGCTCACCCGGCACTCCCACCGGCACCGGATTCAAGCGTGGGTCCAGCAGATAAATCTGCGTGTTGGCAATCGGTCGCCCGATCGGAGGCGGAGGACTCACCTGCCGCGGCGGACCATCAAAGGTGTGGGCGGTCACCACATGGGTTTCCGACGGACCGTAGTGATTGTGGATCACGCAGTCCGGCATGTGCGCACTCAACGCCAGGATCGCCGGCGTCAGGATCAACGCCTCGCCGGTTGTGATCAGCTCGCGCAACGAAGCGAAACGTTCGGGACGGTCACCATAGTCCGCCGCCAATTGCTGCCACACCACCACCGGTAGTATAACTTTCTCAATCCGCGCCGACTCCAGGTAATCCAACAAAACCGCCGAATCACCCCGCATCAATTCACTCGCAATGTGTAGCTCCCCGCCACTGCCCAATACCGCAAAGAGGTCGTGAAAACTCACATCAAAACTCAGCGACGCAAAAAACAACCCCCGTGCCCCCGTCAGTAAGGTCGCGTGGTGCCAGCGGATAAGATTGCACATCGCCGCATGGCCCAAGGTCGTGCCTTTTGGTTTTCCCGTCGAACCACTAGTATAAATGATGTAGGAGATATTCTCTCCACTCACATTCGATTGCGGTGGTGTCGTCGACTGCGCGGCGAGCTCTTCCCCCACCCGGTCCAAATCCAACTCAATCACCCCGGAGGGGAAGGTCAGCTGCCCCCGACTTTCTTGGTGGGTGATCACCACCGGGGCGCTCGAATCCTCCATCATGAATTCCAGTCGATCCGCCGGATAACCCGGATCGAGCGGCAAGTAACATCCGCCCGCCTTCATCACTCCCAGCACCCCCACGATCATGTCCAACGTGCGACCCAAATAGAGTCCGACGATGACATCCGGTCCCACCCCCAAGCTCTGTAAGTGATGACCAAGCTGATTCGCCCGCGTCTCCAACTCCTGATACGTGATCTGTTCGTGCTCGTCGATCAGGGCCACTTTCTCGGGCGTCCGCGCTGCCACCGCCTCAACCAGCCGATGGAGAAGCGGCTCGCCAGCTTCAGGCCAACTCTGCGTGGTTGCGTTGAACCCGTGCACGACTTGCCGAAGCTCCTCCGCTGACAGCATCGGTAAATCCAGTAACGCCGTCTCCGGTTCCGCGCCGGCTCCCGCCACCAGTCGCGAAAAATGTCCGGTCATGCGTCCCATCGTTTCCGCGCTAAACAGATCCGCCCGATACTCGATCCAGCCATCGAGACCTCCGTCCGCGCGATCTCGCACCGTGAAGGTAAGATCAAATTTCACTTCCGGAATCGTTGACGGGATAAACTCCGCCTGCACCCCCGGCAACGTCAGTTCGGGCAATTCGGTTT
>CBFHXU010000246.1:0-3470 GCA_965659875.1 uncultured Opitutaceae bacterium
GTCGTTTTGCCGACCACTTACGACGCAGACTCGCAACAACTCAGCCTGCACTCCTCGGCGCCCCTCGTGGCCGGCGACTATATCATCGCGCTGGACTACACCGGTGAGATCAACCCCAACGCCGAGGGCTTTTTCTTCGATCGCTACACCACTCCGGATGGCGACAAAGAACTCTTTGGCACCCAATGCGAGGTCCCCGATGCACGCCGCATTCTTCCGTGCTGGGACGAACCCGCGTTTAAGGCCACGTTCTCGTCAACCTTAGTGGTGCCGGAGAATTTCTCCGTCTCATCCAACATGCCCGCCATCCGGGAAACACCACTAGGTGACGGCCGCAAGGCGGTGACATTCGACAAATCTCCCCTGATGTCGACCTACTTGCTGGCCTACTTCGGCGGCGAATTCGAGATCCTCGAAGACATGCACCGGGGCGTGAAACTCCGGATATTCGCCACGGAGGGCAAAAGCCAAAACGGAGCCTACGCCCTCGAAGCGACCAAAC
This sequence comes from uncultured Opitutaceae bacterium, assembly GCA_965659875.1. Lineage (GTDB taxonomy): Bacteria > Verrucomicrobiota > Verrucomicrobiia > Opitutales > Opitutaceae > Actomonas. Next base: position 503 of record CBFHXU010000246.1, read on the forward strand.
AGGTCTTGGATTACTTTACCGACTATTTTGGGGTCGCTTATCCGCTTCCGCAGCTCGATCAGATCGCGATCCCGAATGCATTCTCCGGCTTTGGCGCCATGGAAAACTGGGGCTCCATTTCCTACATGGAAACTCTGCTGCTCTACGATCCCGCGACCAGTTCTCAGTCCACCAAGGAAGGTGTTTTCAATGTCATCGCCCACGAAGTCGCCCACCAGTGGTTTGGCAACATCGTAACCATGGGTTGGTGGGATAATCTTTGGCTCAACGAAGCCTTCGCTTCCTGGATTGATACCAAAAGCACCCACGACCTGAACCCCGATTGGAATTATTGGCTCAAATCAAATCGCGGCAAGGAATACGCCATGGGATTGGACGCCCGTATCGCCACTCATCCTATCCAATTATCCGGGGTCACGGAATACGGTGCCATCGATGCCTTCGATGCCATCGCCTACAACAAGGGACAGGCGTTCGTGCGCATGCTGGAAGACTATCTGGGTGAACGTGATTTCCGCGCCGGCATCCGCCTCTACATGCAACGCCACGCTTGGTCCAATACGACCACTGAAGATCTCTGGACCGCCCTCGAAGATGCCTCGGGCGAACCCGTGCGTGAGATCGCTTCCGGTTGGACGCTGCAATCCGGCTTCCCCGTCATCACCGCCAGTCAGTCCAACGGTAAACTGATACTGCGGCAGGAACCCTTTTCCATCGATGACCCCAACCCGCCCGCGACGACTTGGTCGGTGCCACTGACTTTCGCGCCGCTGACCAACCTCGGTGACGTGCAAAAAACCCTCCTGGCCGGTTCCCAAAAAACCATGGAGTGGCCCGCCAAACTCGGTGCTCCCAAAATCAACCTCAATGATGTCGGATTCTATCGGGTCGTATATGACCCGGAAACGTTCGCCGCCATCGTTACCGCCCTGCCCCGTCTTCCCGCCGCTGAACAAATCAACCTCCTGGGCGACGCTTGGGCACTCGTGTCCGCCGGACGCCTCAGCTCGACCGACTACTTGGAAATCGCCTGGGCTCTACGCGACAATCCCAGTGACGCGGTCTGGCGCTCAATTTTGAGCGCCCTCATCGAAATCGATATCTGGATGTTGGATCGCCCGGAGCGCGCCGATTTCCACCGCTGGACCATCAACCTGTTACGACCCCAGATCGAGCGTCTCGGCTGGACTCCGAAACCCGGTGAACCCTCCGCCGATGCGCAGCTCCGCAGTGCCTTCCTCTATCGCCTGGGACTGTTTGGCGACCAGGATGCCATCGTCGAAAGCCAAAACCAATTTTCGCAGTATCTCGCAGACGCTTCCTCCATCGACGGCAACATGCGCCCGGTCGTCATAAACGTCGTCGGTCGCTACGCCAATGAAGCAACCTACAATCAACTCTGGGAGCGCTACCAAAAGGCCATCAACACCGAGGAAAAGACCGCCCTGCTTCGCGGCATGCAACACGCCCTTGATCCCGCCCTCGCCGCCCGCACCCGCGAACTTACGCTCGGCGAAGAGCTCCCCGCCACCCACCGCAACTACAACCTATTTTACGTATCCAGCCGCGGCGAACATCTTGAAGAAACCTGGGAATTCACCAAGGAACACGCCGCAGAGTTGCTGGCCCCTCTCGCCCGTTACGGCGCCAATTCCTATCTCGGCTATATCGTGAATCGCTCCAGCGATCCCGCCATCGCCGCCGAACTCGAAATGGTGCAAGTCCAACACCGGGGAGAGGACGCCCTGGCTGAAGCGCAAAAGACCTCCGGTGCCATCCGTCTCCGCGCCCGGACCCGGGAACGCGAACTGCCCGGTCTCTCCCGGTGGTTAAAAGTTCATACTAGTCCAGCGAACTGAGCACGATCACCCGTATCGCTCGCCCAAAAATGACAAATATGGGGGGCTGAAGGCGAAGCCTTAAGCCTCGGTCAGTCCACCGGCGAGGAGACTCGTTCTACCCGCACCGTCGTATCGCGAAACGGGCTCTCCGGCATCGTCCGTCCTTCAAATGATTGGGCGACCACCGTTCTTTTTATGATACTCGAAGACGTGCGCGCGTCATACAGAATCTGTACAATTTGTTTCCCGCGGGACTTCAGATAATCCTCCACCGCCAAATTGTGCGGCTTGGCGCCCCAGTCCTCGCCAATGACGAAGATATCGGGATTCAATTCTCGGCAACCCTCTACGTATTCGAGCTCATGATACGGACGCACAATATCAACGCAGCGCAAGGACTCGAGCATGGACACCCGCTGCTCCAGTGGGATCACCGGAACATTGGGTTTGTAGGAATTGACGACCTCGTCGGCGGCAACGCCCACCGCAACCACATCACCCAATGTGCGGCAGTATTCCAGTAAGGCGAGATGCCCGACATGGAGTAGGTCGAAGGTTCCGACGGTGTAGACCGTCGTAGGAGCTGATTTTTCTTTCATAAAATTATCCGGGCCGAACGAGGTCCGCGTTCAAATTAGTTTCCACCCGTAAACACCGGTGATCACCAGAGTGTAAAGGCCGAGTAGCCAAACATTGATCGGATTACCCGACAGCTTGGGTGTCTTGATTTGGGAGACATTGAGGGCCGCCAGACCGAGACCCGTCGCGTAAAGCACGATGGCAAACGCCCCGGTGCTGAACATCACTTCAAATGCAAAAACGAATACTAGGATCAGGCTGTTGTTATCCAGTGCCAGTCCGGTGTAGTGCGATCCACCCGCCAAACCAAACGTGCTGAAGTAGCTCAGCCGGATTGCGGCGGCCGCGATCATGATAAACGCTCCCACCAAGTAAATGGGCGCAAACGCACCATAACTGAGCAGCAAGATGGCCGGGGTCACGCCGTAGCTCACGATATCGATGAGCACATCCAACTGACCGCCAAACATGCTGGTCGGGGTTACGAAAACTGAGCCCTGGAGAGAGTTAGTCTGGGAATCCAGAAAGGACCCAGATCATGAAAGGCA
>CBFHXU010000247.1:0-3425 GCA_965659875.1 uncultured Opitutaceae bacterium
ACGACACGAGCGTGGCCCTGCTTACGCGCCAACTCGTGATTGCCGAGCCGCCCGCGTTCCCCCATCACACGCCCGATCCCGCGATCGAGTTTGGTCCGGCCCTCGAACGCCGCCCTGACTATCAGCAGGCCATGATCGACGTGGAGCGCACCGACATCACCCGCCGTCTGCGCAAAAACCAACTGTTGCCCGAACTCAACTTGGTCGGATCTCTCGGCTACAACGGCCTCGATGCCAACTCGAGCACGAGCTGGGACTCCGTGCGCAAGCGCGAGAGTCGCTCCTACAGTTTGGGGGCGGTCGTCTCCATTCCACTCACCTTTGCGACCGAACGTGGTCGCCTCCATTCGGCCCGCCTCGCTCAACGCCAGGCGGAGCTCGCGCTCTCGGGAATCGAACAGGACATCGTCATCGATATGGGCAATGCCGCCTCTCAAATCGAAACCGCGCAAAAACGAGTCGAGGTCACCGAACACTCCTATCAACTCGCGGTGCAAAATCTCGATGCCGAGGTCAAAAAACTGCGGGCCGGAACCGGCAATACGTTCTTCGTGCTGACGCAGCAGGAGATTCTGGCCAATACTCAGATTGCCGTGGATCGCGCCCAAACGGATCTGCAACGCTCACTCGCTGAATACGACCGCCAGATGGGTATCACCCTCGAACGCCACGGCATCACGATCGAAGGTGACGAAGAAGCGAGCCTGTAACCCTCGCCATCCCAACCGTCCGCTTCGCCCCCCTCCCCACTCGCACCTGAATTCGCCGTCGCCGATCCATTGTCACTTACTAAGTGACAATGGATCATTTGTAATTGTCTATCAGTATTTTAGGATTTTTTATTTTTGGGTTTAGGGGGGGGGATCGGATTTATGTGAGGCGAAGAGGTTTTTCCGCTTTAGTTTTACCGATTGGTCCGCCAAGTATCGCCCCATGGGACAACAAACCAACAAGATCCAAAAACGTAAACGCCGTGAGGCCTATTTGAAGCGCAAGAAAGAGGCTGCGGCCAAAACCAAGAAATAGTCTGCTGCCCGCGCCTTTCCTAATTTCCAACCGTCACTGCAATGTGACGGTTTTTTAATACCCCTGCAAGCGCGTGATACATCATCGGTTTTCGCTATGGGCCGTTCTTCAGATCGTGGTGGCGGGAAGTTTGGTACTGATGGCGGGATGCGGCGCCCCCACCGATCCCCTGGACAAGTTCATCAACGCGACTTCGGCTCGCGAATACAACCGCTGGTGGAACAACCACTGCGCGAACTTACAAAAAAACATCGAGGAGCGCTATCTTGCTGCCATTAAAGTATTAGAACTCGAAATGAGCATTTGGCCCCAGCGGCCTTCAATGAACGATCGCGAAGCCAATTTGTTTCAAATGCTGGACGGCGCGACGGTCCGACAAATCATTGTTTATGGTGAGTTTGTGAAGATCCATCGTCTCATGATCGAGAATTATGTGGATGCTGATATGCTCGATTTGAACCGAGATCAGCTCGACAACGTCCGTCCCGGTTCTGATCTGAGTATCTCCTTCTCGATTGAAGATCAAATCCGCCATCTCACCGAGCGGATGACAGCCAGAAAACAAGAATTGGACGCGTTGACGGCGGACATGCGGTCCTTGATGCCAGACCTGGATCTCGATCCTTGGCAAACCCGGCCCCGGGAGCGCGATGATCTGCCATTTCAGCTAGTTCACCAGCGGTTTAAACATCCCATTGAGCTGGCAGTAACGGGTTCGGACGAAGAACTCAGGCCATGAGATTAGATAACTGCGGTTAATTTCGCTCACTGCTGAGTCAGAAGCCGACGTAATGCCCGGCAGCCAGTCGAGATAGAGGTAAAATCATCAATTAGAAGCCCCACGAATTGCTGAACTGTTCAGTCATATTTCGAAAATTCATACTCGAGAAAGACCGACAAAAACAGTCGTCTTGGCTTCGCTCTAAGCGTTCTTCTCTAGATCTGACCTAACCTCTACCCCGTCTGACCGTAACCAACCCTATCTATTTTTACATTGCCCCCCCCTCAGGGAAATTGTCTACAATATGCAGACGGTTATCAACGGTATGCAGTCCTAAACCCCTTTTCGTGAATTCTTTATTCACCAGCACCAAACCCTACTTACTATGACCTATAGGATAAAACAAACAATCGCCGGGATGTTAGCGACAGCGACCCTCGGCTTTGCTCAGGTTTCACCAGAAACCAACAATCCGGACGAGGAAGAAGTCTTCGAACTTAGTCCGTTTACCGTGGAAGACGCTCAAGATAGCGGCTACGCCGCCACCGCCACCCTCGCGGGTTCGCGGGTTCGATCCGACATCAAAGACCTCGGAGCTTCCATCTCCATTACGACGAAGGATTTTCTTACCGATACCGGTGCTACCGACGGTGAGTCCCTGCTCATGATGATTGGAAACGTCGAAGTCGGTGGTGTTCTCGGTAACTTCTCTGGCAGTGGCGACGGTGTTAACACCAACGGCGTGCGGAACAACCCGCAGACCGGACAGCGTGTTCGTGGTTTGTCCAGCGCCTCCACGACCAGCGACTACTTCCAAACCAACCTTCCCTTCGACTCCTACAATACGTCGCGGGTCGAGGTGAATCGTGGTCCCAACTCCATTCTGTTCGGACTCGGCTCCCCCGGTGGTATCATCAACAACTCCACCAATCGGGCCAAGATGAACGACCGCTCCGGACAGGTGAGCTTCCGGGTTGATGCCCGTGGAGGCCACCGTGCGACCTTCGACTTCAATGAGACGCTCATCGAGGATCGTTTGTCTGTTCGAATCAATGCGATGACCGAGGAGATCAACTTCCGCCAAGAGCCGGCCTTTGAAAATGATGACCGTATTTTCGGAGCGTTCGAACTCGTTCTGCGCAAGGACAACAAAGATAGCTGGCTCGGCCGCACCGCCGTCCGTGGTTCCATCGAGAGTGGCGAGATCGAGCGTAACCCGCCGGACACCATTCCTCCAACGGATGGTTTCTCCTCCTGGTTTTATGGTCTTGGTGGAGTGGATCGCCTGCAGCAGGCATTGTCCGTTCCCGGCACTGATCTGAGCAACATCAGCAACGGTGCAGTAGCCTACGGCTGGGTGCTTGAGGGCATCAGCCAAGGATGGATCGATGTTCCCGACGGCATGACCGCCGAGCAGTACGCCTCCGCCGAAGGTCGATTCGTGCCCAACACCACTATCAACCGCTTTACCCGCGAAGGTCGTGGCAGCATCAACAGTGGGGCACCTTACTTCATCTTCCCGGCGATCAATTACAACAATGCTACCGCCGGCACCACTCCGGGCTGGAACGACCCTGATCTGTCCAACATTCAAGGCATTATGGGACGCTGGCGTCGCAACGGATTCCCGACTCAAGATGTGCAGTGGAGTTCCCCAGCTACCGCTGGCCCCGGCTTC
>CBFHXU010000248.1:0-3380 GCA_965659875.1 uncultured Opitutaceae bacterium
GCAGCTGATTTTGATGCGCTTGGCTTTCACTTCTTCGTCGTCCTTGGAATCCGTCCAAATACCGAACATCGGCAGGAGATTAGCAAGGAGCCGACCATTGGCGGCACTGGCGGCGAAGGCCGTGGAGTAAAGCGTGGCGAACGCGCCGACCATAAAAATACTGAACCCGGCGGGCCCGAAACTTTCCAGGTACATGTTGCCCAGCGTCGGCACCATTTCGCTGTTATCGACCTTCAGGTTTTGGGCGTGCAGCACGGCTGCGCCCAGCAGGTAAAACACGACGGTTGCGGCGGTATAAACGATGAGCGAGGCGAACGCATCGATCTTCATCACGCGCATCCAGCCGTTGACGCGATCGAGCCATCCCGCGTCCCGGGGGCCGACCCGCTTGGCGTAACCTTTTTCCAAGCACCAATAGGAGTAGTAGATCAGTTCACCCGCGCCGACGCCGATCAATCCGAGGGCGGCGAATGCCACCGCGAAGTTGTCGGGCAGTTTGAATTGCAGACCTTCGATGATCTGGGCCGAGCTTACCTGGAAGTCGGTAAATTGCAGGGAGACGAGGGCGAAAATGGTCGAGAGGGTGAAGAGCACCACCAGACCGATACACACGCGCTCAACCATGTTGTAGCGGCCGACGCCGAGCAGGATCGCGAGAGTGAGCCCCATGATAATCGCGGTGGCCTGGGGCGAGAGTGGAATGCCCGCCATGGTGAAGATTTGCGCCATGCCACCGAGCATGCCGCCCAGCACGGAGATCATGGCGAAGTAAACCGGAATGAAGAACCAGACCATCCACCCCACCTTGAAGCGGGGACCGGGAATTTGATCCATCATCTGCAGGGTCGGCGTGCCGGTAGCAACGGCGTAACGCGCGAGTTCGACTTGCACGAAAACTTTAACCAGACATCCGACAATAATCAGCCAGAGCAAAGTGAAGCCGTGCTCTGCCGCCAGGTGAGGTGTCACGATGAGTTCTCCCGTGCCGACGATGCCGGCGGTCAAAATGAGACCGGGGCCGATAAAACGGAGAGAACGAAGAAACGAAGTGGGGGGCGGGGTGCCGTTTGATTCTGACATGGGGTGGAGCGACTCAATTCAATTGGTCGCCCAAAGCCAAGCCCGCCTTGCTGGGGTGTTTAAGGGGTGAGTGATCTCTCTCTGAGCTGATGGACGATGAAATTGGCCTGTTGTTTGCGGACCTGTTCGGTGACGTGAACGTGGTCGATATAGATTTTGGGACCCAGTGATTGGGTGAAGGTGAACAGGTCTATTACCGGCACCTCGTGGTGTGCCATCACCTTGGCGGCGACTTCGTTGTAGGCTATCACATCGGCCAGAAAACGTTGATAGGGGAGAGGGTGGGCGTTGTGCACGTCGTCAATGAGCGGAATGGAACTTATCCAAACTGGTGCGATGCCGGCGGACTGCACGAGTTCGACGACCGATGTAAGGTTGGATTGGTAGTCTTCGATGGGGACTTGACAAGCGCCGGTTTCGCGATCCACCCGCAGGTCGTGGAGCCCGCAGTTCAGTAGCATGAGATCCGCCGAAATAGCGGGCAGATTGTCCGCCAGAAAGCGGAGGACCAAATGAGAATCTCCGCCATTCGCGTCCGCGGGGTTTTCCCAGTCCGTGCCGCTTGCATCAGGTCCGCCTTTGCGGGCGTATGCGGCGAAGCCGGCCAACGCGGCTTCCAGATACGGTCCGTAGTGAACCGAGATACTATCGCCGATGACGTAGATTTTCATGGAGCACGGGTCATGGTTAACCGGAGGCTATCCACGTGAGCACGGCGATGCCCCAAAATACGACCCAGGAGAGGTGACGTCCGCGGGAAGCAATCAGTGCGACCAGAAAGTGGATCCCGAAGACGATGGCGATCACTTGTCCAACCTGCGAGGCTGAGAACGACGATTCGGTCATCATTACCAGCAAAGCGGCGAACCCCCACCATGCCACGGTCGTGATGTGCCACGCGAATCGTAGGGTATTTTGGGTGAACGCGGTGCCACCTAGAATGGGCGGTAGATTGCCGCGGCGAAACAAACGTTGGAGGATGAATTTCTCTCCTAAATAGGAATGAGCGCATCCGATCAAGATCGTGAGGCCCGCGGCTGCGTAGAGCATGGTTTCCATTGGCATCGGATCATGGCAGCGAGCGGGGAGCGAGTCAGATCAAAAAGTGGCCCCGTTTTTTAATCGCGGAAGATTGCACCTGCGGCGTCAGCCCGCACCTTATGGCTTATGACAGGTAACAAATGGTTGATCGGGTTGATGGTGGGTTTGACTTTCATCGCTCCTGTTTCGGCTGAGCCGGTGGTCCATACCGTGGGTGGTCCGGTGAAGGCGTCCGATCTAGGCACCGTTTTGGCGCACGAACATGTATTGGTGGATTTTATCGGAGCCGATCAGGTTTCGCCGGAGCGCTATGAGCGTGCGGATGTGATCGAGAAGATACTCCCGTTCATTGCCGCGGCGCAAGCGGTCGGGGTGGAGACGATGGTGGAATGCACCCCGATGTATATCGGGCGTGATCCGCGGTTGCTGGCGGAACTGAGCGCCCGCACCGGTATGCGTTTTGTGACCAATACCGGCCTCTACGGTGCGGTGGCGGACAAGTTTTTACCGCCCTATGCTTTTGAGGAAACGGCTGAACAACTGGCGGCACGTTGGGTGGCCGAGTTTCAAGATGGTATCGACGGAACCGGCATCAAACCGGGCTTCATCAAATCAGCGGTGGATCGTGACGCGCAGATGTCGGTGGTGGATGCGAAGCTTATCCATGCCGCGGCGCGGACCCACCTGGAAACCGGCCTGACGATCGCGGTGCACACCGGGCCGGGGCCGGGGCTGGCGCAATTGGATATTTTGGCCGAGCACGGGGTTGCTCCGTCCGCGTGGATCTGGGTGCATGCGCAGGGCGCCAAAGATGCCGAGGTATTGGAGGCGGCGAAACGCGGTGCCTGGATATCGCTCGATGGCATTCGCGAGCGCTCCCTCGAGCATCACCTCAACCGGATTCTCATGCTGCGTGCCTCGGGACATCTCGACCAAGTGCTCATCTCCCACGACGCCGGTTGGTTTGATCCGGCGAAGCCCAACGGCGGTGAGCCCCGTGGTTACACTTTACTTTTCGAGGCAATGATTCCCCGACTGCGGGAAGCCGGTTTATCTCCGGCAGAGATCAACCAACTCCTCCGGATTAACCCCGCGCGGGCGTTATCGATTTCGGTGCGGCAAGTGGCTAGGTCGGATTAGGGTGTGTCTGGGAAATAACCGTGGCCATCGTGAGTCGAAAGCGGGGTTGGCGCCAGGCGGCCGCGACGGAGGTGGCCCGAGGGCCATGCCGTCGGGGGCAACGCCGCGCCAGTCTCGCT
>CBFHXU010000249.1:0-3376 GCA_965659875.1 uncultured Opitutaceae bacterium
AACGATCGATATGTTTCCGGCGGCTTTTGAGTTTCTTACGATCAAAGAGCCGCGGTAAAAACTCCCCACTCTTGACCAACGACAGCAAAATCACCGTACCCACATCGGCCTCGGTATTATCGTTGAAAATCGCGTCGTCCAACCGACGTCTGATGGCCTCCTCCGGTGCGGACTCAAGTTCCGGGTAAATCCTCCGGCTGAATACCCAAAGCACCTTTGATTCCCGTTCTTCCAGAATCTCCAAATCAACCAAGCGCGAAGCCACCCGCGCCTTCAGTTGGGAAATACCGGCGATCTTGTTCAGCCAATGACCCACCGGGCGCAGTTTGTCGGATTCGGAAATTTTTTTGAGCCACTCATCCGCCAGTTCATCGCCAATCGGTTTCGGATCGGTAACCACAAGCTTGGGTGCCCGATTAAACAACGATCCCGTAGCATCAGCTTCTCTCTTGGATTGAACCCGCACCCGTTCGTTCCGCATGAGTTCAGCCAACACCGCCCCGCCCACCACTTGTTTATACCAACTCCCGGTTTCCACGGTGCCCTTCTCATCCGAGAGCGCCAGCAACGTGACTTCTTCGTGGAGGAAAAGTTTCGGTGAGGGCGACATTCGTAATAACATTTTAGAAGACCAATCCGGCGTCTTCGGGCAAACCGAGACGGATGTTCATGTTCTGGATCGCGGAGCCGGAAGCGCCTTTGCCGAGGTTGTCGACGCGCACCATCACAATGGCCTGATCATCGTGGCCCGTGACCAACACATCCGCGCGGTTGGTGCCGTTGCAGGCCTGCACGTCAAAAAAACCTCCATCGAGATTGGTGGCATCATCACCAAGAGGCATCACCTTTACAAAGAGTTCGTTCGCGTAGGTATCAGCCAACGCGGCGTGAATGTCGGCCAGTTTCGGAGCACCGGGTAAATCCGGCAAGGCGAGCGGAACGGATACCGACAATCCTTGCCGGTAAGGAGCCACCGCCGGGTGAAATATCGGCGCATGCTGCAAACCCGTGTGTTGCCGCATCTCCGGGAGATGCTTGTGCGTTAGGCCAAGTGCGTAAGGCCGCGGGCTCTGCAGCGCCGCGGGACGGTCGGTGGCCTCGTATTGAGCAATCATCTTCTTACCCCCGCCACTGTAGCCCGTAAGCGAAGAACAACTCACCACGCGCTCCGCCGGAATGATTCCCGCCTTCACCAAGGGTTGCACTCCGAGGATAAACGCTCCCGCATGACAACCGATGTTGGAAATCCGATTGGACGTGGTGATGCGCTCGCGCCACGCGGCGCCGAGTTCCGGCAGACCATACGCCCAATCAGGATCGACGCGGTGAGCCGTGCTGGCGTCAATCAAGACCGTGTCAGGATTACTCACCAACGCGACCGATTCCCGGGCCGCGGCATCGGGTAGGCATAGAAACGCCACATCGGCCGCATTCAAACACACCGCCTTCGCCACCGGGTCTTTGCGTTTCTCCGGATCAATCGTGATCAACTCGAGCTCCGGGCGACCCGCCAATCGCTCGTGGATCTGTAATCCGGTGGTCCCCTCGGACCCATCGACAAAAACCTTAAATTTCATGGGAGAATCAAATTCAGCCACCCGCCCTCATTACTCAAGCGTGGGATGATTATCGAAGAAATAACGGCCAATGCCCTGACAAGGGCCACCTTCGGTTAGCCGCTCTCGCTCAACCGTGCAATGACGCTCGGGAGGAGTTCGTGCTCCGCTCGGTGAATTTTTTCTGCAAACGTGACCAGCGTATCTTCGGATTCAATGCGCACGGTCGCTTGGTCGACGATGGGGCCGCCGTCCACCTCTGCCGTCACATAGTGCACAGTGCACCCACTGACTTTAACGCCGCGACGCCAAGCCTGACCGATCCCATCGAGCCCCGGGAAACTGGGCAACAAACTCGGGTGGAGATTGATGATCTTACCGGCGAATTCGTTAATAAAGCGGGGTTTGATCACCCGCATAAACCCCGCCAGCACGACAAGATCCGCCTCGAGTGCACGGATCGAATCGATATACAGATCCTCTCCCGCTCCTTCCAATTTGGTTTTGAAAGGTGCCGGATCCAAATACTGCGCCGGCACCCCAAACGTTTCGCCATGGGCCAGAATGCCCGCGTCCGGTTTATCCGCGATAATTTGCACCACCTGAGCTGTGCCCAGGGCGCCATCGCGTTGAGCTTGAAGAATAGCCTTAGCGTTGGAGCCGGTGCCGGAACCTAAAATGACGACGCGCATGGAGTCCATTTCGGTCAAGACGGGTTCGAATTGGCAACCCGCTTCGTTTGCGATCCGCTAAATTTCCTCAGAAACAAGCAAGAATCCCTCTTCGAGCCATTTTTAGCAAAGATCTCATTATGCAGCAGCAATCAGCCTACCGTGCGCTCACTTCCGATCGCTCTTTTATGCTTACAATAGCATTATGTAGAGCTATTGGTCCTCGCCCAACGCTGATCCCTACTGGTTCCCTTTTTGTTGTTCTAAATATTTCGTATCAAATTCAGATTTAGCATCAACAACATCGGTCACAAGACCCGCCTTTTCCATCAGCACAATAGCTTGATAAGCAAAATCAATTTGATGGTCCAAGAATCCGGTATTTGCACTACGAGGGAAGAGGTGGTGATTGTTATGCCATTCACCAGAAACCAGACCGTAGACTGCCTGATTTACCGATAAATTGGTTCGGTCATAATCAACTCCATCTTTCCATGCCTCTTTACCACTGCCGTGGCCATCGTAGTTAAAATACCGGAGAGCGATCAGATACACAAAATTGGATCCAATAACCGCTGTAGCCAGACTGTGCCCACCAATAAAATACAGCAACGCATACCAAATAACCCAATTCGTGATCATATGGGGAATCGTATGCAGCGGGTTCGTTACAGTGCCCCACTTTTAATATTCTTCATAGGAATTCGTATAGATCCCCGAATGAACCAATAGATTCCGAACTCTGTTGTAGTGGTTCTCAGATAAATTTCGAGCGGTGCACTGATGATTTTCCTCTGAAAGCATACAATACCAAAATCCTCCTTTGGCATTATACGGATCACCAGGTTCATCAGACAAAGCATGGTGAACATAATGTGAAACGACATACACTTCCTCCAGCAGGAATCTTGGAACCATGTTCCTGATAAATATTTTTACCCAGTTATACTTAATTTTGTAAGCGTGATGGGTGGCATAACGATGGTGCCAGATGGTTTGCTGGGTTCCCATAATTATAAATGCGAATACGAGCGCCACAACCAACGATAACCAATCGAAGAAAAAAGTAATAAATACAAAAAATACTATTCCTGAAAAAAGAGAGCTGTGGTGCATAGAAACGTATACCAATTCGTCTTTGAATCCACG
>CBFHXU010000250.1:0-3352 GCA_965659875.1 uncultured Opitutaceae bacterium
TCGGACTCCACTTTTTCCGGGGCCGGCGGTACGACCGCTACGGGGGGAGTCGGCGCCGCATCATCGCCCGACACGATCGAGATCGATTCGATATCATCCTCACCCACCATCGACGGCATATCACCCCGTTCTTCCGCTGCCTCCTCCTGCGCCAATTGCTGATTTCGATCGGCAAAATTCTGGGTTTCGTCCGGTGGATTATCCGGCGCGTCGGGGTTGGCATCGACGTAAGTGTCGGGTGGCGGCGGCGGCACGGGGGCCAGTTCGATGTCGAAGAGCTGTTCTTCAGGCGGCGCCGCTGCTCCTCCCGGACTCACATCATCCAAAAAACTGTGTTGTATCTTGGGCGCCAACCACACCAACAACAGATGAATAATAATCGTGCCCAGCACGCCCGCTCGCCAAGCTAGCGACTGCTGCGGTCCCCGAACCCATCCCGGCGAGCCCCCGCGGGGGGCACGCCCCACCCGACGGCGGGGCTTACGGGATTTTCGGGAAATACGGCGCATCAGGGAACAGTTCAGGTCAACAGACCCGCTTCGGTCAAAATTTGTTTCGTTTCATCCAAGGGCAACCCAATGATATTGCTCAGGGAGCCGGTGTAGCGCTCGACGATCATCTCGCCACTTTCCTGAATCGCATAACCGCCGGCCTTATCCAGCGTATGCACCTTGGCGAGATAGGCCGAAATGACCACTTCCGTCAGCGGGCGAAAGTAGACAAAACTCTCCACCCCCCGCTCAAAGCGGATGTTTTTACTGCGATTCAGCAACACCAAGCCCGTGAACACGGAGTGCGACCGACCACTCAGTTCGGCCAACATCGACCGCGCCTCCGTCAGATCGGCGGGTTTATTCAGCACCTGATCATCGACGAAAACCGTGGTGTCGGCGCCCAGCACCCAGCATTCGGGATATCGCTCCGCCACCCAGTTTGCTTTCAAATCTGCGTTATGGGCCACCAATTGGCGTGGATTCCGGTCGCGCTCTTCCTGTTCGACCACGTCCGCCACCTGCACTGCGAACGGAACCCCCAATTGCCGCAGTAGATCGTGCCGACGCGGAGAAGCTGAAGCCAAAATCAAGTTTTCGGAGTCGTTACCCATCGTGAGAGGGCAACAAAACGATCAAACTTCCCCAGCACAAGGTCGCCTTGCGGGTTGTCAGCCTCCTCGGAAGTGCCTTAATTCGGAAATTTCGTCCATGCGCATCGGTCTCGCTCAAATCAATCCCACGGTAGGCGATCTTACCGGCAATCGCGATATGATCATCGCGGCTTATCACGAACTGGCACAAGCAGGTGCCGAACTCGTTGTCTTTCCGGAGTTGGCGAGCTGTGGTTATCCCCCGCGGGATCTCCTGCTCAAGAAACGCTTCGGGAATGACGTTGAAGGGGCACTGTTGGAGATTGCCGCCGCCACAGGATCCGTTCCGGCCCTGGTAGGCACCATTGAGCGCAATCCGGCCAAATCGGGGCGACCTTTTTTTAACACCGCCGCCTGGTGTCAACACGGCACCATCCAAGGTTTTGCCCGGAAATGTCTGCTCCCTACCTACGACGTGTTTGATGAGGACCGTTATTTCGAACCGGCTACCGAGCCCACGGTATTTACGATCGATGGGCAACAAGTGGGCGTGACGATCTGTGAGGACATTTGGACCGGCTCCGAGTTGATTCCTCGCCCGCTCTATCGTTTCGACCCCATTGAAGCCTTGGGGAATCAGAAGCTGGATCTCATGGTAAATCTTTCCGCAAGCCCCTGGCATCACGGCAAAAATATCGCCCGACAGCAGATCGTGAAGCGGGCCGCTCAACGCCTCAACTGCCCGGTCGCCTATGTGAACGCGGTGGGTGGTAACGACGAACTTGTTTTCGATGGACGGTCCATCGTGGCTGACGCCACCGGGAACATCACCCATGGTCTGGCGGCATTTCGATCCGAACAGACCATCGTGGATACGACGGCTCAATCATCCGCTCTGGCAGACACGTTTGCGCAGGAGGATCTGGCTGACGTCAACGACGCCCTCGTACTGGGGCTGCGCGACTATGCGCAGAAATCAGGATTTAAGAAGGCGTTGGTGGCCTTGAGTGGTGGCATCGATTCAGCGGTCGTGGCCGTGCTGGCGGCTGAAGCATTTGGACCGGAAAACGTATTGGGCATATCCCTGCCCTCCGCCATTTCATCCGCCCACTCCAAGGACGATGCCCGAATCCTGGCCGACAACCTGGGGATTGCTTTTGATACCATCGAGATCGCTCAAGCGGTCTATACGTGTGAGGCGGCGCTGGGACCTCTGTTCGGTGCTCGGCCGGCCGATGTCACCGAGGAGAATATCCAGGCGCGAATCCGCGGTGTCCTGATGATGGCCCTTTCCAACAAGTTTGGTTCACTGCTCCTCACCACCGGCAACAAGAGCGAAATCGCCGTCGGCTATTGCACCCTCTATGGCGACATGTGTGGCGGCTTGGCGGTAATTTCCGATGTATTCAAAACTCAAGTATTCGATCTTGCCCGCTGGATGAATCGCGAACGTGAGGTGGTGCCATGGAATACGATCAACAAACCACCGAGTGCCGAATTACGGCCCGGCCAGGAAGATCAAGACAGTTTGCCGGCCTACGATATCCTCGATGGAATTTTGCGTGGTTACGTCGAGAAAGGACTTTCCCGGCGCGACCTTATCGGCCAAGGTTTCGCCGCCGAGATCGTTGATGACATGACCCGCAAAGTGGACCTCAACGAATACAAGCGCAAACAGGCGGCTCCCGGATTAAAAATTACGCCGCTCGCCTTCGGCGTCGGCCGTCGCATTCCGATTGTGCAGAAATACGTGAACTGAAGAGACCGAATCTCACCGCTGATTTCCGCTAATGCACGCTAATGAAACCAACCTATTCAAAGACGAGGGCTACCTCCTCATGGGAGCCGCATTCGAAGTATACAACGAATTGGGACCAGGATTCTTGGAAGAGGTGTATCAACAGGCGCTGTCGGCAGAGTTTTCCTTTCGAAAAATAGAATTCACTGCAAAACCACGACTCACCATCGTCTACAAAGGGTTGCCTTTGGATAAATATTACGAAGCCGATTTTCTGGTTTCTGAAGGAATCATTGTTGAAATTAAAGCAGTCAAGTCGCTCGCTGCTGAACATGAGGCTCAACTTCTCAACGAACTAAAAGCCGGTCACTATCGAGTGGGCTATCTGATAAATTTTGGAGCACTCAACTCACTTGAATGGAAGCGTATGTTCGACTCCTCGCAAAACATCAGCGGCAATTAGGGTAGATCAGCGGTTTAACAATTTTCATGACCACATCAGAAGACCTTTTCGCCCGCGCCCAGCGCCT
>CBFHXU010000251.1:0-3266 GCA_965659875.1 uncultured Opitutaceae bacterium
ACGTCGCACTCGATCCCGATAATCGCGGCGTGTTCGTAACCGATATGAACAACGCGGGACAAATGTCGGGACCGAACGGTTTTCGCGATGTCGATGATCCTGTCACCCTCAACCAAACCCCCGGCGGGCGCGTGTACCATATTTCTTGGGACGGCAAGGTCACTCTGGTGATCGGTGACTCGGCCCTCATGCTCCACCCCAACGGCACCTTCGTTGAACCTGACGGCCGCGTGCTGGCTGCATCATTTTTCCTGGGGCACATCGTCGCCGCCTACCCTGGAGAAAGGCCCGAAATAATCGCCACCGGCCACCGTTCCGCGGACGGTGTGGAAACCGATGACGCGGGCAATTTGTTTCTCACGGAAGTCTTCACCGGCAAGATCTGGCAATACCCGCCGAATGGCCGCGAGCCGATCCTGTTGCATCAGGCCCAGTCTGCCGCCGATCACTATCTCGATCGCGACCGAAATCTCCTCATCGTCCCCGATAGCAAAGCCGGACAGCTGGTATTCATCCATCTTTAGCTCGGCTAATTTCGTCGCCTTCCGGAGAGGCAGCCAAGGTAACTGAGGAACAATCCAACCAGACCACGGATTACTCCTCGGTTGATTTCACGATTACTTCAAAGCTGCGGTCCACATATTTGCGGTCGAGCGGGTTACCGAAATCAGGACGTTCACCCAATCGGTTGCAATAAGCCGCGCGAGTTCTACCCGGTTTTAGGCCGATGAGATAAACTGCCGGCGCCCAATTATCACTCCCATCTTTGCCATAACGTATTGCCGCGATACTCGGATCCTCGATCACAATTCCTTCCTTATAACCGCCCCACATTATTCCCGTGCGGTGGGTCAACATCTTGAGTTCCTGCCCGGGTCTCACCGTTATCGTCTTGAGCGCACTTCGTTCGGCCGATCGCACATCGTCATGAGCGTAATAAGTCAATCCGCCGCAACCCGTAAGCAGGAAGGCGATAAATAACGAGATCATGGTCTTCAACATGTGACCACATTCACTTCGAATCCAGTAAGTGAGTCAAAGTCATGCGGAGCTAAATGGACCGGTATGCGCGGCGGGCGCGAAGCCCGGCCCACGCAGGGTATATTTTCCGCCCGGGTCAGCCACCACTACCGGGGCTCGGGATCTCTCTTGTTAATTGCTACTTGATACTTGCCACTTCCGCCGTCGCGGCGGCGGCCTACGGTTCCACCTCGAACCAAAACGGTACGAATATCTCGGTGCCACCGAGGACCATTTGGGCCCAAATTACGAATAATCCCGACTGCGGGATGGTGACCTGAAAATGCAATTCCGGGGCGAGCGCATGGGGTGTGTCGTTCAGGTCAGTCTCCTGAGGATGAAGATGGGCAAACCCACTCCGGGTTTCGTCAAACGCCACGAGATGGGCAAACGCTCCCATCACCTCACCCATTTCGATCGGGGCTCCTTCATTATGGCGAATTTGGAGCGTGAGATCCGCCGGCTCACGCGCCCGGACCACATCTCCATCAACTTTGAGATCAAACCGATATGCCCCCCGTTGCGCGGTCAGCGCCAGTTCATGATAAAGCGGCTCCGGCGGGCCGGGGACATCGATATCGACACTTGCATAGAGGCCACGCGCGGTAGCCGCCGGCGTGAAGTCCGCGAAGACGCGATAGGTGCCCGCATATTTGGGGGCAAAACTGACGTGCCATTCCCCGGGAACCTCGCCGGCCGTGGGATGAATATGTTGATAATCTGTCAGCGAGGGATCGACGACCATCAGGTGCAGTTTACGGGTATGCGCCACCAGCAGATCAACCGGGGCGATTGCCTTGCCCGTGGACGTTTCGAGACGAAACTGAAAATCAGTGGATTGGCCCGGCTCAGCTGAGAGCGGTGAGACGGTCAACTCCACCGGTGAGCGGGCCGTTGTCACGGGTAGGAATTGCGGAGCGGCCGGATCACAGAACTCCAATACGTTCTCTCCCTCCAAACGAAAATCGCCGTGCGCCAAATTCGTACCCGTCGGCATCCATCGAAACGCCAGAAATATCACGATCGCACCAATCGTGATTTTAATAGTTTGGCGAAGCTGGACCGAATTCATCTCAGAAAAGGGGTCAAACGCTTAATATCAACATTCCCACCAAAAACCTCATAACCTGAATTTAGTTTAGGTATCATAAATCGATAGAGAGAAGGAGGCCCCATGCATAAAATGTTTATATTAAGCGTTTGACCCCTTCAACGGAGTATTTTGCGGGCGAATTGCTCGACGTCCCATTGGCTGCCATCGGCGCGATCAATGATGCGTCCTTGAGGGTCGATGAGCAGTGTGGCCAACGTGTGTTGAATCAAGGGGCCTTGCACTTGAGCGAGCACTCCAAACTGGCGGAGCAGATCTTTGATCGCCGTTTCGGGGCCGGTCATGAAGCTGTAATTTGACGTATCGATACCACGGATCTCCGCGTATTCGCGCAGAACCCCCGGGGTATCGTATTCCGGATCAAAGGTGATCGAAATCAATTCCAGTTCTTCGCTGCGGCCGGCTTCACGCACATCGTGTTGCACCGCCTCCATCAAGTTCACTGCCGCTGGACACATGGTCGCGATCGGACAGCGGGTGTAGATGAAGTTAAGGAGAATATATTTTCCTCGGTATCGCGAAATATCAACGACCTCACCGGTTTGATCATAAAGAGCGAAGCTGGGCAGATCCTCTCCCACGGAACGAAACGCTTTGCGCCCCCGGATCGTGGTATCCTCCCGCAGCGCGGCAGCCGAACCACTCACTCGGGATGCGCCGACATCCTCAATCGCCCAAATGTGCGCGAGCCGAAACACCCCCTCCCCTTCTTCAATCAAACGCGCGCGGATGCGTCGCCCTTCCACGGCATTAGCGAGATCGGCAGCGCTCACCTGGAATTCCATCGTCATCCGCGGCATGTAGTCCGGGATCTCGTCGTGATCGACGAGCAAGGTGCCGCGTTCCATATCGACCGAAACGATCTGTCCCGTCAGCGGTCGACCCGGCACGGGCAGAGCCGCTTCTTTCGCCGATTCCGTGCGCGGTTGGCACCCCAGCCACCCCAGAGTCAGGAGGACCGCAGTCATCAATTTCGAAATCCCGAAGAGACGCATGACTTCACCGATCTCCCTCTAGATAGATTTGTCAAAGGCAATGGCGCTTGTAGCGTGACAGGTTCCTGAGGTTACCCCTAGATTGTGGACAGCGAGAGCAGATGAATCAGAAAGGAAAGAAACATCATGCCAGCAAGCAA
>CBFHXU010000252.1:0-3264 GCA_965659875.1 uncultured Opitutaceae bacterium
TCATGAGTTGCAAATCTGGGCCGACTCCTATGCGCCCGCCGATGATCGCATGGCTCTCTTGGACCGACGTAAACCCGTGGTCGCAGGTGGAAACGACTTTCGGGAATCGAGAACGGTGGCATCCGCATTACCCCTACTCCACGGTCAACACGGCGACTTGTATTTCTTGCCCAAATCCGCTGCCGGCAAACTCCACCGCGCCGCGCGTATGCATGATCCGTCAAGTGGCCGCACCCTCACTGTGCGCACCGACGAACCCTGCCTGCAATTCTACACCGGCGTGAGTTTGGATGACTCGACTATCGGAAAAACCGGGCAGCCTCACGGTCCGTTTGGTGGCCTGTGTTTGGAGTGTGAAGGCTACCCCAACGGACCCAATACGCCCGAACTGGGAGATATTATTCTGCGTCCCGACACTCGCTTTCATCGCACCACGCGATACGAATTCTCGAACGACCGTTGAGAATGCTCGAATTCCCCCCGCCCCCTCGTCCCCAAAATTCCGACCTAAAAATCGGCATTCTCGGCAGTGGCTTCATCGTCAACGATTGCCATCTGCCGAGTTATCGGACGGCCGGGTTCAACGTTGCCGCCATCGCCTCACGCCACGTGGACAAAGCGTCCCGCGTCGCCGCCACGCACGCCATCCCGACCGTTCATCCGAACTTCGAAGCCTTACTCGACGACGCTTCGATCGAGGTCCTCGATATTGCCGTGCCGCCGCAGCATCAACTCGCCCTGATTGAAACGGCGTGCGAGCGCGGAACGGCGAAAGCAATCCTCGCGCAAAAACCACTCGCCCTGAACTACGCCGACGCCGTTGCGGCGGTCGACGCGTGTGCCGCCGCGGGCATCACGTTATCGATCAATCAGAACATGCGTTACGACCCGTCCGTGCGGGTCGCACACCATCTGCTCGAGAGCGGTTCTTTGGGTGATCCCGTTTTCGCGACCATCGACATGCGCGGCATCCCCCACTGGCAGCCATGGCAGGCTGACACCGGTTCGGCGACGTTACGGATCATGTCAATCCACCACCTTGATTGTATGCGGCTCTGGTTTGGCGATCCGGCTCGAGTCTATTGCAGCACGCGTCCTGATCCGCGCACGAAGTTTCCCCACTCCGACGGTATCTGCACCACCATATTGGAATACGAATCGGGCCTTCGCGCTGTAATCATCGATGATGTTTGGACCGGACCTGCTCGCGAAGGCTGCCCGGAAGATATCCGCATCGAGTGGCGCATCGAAGGCATGTCGGGACTCGCGATTGGAGAGATCGGTTGGTGTCAGGATCCCTACACCACCCCGTCTACCGTGCGCTATGCGCTCCAAGGCAACGATGTGTTTACCCAACCCGATCTCGCCCGCAGTTGGTTTCCCGATGCGTTCGCCGACACCATGGGGCAGCTTCTCGTCGCGCTCGAGTGCAATGAACCGCCCGCCATCACCGCTGCTGACAACCTGCGCACCCTCGCTCTGGTGGAGGCCGCCGTATTGAGCGCCGCCGAATACCGTGCCATCGACCCTGCCACCATTTCTCCCTAACCTCAGACGGCAATATGTGGGTCGGGCTTTACGCCCGAAATCCCATCCATTCGGTAACGTCCTCCCTTCTCCCCACCCCACTATGAAACTAGGCATCATCAACAGCGCATTCGGACAGGCCGGCGTGGACACCGTCACGGGACTCGAACACATCGCCCGCATCGGCTTCGACAACGTTGATATTTTCACCGAAGCGATGACGATCACCGATGACGAAAAACGCGCCATCATCAGCACGTGTGAAAAACAAAATCTCCCCATCGCCTCACTGCCGGTCGTGGCAACGGGGTTGATCGATTTCAACGACCCCGTGCGCGCGTTTCATGTCGAACGGTGCAAGAGATTCATCGACCTGTGCGCAGAGTTTGGCGCCGGTAATCTACTCCTCGTGCTCGGCGAGTATATTTGGCAACGCGAAGTGATCGCACCCACCGATCAATGGAACTGGGCCGTCGAAACCTGCCGTGAACTCGGCGACTACGCCGACACCAAACACGTCGATATCGCGCTCGAGTTGGAACCCTTCCGACTCAGTTTGCTCAACAACATCACCGAAATGGTGCGTTTCATCGACGACTGCAACCATCCCCGCGTGCGCGCCAATATCGACATCAGTCACCTTGTGCTTTCGGACACCGGTCCCGAACAAGTTGCTCAGCTCGCAGGCAAAGCGATTCATGTGCACATCAGCGATTGCGACGGCATGGTCCACGGTGACCTGCCGCCCGGCCGCGGGGTGGTAAAGTTTGCTCCCTATCTGCACGCCATCAAAGAACTCGGAATCGACGGCACCGTCGCCATTGAACTCGAATATTCGCCCGATCCCGAAAAAATCGTCGAGTGGGTCGAGGAGGCCTATCGTGAAACCGCGCGATTGATGGATATGACGGGCCTGCGTTCGTCGTGAGTTTTTGGGCCAAACTCGCCGCTTGGATCAATCCCCCGGCACCCGAACCCGTCGAATTCAAACCTGAATGGACAGATGTCTTGGTCGCTAATATTCCACTCTACAACAAACTGCCTGACGCTCTGAAAGAGCGACTCCACGAACGCCTAACGCTGTTTGTGGCGCAGAAGAACTTTGAAGCCTGCGGCGGTCTTGAACTCACCGATGAAATGGTGCTGACCATCTCAGGGCAGGCCTGCTTGTTGGCGCTCAATCACAACGGACCTCCCTTGCCTATGTTGCGCACGATTCTGGTCTATCCGACTGCCTACCGCGCGACCCAGACGATTGCGAAAGGCGCCGGCATCATCATGCAAAAAGAGACAATCCGGCTAGGCGAATCGTCTGCTAATGGCACGGTGGTTCTGGCCTGGGAGGCCGTGCTACAGGGGGCCAAAAATTATTTCGACGGACACAACGTGTCTCTCCACGAATTTGCCCACCAGTTGGACCAAGCTCGCGGCGCGGCAGATGGAATTCCCTTTCTCAAAAACCCCAACCGCTACGCCCGTTGGGCCGAAATGATCGATACGGGTCACGCCCGCCTCGAGCGCATGGCCGAAAAAGGACGCCGCACGGTTCTGGACAAATACGGCGCTACCAATACCGCCGAGTTTTTCGCCGTCGCCACTGAAGCCTTTTTCGAAAAACCCCGCCAACTCTCGCGCAAACAACCCGAACTCTACGAAGAGCTCAAACTATTCTACGAAGTCGACCCCGCCCCCTGGTTCGACAAAGGCTAAACAAACGGGGTCAGGTCGTGTTTTCTT
>CBFHXU010000253.1:0-3248 GCA_965659875.1 uncultured Opitutaceae bacterium
GGTTTGGTCCCCAGACAGCTCCCTGGAAACCTCGGTCAGTCTGCCGGCCGACTCCATTCTGGATATACTTCCGGACCAAACCGGATCCACCCTCTGGGTATCCACCGGCAACCCGGGGCAAATCTATCGAGTGGACATGGCTCAGTTGGTGGCTTCCTCCGTCGATGAAAGCCTCTCTGGTCGCGGAGTTGAGCTTTGGGGGAAGGTCCGCGACCGCAATATCCGCAGTCTCGCTTGGAACGCGAACGGCCGAATACTGGCCGGCTCGGCACCTAGTGGGAATCTCTACGAATTTCCGGAAGCCGGCGGAGATCCGCTCATTTTGATGGATCAGGAAAGCGGTGAGATCACGGACATTCACCTGACTCCCAATGGCGATATTTTCGCGATAAATATCGCCGCAAAAGAAACCGTTACTCGACGGGTCACGCAGTCGGTAAATGTTACCCCTCCGACCGAAACGACCGAAAAGCCCTCCTCGGATACTCCCGCCACCACCCCGGCTCCCTCCATCATGGAAGCGCCGCCGGTTGAGAAATTCTCCGGACGCAGTTCTTTGATTAAAATCCCCGCCGGCCGCGGCCTACCTGAATTGGTTTCCAGTCGAAACAATTTGGCCATGTATCAAATTTACCCGCACCAGGATTGGTTGCTATTGCCCGGTGGCGACGATGGAGAATTTGCGGGATACGTGCCCGCTGCCCGACGCGCGATCACGTTCGCCGGTAGCGACTCCGCGCAGATTCTCGAAATTACACCACTGGAACCCGAGACCACATATTTGGCGCTGACCAACAATCCGGCCGGGCTCAGTTTGCTCGATTTTTCCGGCTCCGAAATCCGCCACGCCACCACCAAACGAATCAATCTGCAGACGCCGAGCGAAATTGGAGCACTTCGCTTCAATCGAGCGCGTCACCTGGCTCCCGAGGAAATTACCGTCAAAATGCGGACCAATCGGGGACGGGATTCGACCGAAGGCTGGACCCCTTGGACCGAAGCACTTCGCCGGCACGATGGTTGGTTCGCGCCCGGTCTCACCGGGCAATATCTACAGATAAAAATCCAACTGCCCGCCGAACTGGATCCGGCGGCTGAGCTGGATAAGGCCGAAGTACATTTTTTGCCACAGAATCGCCGACCAGTGTTGCAGTCATTTCGACTTGTTTCCCCTAACTTCGGCCTCTCTCCCCTCAGTTCCATCGCCAACAGCAGTCCTAATCTTACCCTGGGGCAAGTGATCGGAACCACCCCCTCAAACATCAAACCCCCCGCCGAGCTTAAACGACAGAACTTGCTTTCGAGTCATGTTATTCCTCGACCCGGCGCTCAGGTGGCGATGTGGACCGCATCGGATCCCGATGGTGACAACCTCACGGCAACCTTTTCAATTCGCCGCGAAGATGAATCAACTTGGACTGATCTGGTGGTGGATACGGCGGAGGGATGGCTGCAATTCGACCGCACCACCCTGCCTGAAGGCACCTATTTCACTCGGCTCGTATTGGCTGAACAGGCGCCTCGCTCGCTCGTGCAGCGCCGCACCGTCACCTTTAAAACCGACGATCTCGTAATCGATCTGTCGCCGCCAACCATTGATGACGTCGTGGTAACATCCACAGACCAGGTGCTCCATGTGAACGTCCGAGGCCACGATACCGTCTCCCTGATTTCAGGGGTGAAACTGGCTTTCAACAACGGCCATACGGTGGAACTCACGCATCCGGTTGATGGCATCTTGGATAGCCCGGCCGAGAGTTTTTCGACGGAAGTTCGATTGGACGATTTGGGTACCGCATCCAGCTTCGAGGTTTACTTTGAAGACGTGGCCGGCAACACCGCGACCAAACGGGTTTCGCTAAACTGATGCCCAATCAGGCTCGGGGATGAGCCTGGCGGTGAACCTCTTTCAAGCGGGCGACGCTCACATGCGTATAAACTTGGGTGGTCGACAAATTGGCGTGCCCCAGAAGTTCCTGCACCAATCGTAGGTCCGCGCCCGCATTGAGTAAATGAGTCGCGTAACTGTGACGGAGTTTATGCGGCGTAATATCGGCCGGAAGCTCGGCTAAGTTCAGATAACGTTTGAGCAACAGCTGAATATCGCGAGGACCTACCTTCGCGCCTTTGGGGTTTGTTACCACCCATGCTGTTGCCGACAGATCCGGAGCATAGTTTTCGCGCCATCGGCGGAGCACGGCCATGCATACCTCACCCAATGGACAAACGCGTTCCTTGCCTCCCTTGCCCGTGATCCGGGCGCTGCCTGCGGTCAAATCGATTGCGCCATAGGTAAGCCCACACAATTCGCTGACACGCAGACCGGCTCCATAGAGCAACTCCATGATGAGACGATCCCGCCACGCCGTAAACGCATCGAGTGCCTCATTGTCCAATAATCGCTGCGGGCACAATAGCAGGGCCTGCATTTGTTTTTCGGTTAAAAACTTGGGGAGCCGCTTCTGCAACTTAGGCAGAGGGATTCCCGTCAGCGGATTACGAAGCATCCGCTTGCGGGTAACCCAATAACGGAAAAACGAACGCAAGCCGGAGACGTGTAAATGCAAAGTCCGACGATCGAAGCGGCGCTGCGCTTCCACCACATAATCCCGCATCTCCCGTCGCGTTAACTCGTCGAACGGCTTTTCAGCCATCGCCGCGTCTTCGAGCCACTGATAGAAATCCAGAAATGCGTGTTCGTAGTTACGGACGGTGTAGTCCGAATACCGACGTTCCTTCCGCAACCAATCCAAATAAGGAGCCAACCAGGCTTGCCTTAATTCGGGAGCCAGCGGCCTATTCTGCGTCCGATTCGACATCAGCAATCACCCGATCAGTTTGGCGACGCAATGCCCCTTCCGGGTCCAATCCCCGGGTGCGCGCTGCGGCCGCCAATAGCCAGAGCTGCCGTCCCAATTCTTCATCCGTAAGATCGGCGGCCAGTTGTTCCACTTCGCCGGCCCGGGCCGACGCAGGCACGGGAAGTTTCTGCTTCACGATTTGTTTCCAGGCAGCCTCGGCATACATCGTGGCCGGTAGTCGCGGTGGTTGGTTTTTGAACAGGCCTCGAGACGGTGATCCGTTTTTCTTTTCCTGCGCCTTAATTTCCTCCCATTTCGTAATAACCTGCCCGGCCTTATCCAATTTCTTGTCGTCACCAAACACGTGCGGATGACGACGGATAAGTTTTTCATTCACTGCTTGCGCCACGTTCTCGAGGTCAAAAAGACCGGCCTCTTCCGCGATCT
>CBFHXU010000254.1:0-3221 GCA_965659875.1 uncultured Opitutaceae bacterium
CGGTGATTTTCGTGCCCGGGGGAAGCCCCCGGGCGAGGGCGACGGCGACGTCGCCACTGCCGGTGGCCAGATCCAACACCTCACGGGGAGATGTGGCTGCGACGGATTTGATCAATCGTCGGCGCCACCAAAGATCAATGCCTCCACTCAAGAGCCGGTTCGCTCGATCGTAACGACCGGCGATACGGGCAAACATGGAATTGACGGCGGTGGGATCGGGCATCGGCGCTGATTAGGGAGGCGGGTCTCGACGGAATCAAGCCGGGGGATTCTCGGATTCGGTCGAGTCCGAGGCAGCTTCCGCCGGAGGTTCGCGAAACCGTTCCACCACCCATTGGGAAATTGCTTTTTCCGGATCGGCCACCACTTCCGCGGTAATCTGGAATTTCCGATCCGGTTCATTCTTGGCGAGAAGGAGCAACCCGTGGTGAAAGTTGTGGAATCGTTCTTCGCACAGGGCTCGGATCGTTTTGTCGCGGTCTAAACTTTGTTCGATCAATGCCGTGATGGCATCCTCTCCAAACTGCAGTTCGAAGCCGTGTGCTTCATGAAAACGGTCGGCAAAGGCTTGGACCTCGGCGCGCAATACCTCGCGCTGGTCCGACGCGTTTTCTGCCAGCAGTCCTCGCAGGGTGGTCTCGGGGTCGCGCACGGTTTCCGCGTCAATTTTGAATGAGCGGATTCCGGTCGAAGGGAGCTCGAATTTGAAATTTCGAAACGTCTGTTCCAGCACCGTCATCAAGCCGCGAGCGCCGGTGTTTTCCTGCTGCGCGCGTTGGGCGACTTCCGTGACCGCATCTCCCGATATATCAAAATCGATTTTGTAGCCGGCGAAATCAGCCCGGTATTGCTGCAGGATGCTGCCTTCGCTGGTCAGCAAGATCTCCTCAAGGTCGTCGGAAGTCAGGGATTGGCAGGCTACCCGCACAGGCAGGCGGCCGACAAACTCCGGCTCCATGCCGTAGTCGATGATGTCGCGTGATTGCGCGTGGCGTAAAAAATCGCTGTCCGGCGTGTCGACGTCTTCGAGATTGGCAGCGAAACCGATCGAGGTGCTTTGCACGCGCTTCTTGATCGTCGTGGCGAGTTTGTCGAAAGCTCCGGATACGATAAACAGAATGTGCCGCGTATTGATCGTCTTTTTGCGTGGTTTCCCGCCCCGTTGCATGTCCATCATCGCCTGCATCTGGGAGGCGATGTCGGTTTGGCTGGTGAGGGAAACATCGGTCTCTTCCATCAGCTTGAGTAAATTGATCTGCACGCCCCGTCCTGATACATCACGACCTCCACTGCTGTTGCTCGGTTGGGCGATCTTATCGATTTCGTCGATGTAGATGATGCCATACTGCGCGAGATCGATATCCCCAGCGGCGGATTTCACCAAGTCCCGCACGAGATCTTCCACGTCGCCACCCACGTAACCGGTTTCGGAGAACTTTGTGGCATCAGCGCGCACGAACGGAACGCCGATCATGCGAGCGATGCAGCGCATGAGATATGTTTTTCCGACGCCCGTCGGACCGAGCAGCAAAATGTTCTGTTTGGCGTAGTCGGTTTCCTTGAGAGCCTCGTTCTCCAAACAACGGCGGACGTGGTTATAATGATCACAGATCGCGACCGAGAGGACCTTCTTGGCTTCCCGCTGTTGAATTACGAATCGGTCGAGGTGATCGCGGATTTCGCGGGGCCGTAAATTGAAGTTTTTAATCCGTTCGAGAACTTCGAGATGCGCTGCATCGAACGATTCAGCGGATTTATTTCCATCGGCTGCCGCGCCGGAAGATCCATCCGGGGTGAATTCCTTCGAAAAAGGGCTATTTCGGAGAAGATCTCGAAATTGCTTAGGTAGTTGATCCAAAGGATCTTGGGGAGTTTTATCGCTCATGTGTGCAAATTAGTGGCGGCCTAATTGATTGACCTACGGTGTTCTTGAAACCAACTTAAACCCATAACCCAACGTAATTTCGAAAGGACCTGACTCATGCCATCGAACCTCCCAAATCTAACCAAACGCGAAATAGTTCTACAAATCTACGAGAAGACTGGATTTCCCCAGAAGGAAGTCGTTTCAACGGTTCAGATGACACTAGAAATCATCATGAACGCGCTCGCCGAAGGCCGCAACGTTGAGCTCCGAAATTTCGGTGTGCTCGAGGTGCAAAAACGCAAGTCGCGGATCGGTCGCAACCCGAACAAGCCCGCCGCCGAGGTGGTCATTCCGGAGCGCGCCGTGGTTAAGTTTAAATCCGGTAAGATCCTCAAGCAGAAGCTGAAGGAGCTGGATATCAACACCATCAACTAAGCGGTTTTTCGTTTCCGTTCGCTTTCAAACCGAGTCCTGGCCGACTCGGTTTTTTTATGCCCCGGAATAAGAATCGAGTTTTCGCTTGGCGAGGGATGGACTCCCAGCCCAAGTTCGCGCCCTGATGGCCTCCTTTAAATCACTGCCTGGTTTCCGCGACTTCTATCCCGAAGACTTAGCTCCGCGCACCCATCTCTTTCGTCAGTGGCGTCAATCCGCCCATGCCTACGGCTTTCAGGAGTATGATGCTCCCGTGCTCGAATCGCTCGATCTCTACAAAGCCAAATCCGGTGACGAGATTGAAGCGCAGTTATTCAGCTTTACGGATAAAGGTGATCGCGAAGTCGCGCTTCGTCCGGAGATGACGCCGACCGTATGCCGCATGGTCGGCGCCAAGGCCAATGCCCTGAAGCGACCGATCAAGTGGTTTAGTATCGCTGACTTTTTCCGTTATGAACGCATGCAAAAAGGGCGGGGGCGCTGCTTCGCTCAATTCAACGCCGATATTTTTGGTGAAGCCGGACCCGAGGCGGAGATCGAGCTCATCGGTCTTCTGATCCAATGTCTGCGCGGTTTGGGTCTGCAGTCGCAGGACTTTTATGTGCGTCTCAGTGACCGCAACCTATGGTTTTATTACCTCGAAGCCCTAGGCCTATCCGCTGAGCAGGTGCGGGGCATGCTGGGGGCGATTGATAAATTCGAGCGACTCGGGGAGAGCGCGTTCGAAATCTATACCAAAGCGCATGGCGCCATGACGGAAGAGTTGAAGACAGCGGTGCTCAGAATGCTCGCGATCAAATCGCTCCCGGACCTTGAGGCCGTCGTAGCCGAGCTGGACAATACGCAACTGACCGAACGGTTGGGCGATTGGCGGAAAGTTCTCGGCGGACTCGATGCGATGGGATTGAGCGATTTTGTG
>CBFHXU010000255.1:0-3209 GCA_965659875.1 uncultured Opitutaceae bacterium
TGCCTTTCATGATCTGGGTCCTTTCTGGATTCCCAGACTAACTCTCTCAATGGCTCAGTTTTCGTAACCCCGACCAGTTGGCTAAATCTGAAATCGTAATTCTGAAATCGTAAATCCCCTCAGTGTCCGCGACGGATCTCGGATCCTTCGAAACGAATCGATAGGCGGAAAACCTTTTTGGAACGGCATTGGATTTTACCGGTATTGAGATCAAAATGTTCGGGGACTTCGATACGGTGTAGATCGACCACCGCGTGATAGCCGCGTTCGGAAAATACATCGATGAGAATGGCCAGGGCCAGCGGGTCATGCAGCAGCTCGTCTTCCGTATTGATATGGGCAGCCCCGGAAATCGCGTGCCGTTCGATGATGGGCATGAGCTTACGGTCGATGAAATCGACGACCTGACGCAGAAGATCTCCGTGTTCGAATTGATAGGCGTCGAGCCGCTTCACCATTTCTTGCCGGGCATGCACGATCAATTGACTGGCGACGGGAATCGAGCGCAGGGCGTCGTAGGTGACCGGATCCAGCTCCAACGTGCTCTGGTATTGGAGCTCGTTGACGATGTTCTGCTCCACTTCGTGGATTGCTCCCTGAGCATGAATGAAGTGATAGTGGAAAATTGACTTCAGGGATTGCAGGGCGTCCCACGTCTGTTCCTTAAAAACGCGATAGCGCCGGCGGGCGAGCTCGGGGTCATGGTCGGTTGCCCGTTCTTCCCACAGTTCGCCGTCACCGGTGCGCCGGACCTCTTCGTTGTGTTCCGTGGTAAGTTCGCCGCGGCGGAGTTGGCGTTCGACCGAGACTTTTTCTTCTACGAACAACACCATGATATGCACGGTGGGTTGGCGGAAATGCATGCCCAATGGGGTGTGCAGAAATTCCTGCCGGAGCCCCTGCATTTTCGTGACGAGTTGTTTCAGCGCATCCACCTGAACTTCGGTGCGAGGGAAGCCGTCGAGAATGCAGCCGTCCGAATATTCGGGCTTGAGGAGTTCGCGTAGCAGGATGCCTAACACCTCGCGGTCGCCCACCATTTTGCCGGCATCTTTGATACGTTGCGCTTCGGGGGTATCGAGCAGCGAGCTCACCACGATGGGTGGGCAGGTAAGGCCGCGTGCCTCCAGAATAAATTCGGTGTTGGTGCCTTTACCGGAGCCGGGAGCTCCCCCCAGGAGGATGATCTCCTTGGGGAATCGCAGTTGGCTGCGCGGAAACTCGGCCTCCAACTCCTCCCACACCTGGCGAAAGATCAGGACGGAGTCCTTGATCTCGAGGTCGTGCGAGTGGTCGGCTGGCTCGGGAGTGGTGGCGGTTGGCGGGGAGGGTTCGGATGCGGCTGACATGTGGACTCGGCTAGCGCAGGGGGATGGCGCGGGAATGTCCAGCGCAGCCCTTACCGTTATTTCATCCAGTAGGGAACCTCCTCGCCCGTGTTCGGTCTATTAATTTGCCGAAAGGTCCCCGGGGGATTGCTCCCCCGGGAGTTAGTTGAAGCTGGACCTGACGGGGTCGCCTGACGGCGGCCCCGTCTTGGTTTCTTCAGACTGGGAAATTAACGATTTCGGCTGTGACGGAAAATATCCCAAGCGATATAGACCCCCATCATCGCCGATATCAAATAGCCTACAATACCCAGGGCGGGGTAGCCAAAAAGAAGCGGATGAATACCGGTGGTGATGATCATCGAGGACCCGATCACCAACGCTCCGGAGACCAATCCCAGCGTGATGCGATTGGCGGCGGTTTCGATGGCATCGTCGAGGTCGTCCAGGCCCTTGTGCTGCAGATTGACGGTGATGTCGTCGTGTTCGAACCTGCGCACGAGTCGCTGCACGCTGGAGGGAAGCTCCTGCAGACTGGCGAGGGTCCCGCGCAGAAATTCGCGGGAGCGGCGTCCCATGGAGCGCGGGCCGGTGCGTTCGCGAAAGAGTTGGCGCAAGACCGGGCTGGCGTGGTCGCGCAGATCAAAATCAGGATTGAGGGCTCGACCGATTTCTTCAATCGCGAGCACGGCTTTGGCCATCAGCGCGTAGTCACGGGAAAGGGGAATGCCGTGATCACCGAATACAAACAGGAGCTTCAACATGGCTCGCCCGATCTCTTGGCGGCCGATACTGAAATTCAGCTCCTCGCGCAGGGTCAACGTGACGTCCTTTTCCATTTCCCGCAGGTCGGTGCGCGATCCAGGCGGGGCGAGTTCGGCGGCGATCCGCACGACGCTCTCCGCATCACCTTCAACCGCCGCCACCCAGAAATCGGCCAAGGCGTAGCGGAGTCGTCGGGTCAGGTGTCCGGCCAGTCCCCAATCCAAGAAGCACAACCGGCCATCCGGCGTGATCAGCACATTGCCGGCGTGGGGATCGGCGTGAAAAAATCCGTCGAGCAAAACTTGGCGCACGATGGATGTCGCGCCGCTGGCGGCGAGTTCCTTGGCCCGTTCCTCGCCAACGGCCTCTGGTCCGACCGGCACGCCTGCAATGTAATCCATCACCAATACACGGCTGGTCGTATATTTGGAGTAAAGTTGCGGGGCAAAAACATCCTCGGGTGAAGGATTTTTGGTGCTGAAGTAGGCCTGGTTGCGGGCTTCGTGGCGGAAATCAATCTCTCGCTCCACGCCTTCGCTCACCGCCTCCACCACGGAAGGGAGGTCATAGGGTTTGAGGGTCGCGATACGCTGATGCAGTTGATTGGCCAACCACTCAACGAGGTCGAGATCCGCTTCGATGATGGCAGCGATATCGGGCCGCTGGATTTTGACTGCGACTTCCGTGTCGGATTCGTGGAGTCGGGCCCGGTGAACTTGGGCGAGTGATGCCGCCGCGAGCGGGGTTTCGTCAAACGAGGCGAAGACCAGCTTGGGGTCTCCATCCAGCTCTTCGACGAGCACTTTGCGGATTTTCTCGAAGGGCAGGGGTGGAACCGAGTTCTGTAGTTTCCGTAGCTCGAGAATGAGCGGTTGCGGGATCAAATCCGGCCGCATGCTCAGGAGTTGACCAAACTTCACCCATGCGGGTCCCAGTTCTTCGGCGGCGAGGCGGATGCGTTCCCACTTTGATTTGCGGGGGATATCGGGATTCTGGAACCGACGGGTGATCGTCGCCGGCAGATCCAGCTGATTGATCAGATCAGCGAAGCCGTGCCGGGCGAATACGGTGAAAATCTCTTTCGCCCGGACGGCGTTGCCGAGCAGGTCGAACGGT
>CBFHXU010000256.1:0-3206 GCA_965659875.1 uncultured Opitutaceae bacterium
AAATCCACCAACTCGACGATTCTAAGAAAACCACGCTTTACTGACTGACACCAGCCGGATTCATTCAAAGGTTTCATGTTTGAGACTGAGCTTTGCCGATTTTTCATCGACCAGCCGATTGATTGGGATTTAACCCAGGAAATCGCAGATATCCGTGGCTGGGTGCTATTTAAGTCTGGCGACGAGTTGCTCGATTTACGGGCTAAACTCGATGGAGTCCCCTTCTACGGGATCATCGGCAGCGACCGTCCTGATATCCGGGATACCTTTGAAGCCGGCGGACCCGGGCTGAAATCAGGTTTTCGAGTAAGTGTCCGTCCCTGGCATGGAGCTAAAACACTCACCCTTGAGGTCATGCTCCGTGACCAGACTTGGGTGGAGTTCTGCCGGCGCGAAGTGACTTGCTCCGGCGAGGATCAACCGACCAAACAGCCGCCTCCTTTCATCCGCAGTGAGGTCTTGGAAGAAACCCTTTTTTATCTCTATCGACATTTCCACCAAGAATCCGGCGCCAAACTCCGCGAGGAATCCCAACGGGTCCTCGAAGAGATCTCGATTCATCAGACCGAGATGCTGCCCGAAAATGATCTTATTGGTTATCTCGATTTGCCGGAATTCTGGGTAAACGCCCACTACGAGAAGTTCCGGGTTTCGGGCTGGGCATTCTCCCGGGATCAGACGATCTCCCGACTCCACGCCACCATTGGCAGCGTCGATGAAAACCGACTGGTTTGGGGCAAAGAGCGCGAAGATGTCCTCCACTACAATCCCGACTTCCCCCAGGCCTTAAAATCCGCCTTCTACGGATTGGTCGATGTGCGCCCGGGTTGTTTCAGTCCCGCCTGTCTTAAGATCTGGGTGGACTATCCGGATCAACCCCGCCAGCTGCTCCGCTCCAAACGTCTTTTCATCAATCAGCATGATGAAAACAGCGGGCCGATTCCTCACTACAGTCACTGGAAGTTTGTCCGGGTGATGACCTCCCTCGCCCGCCAAATCCTTCGGGGCGGCTACGAATTGGAAAGTTGGGGAGACTTCTGGAAAGCCATGCGGTCGACGCGCGCCAAGCTTTCCGAGAAAATGGTCCGCGGCGGCAAGGCCAGCGCGCCTCCACCCCCAACGCCGTGGGAAAAGAAGGAGCCTTTCGATCTGTGGACCCACCACAATCGCCTCACACCTCGCTTGCTGAATTTCCTCCAGGACGAAGCCAAACCGCTTAACGAATCGGGCCCGAAGATCAGTATCGTGGTGCCGACCTACAACACCCCTATTCGTTTCCTCGATGAGCTCATCGCCTGCGTCAAAGCGCAGGTCTATACGAACTGGGAGTTATGCTTCGCCGACGATGCCTCGCCCCAGAAAAACGTGGCTAAAACCCTGCAAGCGGCGGCCAACTCGGATCCACGCATCAAGTTTACCGTACGGGAAACCAATGGTCACATCTCCGCCGCCACCAACTCAGCGCTGGAACTCGCCACGGGAGAATATATTTCGTTTCTCGACCACGACGACCTCCTCCCCGCGGATGCCTTGTTGCACGTGGTCGAGGCGATCCAAGACCAACCTTCGGTCGACTTCCTCTACACGGACGAAGACAAGATCGACTCCTCCGGTCGCCACTATGATCCCCAATTCAAGGGAGACTGGAATCCCGAGATGGCGATCACCCACAACTACACGCACCACCTGCGCACCATTCGACGCAAAATCGTGGAAGAAGTCGGTGGTCTTCGCGTGGGCTACGAAGGGGCACAGGACATCGATTTAATTCTCCGCTGCGTAGAGAAAATCGACCACGCCAACATTCTCCACGTGCCCTTCGTCTGCTACCACTGGCGGGCACACGAAGAAAGCACCGCTCAACGGGGCGACCAAAAGGGTTACTTGTTTGGCGCCGCCCGCCAAGCAATCGAAGATGCCGTGACCCGCCGCGAATTACGCGCCGAAGTCGTGCTCCCCGAGCTGATGCAGGACCACGCGCTCTGCCTCCATCAGTTGAAGTGGGACCCCGCCCTGCTGGCGGAGAATCCCGTCACCATAATCATCCCTTCGCGTAATCAGGCTGCCTTGCTTCGCGAATGCCTGGATTCCCTTGATCGCACGGTTAACTGGGAGCATGCCAAACTGATCGTCGTCGACGATGGCTCAGACGAGGCGGAAGCCTTGGAGCTCCTGCAAGGTATCGAGCAAAAATCTGATCGACCTTGGCGGGTATTAAGACCGGAACGCGATCCGGCCGGCTTCAACTATTCGCGTCTCGTGAACCTGGGTACGGCTGCGGCCGACACGCCTTTGGTGCTCCACCTCAATAATGACATTGAGGCCGAGCATAAAGGCTGGCTCGAGGACATGGTCGGTTGGACCACTATTTCCGGGGTGGGCGTCGTCGGCGCTCGCCTTATTCATCGCGATGAAACCCTGAACCATGCCGGTATCTGGGTGGGTCCCAACGGGGGACTGGCCCACGCGGTGTTTGTCGGACTTCCCCGCGACGACTTCGGTTACCTTTTCCTCCCCCATGCCGCTCGAAATACCACGGCCGTTACCGGGGCCTGCCTCCTTACTCGCAAGGACCTCTATCAGGAGTTGAACGGGTTTGATGACACCGACTTCCAAGTCGCCTACAACGACGTGGACTACTGCATGCGCGCCGAAAAGGCGGGGTATCGCACCGTCTACACCCCGGGCGCAACCCTTGTGCACCTCGGTTCCGCCACCCGCGGAATCAGCTATACCGAAAAAGAGCATCTGGCGTTCGTGCAACGCTACCCGGCCTTCCGTGACCCTCACTTTTCCGAATCGGTCGAATACGCGAACCCGAGTTTCCGCATCAACGCCAACGATCACCGCTTCGCCAGCCGGGAGCTGAAACTTCATATCGGCATCGTTTCCCACAATCAAAACCTCGAAGGCGCCCCCCTCTTCATCGTCGAATACGCGCGCCATTTCAAAGAGGTCGCCGGCTGGGAGGTTACCGTATTCGCACCGTGCGAAGGCCCGCTACGGGAAAACTTCGCCGCCATCGGAATCGATGTTCAGCTGATTGATATCGGAGCCGTCACCGGGGCCCAAACCGTCGCGGACTTTAATCGCTGCATCGACGCACTGAGTAAAGAGTCTCACTGGCGTGACCTCGATTTGATCGTAGGCAATACGATGCTCTCCTACTGGGTCGTCCCCCTTTGCCAAAAACTCGGGCTGCCATC
>CBFHXU010000257.1:0-3189 GCA_965659875.1 uncultured Opitutaceae bacterium
AGCGATCATTCGTTCACGTTGCGGTTGCCGAATTTGAAGTTGAGTAGGGTCATCGCCATGACCATCGCGAAGAGCACCCAAACCACCGCCGACGCATAACCCAGTCGTCCCGACTCAAACCCCTCGATGTAGACGAAGTAACTCAGCGTGGTGGTCGATCCCGCCGGTCCGCCCTGCGTCATCGCCCGCGCCATTTCGAATCCTCCTTGCAGGCCATGGATTACGCTCATCACCACGATAAAAAACGTCACCGGTGCGAGCTGCGGCCAAGTCACGTGCCAGAACCGATTCCAACGATTCGCTCCGTCAATCTCCGCCGCTTCATACAACTCGCGCGGCACGTTGGTAAGTCCGGCAATGTAGAGGATCATGTTGTTGGATCCCACCGCCGCCCAAAAGGCCATGATCATAATCGCCGGTTTCGCCCAATGATAATCCGCCAACCAATTCGGCGGCGCCATGTCGCCCGACGACGCCATCGCCGGCAATCGCCACGCGACCATCGCGAGACCTACCATGATCAAAGCACCCGTCACCGCCGCGGCCATCGGCAACGCCAGTGACATGAATCCGTGGGCCGGAGTCACGGTCCGAAACGGCTTCTCGCGCAAGGGACGCAGTGTCCACCAGCCCAACGTGAATAGACTGCCTGCCACCCATAGCGGTGCCAGCCATGTGCCGCCCAGCCAACGCCAGCCCAACAGCACCGGCATCAACGAAATGAGAGTGAGCGTGAGCACGGCTCCGCGACCGATTTCGGCATCGCCCCAAGCTTGGCCCAGACGGCGATGAAACAATCCCATGCCGGCAAAACCCAATCCCAGCACCAACACCGCCAGGGTTGGACCTGCGGCCAGCGGCAACCATTGGAAGAGCGATTCGATCGAACTGACGACCGGGGTGAGCGCGGTGTTGATCGGTCCCGTCTGGGGGTTATACATTTTCTTCCAGAGCAGGAAGGTCGCGACACCCGCGGTGAAGTGTGGCGCATAAAACAGCGTGCGATAGACCGTCGATCGTCCCCATAAGCCGACCACCACGATGCTGCCAAACAACAGCACGATCAGCAGGGTCATTCCGCCCATCGCAAACCCGGTGAAATGCAAGATGACCAGGGAGATCAGCAATACGCCCATCGCTATAAAATGAATCTGCCGCAGGGCCTGCCGGCCGGGCAATTCTCTCGTGAGTAACAACGCCGCCACGAGACTGCCGATAATCGTCACGGGAATCCCCATCATGAAGAACAAAGTATTGCCGAAATACTGGTAAAAGGCCGGATGCGTGAGCAGGCGTTCGAAGTTTTCCCAACCGACAAATTGGATCTGTTCGCCCTTGAACATGTTGTGCTGACGCACGTCCCAATCGGTGAAGGCGAGAACGAAGCTGAGCACCAGCGGCACGATCGTGAAGGCCAGAAACCCCACCAAACTCGGCCCCAAAAACAACAGCGCCGGAGCGAGGCGAGCCCGGGTGGTCTTCAACGTCGCACTCATGAGGAAGGAACCGCCGCCCAGCCTTGGTCGACATAGTAGCGGCGATAAAACGGGTTGGTGATGAGCTCGAGCGGCACGGGTTCGCCGGCCGCCCGCAGGCGATCGATCTCCGCTTGATCGACGAGGAGTTTGGCGTGCTTGGCGGCGAGTTCCGGATTCTTACTCACGTTGAGCTCAATCTCGCGGTTGATGAACTTTTCCGTGAGCGCCACGGCCTCCTCCGGCGAGTAGACTTCCGCCAGCGCCCCGAGTCGAAACTCCGACTCGATCCGGTTGGCGCTGCTGGGCAACACGAACGGACTCGCGCACGTGGTGATGCCGATTTCCATCACCTCCGAGATCACGCCATGCACCCCCCACTCGCCCGGAAATTCGGCGGGACGTCGATAGGCCTCCGTGTCAGCAAATCGAGGAACCGGCGGCATCGAATCCGAGCTGTGCACCACACTCATGTTGTAGGTCTCACTGGCAAAGAACTCGAGCAGGTAGGCGGCGAGTTCCTTGTGCTCCGATTTCGCGTAAATGCCCACACTCCCAGAACCCAGCAGGCCATTGGGGAACCCCCCGTGCGGCAACGGGCGCGCGACCATGTTCATCGGGTCCCCGTCGCGGAGTTGCACGATGGAATAACGCGCCGCGGTAAGCAGCGCATAGCGGCCCTGCCGGAAAAGTTGGATACGGGACGTGTTGGTGTCCGAGCCCGCGAAGAAATCGAGGTCCGCCTGGGTCGGGATGATGCGGTCCTCGTAGATCCATTTATGCATGAGGCGAAGCACCCGCGCGGCCTCAGGGTTATCCATGGTCGCGGCCGTCATGGTTTCGTTGAACATCGAACGCCCCATCCCGCGGCGCAGCGTCAGCGCGTTGATCGTATCGCAAAAAAACACCGTTTGCCGCTCCTTGCCCGCATTGGCCGCGGCGACAAATGCCTTACCCGCCGCTTCGAATTCTTCGAACGTCCACTGCGCGGGCGGCAGGGGCTGACCGTGCTGCGCGAAAAGGTCGGTATTGAGGAAATAAATCTGCACGGGATTGCCCCGAGGAAACCCCACTTGCTCGCCATCGATCAAAAAGGTGGGAGCCGCGGCCGGCCAGGTTTCATCCACCGTAAACCCATGCTTCTGCGCCAGCGGCACGAGGTCCTCCATCATCCCGGTCGCGTGCAACAGCCAGGCCTCATCGCGCGCCATCGAAATGATGTCCGCGCCGACTCCCGACACCCCTTGAATGAGTTTCTTGGAGATGTCTTTGTTGGTATTGTCCAACCGGATCTCGAACCGCGGATAATCGTTCTCCTCGAGCCATACGTAGAACAATTCCAACTCCGCCAGTCGAGCCGGACTCGCGTCGGTAACCCAATACAATACCGGCACGTCCGACTCGTCGGGTTGTCGCGACAACCGATCAGCAATCGTAGCCAAAACCAACAGGCCAAACACGCTGAGCAGAATGTATTTCATGGACGAAGAAAGGGGTCAGATCGGAATCGAAAGGGAGGGACCAGCTCCGTCTGGTCCGCAGCAGTGGCTTGGTTTCGCTTGAACAATCGCGGACGACACGGAGGTCGTCCCTCCCAAGTCGGGGAGGGACCGGCTCCGTCCGGTCCGCGGAGGAGTGCACCACGTGTCAGCGTGCTGATGGGTGGGGCAGGATGGTGGTGAGGCAGGGTTGTCGGGGGGGAAAACCCCCCCCC
>CBFHXU010000258.1:0-3162 GCA_965659875.1 uncultured Opitutaceae bacterium
ACGAAACCCCCGACCCTCATTCCCGTTATGAAACTACTAAATATACTTGGCGCTGTGGTAGCGGTGCACATTGCCGTATTGGTGCTGGCGATCGCGATTCCTGGTTGCCGTTCCAATAACCAATCGGTCCCGGCTGGTGCCGACGGTATGGCGACGGGATATCCCGCCAGCGGTGATACGTCCCCCATTTCGGCGGCCCCGGAAATGACCGATGCCCAGCTCAACCCGGCCCTGGTCTCGGATGTTCCGCCGTCATTTGATCCCAATGCACCAGCGATGGCGACCAGCGGACGATCGAGTCCGACGCGGCCCACTTCACCGGTCGCGACGGCCTTACAACCGCAGCCGGTAATGCAAGATGTGCGTCCCGCGGAGACCTACACCGTGCAGGCGGGTGACAGTCTCTGGGCATTGGCCAAGCGCAACAGTTTGACGGTACGTGAACTCGCCACCGCCAATGGTTTGCCCGCCGATACCGGTTTGCGGGTGGGGCAAGTATTGGTGATTCCCGGTCAACGCGTCACGACTCCCGCGGTCACGGCGAATACCGCGGGAACCGCGACGGCATCTGCCCGGATGTATGAGATTCGCCCGGGCGATACCCTGGGTAAGATTGCCCGGGCTCACGGCACGACGGTGGCCGAACTCAAAGCCTTCAACCGGTTGAGGAGCGACATGGTTCGCGCCGGGGCGCAGTTAGCCATTCCCGAAGTGGCTCCGGTGACGCCTTCGGCTGTCAGTGAATCACCCCCCACGCCCACCGTTGCTACGCCGACGGTGGCAGCCGGCACCTTCAAACACACGGTTGCCCCGGGTGAAAGTCTTACCGTTATTGCGAATCGCTACGGGGTGAAAATCGGTGAAATCGCGCTGGCGAATAAAGTGCGCGATCCGTCGCTAATTCGTCCCGGACAGGAATTAATTATTCCCGGTTGGGAAACTCCCCCCGCGGAGGAGGAACGCCCGGCGGAAGCATCTGCAGATGAGGCGACGGCGGAGGCACCGCCAGCGTCCGACGATTTGGATGCGGGTTTTGGAGACGAAGACTTGAGTGATATCCCGGTAATCACGGTGGAAGAGCCGATTAAAACTATCGGTGGTTCCGACCCCGAAGGTCCTTCTGTTTTCGAGTAGATTTCATCCCGTTTTTGTCCGCTTTCTTCCCCTATGGCTTCCCGTAAATCTCCTGCCCCCGTTGTCCGATCCGCACCGAACCCTGGGATGTTGATCATCGTCTGTGCCGCGGCGTTGTTTGTGCTCGGCTTACCGACGTTATTCAGCGCCACCGCGTCATTCCAACAGGGGCCGTTTTTCTACCTGACCAAACAGCTGATCGGGGTGGTGGGTGCCACATTGGCATGTGTGGTCGTGAGTCGTATGGATTTGGAAGGAATGCGGCGTTTTTCATGGATCATCGGTCTCGCTGCGATTGCGGCGCTGATTCTCACGGCGGTCCCCGGAATTGGAATTTCGGTCAATGGTAGTCGCCGCTGGTTGGGTCTTGGACCGGTGCGTTTGCAGGCATCGGAGTTCGCCAAACTCGCCATGGTATTCTGCGTGGCTCATTACCTCGCCATTAACCAGAGCCGCATCGGGGAATTTAGGCGGGGTTTTGTGATCCCGATCGCGATTGTTTTCACCTTCACCGGATTAGTTGTTTTGCAGCCCGATTTTGGCACCGCCGCATTGATCATGACGGTGGGACTCATCCTCGTGTTTTTAGCGGGGAGTCGATGGAGTTATATCCTGCCCGCCGTGGGTGGCGTGGTGGCAATGTTTGCGGTTTTGGTGATCAATAATCCCAATCGTCTTCACCGTCTTACGGCGTTCCTCGACGTGGAAGGCAATAAGTTGGGGGGCACGTATCAGCTTTATCAATCTCTCGCGGCGTTTGCGGTCGGCGGGGTTGATGGCGCGGGTATCGGGCAAGGCCGGCAGCAGATTAACTTCCTGCCGGAAGCTCACACCGATTTCATTTTTGCGGTGATGGGGGAAGAGTTGGGACTACCGTTCACGTTGGCAGTGGTAATCATGTTCTCCGCGATATTTTTGCTGGGTTTGCTGCACCTGCGCAAGGCGCCCAATTTGTTTCAGTTTCTACTCGTCACCGGTTCGATTCTGATGATCACGCTACAAG
This sequence comes from uncultured Opitutaceae bacterium, assembly GCA_965659875.1. Classification (GTDB taxonomy): domain Bacteria; phylum Verrucomicrobiota; class Verrucomicrobiia; order Opitutales; family Opitutaceae; genus Actomonas. Next base: position 2,138 of record CBFHXU010000258.1, read on the forward strand.
CAATCATTAATTTGGGGGTGGTGACCGGTCTCTTGCCCACCAAGGGCATGTCGTTGCCATTCATCAGTGCGGGTCTTTCGAACCTGTTGTTGATGGGACTCCTGATGGGAGTGATTTTGAATACGGCACGGACGTGGTCCAAACCGGTGCTTTTGAGTGGGAGACGAAGTTTGGAGGAGGTTGTGGCATGAGCCGGTTTTTGATCGCCTGCGGTGGAACGGGTGGTCACTTGGCGCCCGGTCTTGCCCTGGCGCAGTGGTTAACCGCCCGTGGGCACCAGCCGCTTTTGTTGATTTCCGACAAGCAGATCGATGCCCGATTGATCCAGAAGTATCCGGATACTGAATGCCAAGTTATCCCGGGGGCTCCCTTGGAAATGGGGGCAAAAGGACTCTCCCGGTTTGCGCTGCAACAGATGCGTGGCCTGTTTTTTTGTTGGCGCCTGATTCTCCGGGAACGTCCGGTATTGATTGTGGGATTCGGTGGATTTACGACAGCGGCGTTGATTGTAGCCGGTTGGTTGCGCGGCGTGCCGGTGGCATTACACGAATCCAACCGGGTGGTGGGCCGCGCGGTGCGGATGCTCGCACGATTTGCGGACCGCGTTTATGTTCCGCGCGGCATTGGATTTGAAGGGGCGAATCAATCGAAATTGCGTCATGTCGGTTTACCCGTGCGTGATGAAATCGTCCGGATTCCCCGGGGAGAAGCCGCGGAGGCTTTCGGTTTGAATCCCAGCAAGAAAACATTGGTGGTGATGGGAGGAAGCCAGGGAGCGGAGGCGCTTACGGGTTGGGCGAAGGCCCACGCGAAATTTTGGGCGCAAAGAGACGTGCAGCAATTGATTGTTGCTGGTCCGACGGCGGGAGAGGTTTTGACGGAGGAAAATGAAGGTCCGGAAGGCGCTCCGGTAAAATCCGTGACGATTCCGTTTTGTGACCACATGGGAGCTCTGTATTCAGTAGGTGATCTGGTGGCTTCACGCTCGGGTGCAGGAACCTTGGCGGAACTCGTGCAGTGTTACA
>CBFHXU010000259.1:0-3154 GCA_965659875.1 uncultured Opitutaceae bacterium
TACGAAAACGGAGCCCTCGGCAAAAAATGGCGCGGACTTCTGCTCAGCTGTGAAGCCGCTCGTAATGTCGTGTTCGGCTATCAGCCCAAGCCAGTCGGCGCCGGATTCTCATTGGATCGCATGCAATTTTTTACGCCCAATCCTGAACAGGAACTGTCGGGAGTGGATTCACTGCGCGGCGCAATGAACAACCAACTCGTCACGAATTTCCGCCCTTCCGACGTCTCCGTCGGGCCCGACGGCGCGATCTACGTGTCCGACTGGTTTGATGCCCGTGTCGGTGGTCACGCCGACCATGACGAGACCATGAGTGGCACGATTTACCGAATCGCCCCGAAAGGGTTCACTCCAAAAGTCCCGCAATTTGACCTCGATACGGTCGCGGGACAAATCACCGCCCTGCGTAGCCCGGCCGTGAATGTCCGCTCCCTCGGTCTCACGCGACTGCGCGCCGCCGGTGATGCATCACTTGCCGCCCTCAAGCCATTGCTGTCCGACGAAAATCCCTACATCGCCGCTCGGGCGATCGCCATTCTCCCTCATCTTGGACCCAAAGGCCGTGCGGCGACGCACGAACTCCTTCAACACGCCAACGAACAGTTCCGGATCGCCGCTTTCCGCGCCCTTCGCCGGGCCCAAGCTCCGTTGCAGAAAGCTTCCCAATTGCTGGTGCGCGACGCTTCTCCCGCCGTGCGACGCGAAGTTGCCGTTTCTCTACGTGATTCCGGCGCCACCATCGCGATCCCCCTCCTCGTCGAACTTGCGGCATCGTATGACGGCCAGGATCGCAACTACCTGGAAGCCTGGGGAACCGGTGCCACCGGCAAAGAAGAAGCCGTTTTCGCCGCCCTTGAGGCCTCCACCGATTCCCGTTTCCAACGTGGCTCATCCCGTTACATCGATCTCGCCTGGCGCCTCACGCCGGAGTCTTACGTCGCCAAGTTTGCCGCCCGTGCGTCCGACCAAAGCCTCGCTGATGAGGTCCGACTGCAATCGCTGACTGCCCTCGGCTTCATTTCCACTCAAGCCGCGGCCGACGCAGTGCTTTCGGTTTACGAAAATTCGGACGGGATTGTGCAGGAAACCGCCCTCTGGTGGATGCTCAATTATGTGAACCTTCGCTGGGCCGACACCGATCTCGCCGCCCAAATCAAAGCCAAAGGTATCTACGACCCCGCAACGGTCACGGTCGTCCCCAACGTGCATCCCAAAGCCGATCCCGAAAAACTGATTCCCGTCGCGAGTGTGCTCGCTTTGACCGGTGACGCCGCTCGGGGTGAGTCGAAAGCCGCCGCTTGCCGACTGTGTCACAACTTCGCCGGATCGGGGCCCAACTACGGTCCCGCCCTCGACGGTTGGGTCAGTCGCCAAGGAGTCGAACAAGCGATTCTCGCCATCGTCGATCCCGCCAGCGATGTCGCCCACGGATTCGAGGGCAGTCGCATCGAACTCAAGGACGGTGGCGAAATTTTCGGCATCGTTTCCGCGAATGGCGACCCGACCGTGATCAAGTCGATGGGAGGAGTGACCCAACTGGTCCCAAAAAACCGCATCAAGAGAGTGAACCGCTACCGCGAAACGTTGATGCTCAGTGCCGACCAACTCGGTCTCAGTGCCCAAGACGTCGCCGACATCGTGGCCTATCTCCAAGGCGAATAAACCGCCCAAAGAAAGCGAAAATTCCCCCCTCAATCCCCGGGAAAATACCGGGGCGAGAGTGATTTAATCTCCCGAATCGGATCGCACAAACCCAGCGTTCCCTCCCACTCTCGACCCTACAAATCCACAAGATCCTTAACCACTATAATTAAATGACTTATGGATCATTGTCACTTAGTAAGTGACAATGAAGATTGGGCTTCGTGTGGGGCCGAGTAGTGTTTGCTGAGAGCAGCACATGGCCCAAACGCAGGCCACATAAGGTTACTGTAGCATCCGGCGAGCGGGAGTGTAACCGGGATTAATCACCAGCGTGCGTTGGGCCGCTGCTCGCGCCGCCGCCCGATCGCCATTTTGCCAATGAATGGTTGCCGCCGCGTAGGGATAGTCCGGCACATTCGGTCCGGCCGCTTCCGCTTTACCGAGGGCGTCCAACGCGCCTTCGATATCGCCACTTTGGTTTCTGAGTAAACCTAAATTATACCACGCCCGGTGATGGTCCGGTTGACGTTTCACGGCTGCACTCAGCGCCGTGGTGGACTCTTCCATTTTACCCGCTTCCGCAAAGGCCAAGCCCGCACGGAACATGGCCTCACCGCTCGTGGGCTGCAATTGCGCCGCCCGATAAAACGCATTGGCCGCTTCCGGCATGCGACCGGCGGCCTGTAAGACCAACGCATGCGTCTCATGAATCCCTGAGGAATAACGATCCCATTGCGTGGCGAGCTTGATCTCCGTGACTGCCTCCGTGAGACGACCGGTGTTGGCAAGGTATTGGCCTTTCCGCAGACGGCCACCGGGTTGATCCAAAGTCAGGTCGAGATAGTCCAAGAACTCCTTGGCCAAGGAAGCATGCGCCGTTGCCTCCTCCGATAATCCCCAGGCCGCATCCAATCGCACCAACCGCACCGGATCGTCAAAGCCCGCCCGGATCACATCTTCCTGACCGGGAATGCCCGTGAGCGCCTGCAGCGCCGAACCCCGCACCATAGGATCTTCGTCGTCCGCTGCCTCCCGAGCCAATGCCACGATCTCCGGGTGATGATCAGCATGTCCGGCCAAGAGTTGCATATAAGTCGCCCGCCAAGCCGGAATATCTTCGTCCGCCCACAACTTCATGAGGGCGGGCACAGCTGACTCTTCGCCCGCCTGAGCCGCCGCGATCGCCCGCGCCCGTGCCCGTTGCCGTGAGTCCATTTTGTCTCCATACCACGCCGTGGTGTGCTCAATCGCCCAATCGACGGATTGATCGCTGTGACATGAGCTGCATGCGTTCGGAATACCCAGCTCCTTCGTCATGAGCGGATCCGGCTTCAACCAGCCATGATCATGCCGCGGAGAACGCATCATGTAACTCGTGGTGGGCATGTGACACGAAACACATTGATTGCCCGTGGAGCCTTCGGCGTGTCGCGAGTGGGCGGTCGGATCGATCACGGGAGCGACGACTTCGGTCAATGGCATTTGGCGGCCGGGAGCCGTATGGCATTGCATG
>CBFHXU010000260.1:0-3119 GCA_965659875.1 uncultured Opitutaceae bacterium
CATCCTCATGGGGCCCGGCCCCAGCACCGTGCCCTCCCGTATTCTGCGGGCCATGAGTTCCCCTACGTTGGGTCATCTGGACCCCCAATACATCGGCTACATGGACGAAACCTGCGCCATGTTGCGCGAGGTTTTCCAAACCAAGAATGCGCTCACGTTTCCGGTATCCGGCACGGGTATGGCGGGCATGGAAGCCATTGCCTCAAATCTGATCGAACACGGCGATGAAGCGATCGTCTGCATCAACGGTGTTTTCGGCATGCGGATGCAGGACATCATCGAACGATGCGGTGCGACGGTGCATGCCTTATCCATTCCTTGGGGTGAAACCTTCACCGACGAAGCCGTGGCCGCAAAAGTGGCGGAGCACCCCAACGCCAAATTACTCACGATCGTTCACGCCGAAACTTCCACCGGCGCCCACCAGCCGCTCGCCGGTATTTCAAAGATCGTGCACGACGCCGGCATGTTGTTCGTGGTCGATGCGGTGACTTCCCTCGGTGGTCATGAGCTCAAGGTCGACGAGTGGCAAATCGACGCCATCTTTTCGGGCACCCAAAAATGCCTTTCCTGCCCTCCGGGTCTGTCTCCGGTATCTTTCTCCGACGCCGCACTCGAAGTCATGGCCGCCCGCAAAACCAAGGTCCAGAGCTGGTATCTCGATGTGTCGATGTTGCGCAACTACTACACCGGCGACGGCGGGCGCGCCTATCATCATACCGCACCCATCAATATGGTTTACGCGCTGCGCGAAGCTCTCCGCATCGTGCTCGAGGAAGGGCTCGAAGCCCGGATCGAGCGCCACCGCGCGATGCATCTGGAGCTCCGGGAAGGGTTGGAAGCTCTCGGCCTGAGCTACATCCCGCAAAACTCATTGCACACGCTGAACTGTGTATCCGTTCCCGAGGGCGTGGACGAAGCTGCCGTGAGAGCCAAGCTTCTCGCTGACTACTCCATCGAAATCGGTGCCGGTCTCGGTGTCTTCGCCGGAAAAGCCTGGCGTATCGGACTCATGGGGCACTCGGCCACTCGGCGCAATGTGCAGACGATTCTGGCGGCGTTGAAAGACTGCTTGAGTTAAACAAAACCCATTCTCGCGGCATGACTTCTCTCGACGGACTGCGGGATTTCATTCCCCCGGACCGACTTTTCGTCGATCCGGCGCAATTGAAGTCATTCGAGTCGGACGGCCTGACCGCCTTCAAAGCAAAGCCTCGGGCCGTCGCCCTGCCGGCCACCGCGGACGAAACCATCGCTCTCGTGCGGTGGTGCGCTCGCGAAAAAGTGCCGTTTGTCGCCCGCGGGAGTGGCACGAGTCTATCCGGCGGATCCCTTCCGGTGGAGAACGGCATCGTGATCGGTCTCAACCGACTCAATCGCATCATTGATCTGGATCCGGAAGAACGGATTGCGGTGGTGGAACCCGGAGTCATCAACGCACACGTCACTCAAGCGGCAACCCCGCATGGCCTGCACTACGCACCCGACCCGTCGAGTCAGATCATCTGCACCATTGGCGGAAATGTAGCGTTCAACTCCGGCGGAGCACATTGCCTCAAATACGGCATGACCGCCAACCACGTGCTGGCGATCAAAGCCGTCCTGGCCACCGGTGAAGTCGTGACGTTCGGTAGTCGCAGTCGCGACCATCTCGGCCCCGATCTGACGGGACTCTTCTGTGGATCCGAAGGTCTGTTCGGCATCGCCTTGGAAATTACGCTGAACCTGCTGCCCCCAGCGGAGGAATATCATACTGTCCTAGTAGGATACGAGTCGCTGGAGGCCGCGGGCGACGCCGTCGCCGCGATCATTGATTCGGGGCTTCTCCCCGGTGCCCTCGAGATCATGGACGCACTGGCCATCGAAGCCGCGGAGGCCGCGGTGCAATGCAACTACCCTCCCGGTGCCGCGGCGGTGTTGATCGTCGAACTCGAAGGCCCCAGTGAGAAACTCGCTGTCGAACGACGGCAGTTGGATGAACTGCTGAAAGCCACGCATGCCTTCGAAACGCGGGTTGCGGCCAACGCAGATGAACGGCTATCGATCTGGCGGGGACGCAAGTCGGCATTCTCAGCGGTCGGTCGATTGAGTCCCGACTTCATCGTCCAGGATGGAGTCGTTCCGCGTTCGCGCCTTGGTGAAGCGCTGCGCCGAATCGAAGAGATGTCCCGTGAGACAGGCATTCGGGTGGCCAACGTTTTTCACGCCGGGGACGGAAATTTACATCCCTTGATTCTCTACAATGGCGGGGAAGACGGTTCGCTCGAACGGGCAGAGGCGTTGGCCGCGAGAATATTGAAAATGTGTATTGAAATGGGAGGATCTCTAACCGGCGAACATGGCATCGGAGTCGAAAAAAGCGCTTACCTCCCCGACATGTTCGACGAATCGACCATCGCTTGTTTCGAGGACGTTCGCCATGCGTTCGATCCGGACGAAATTGCCAATCCCGGGAAGATGTTTCCCGGTCCCGAGGCTCCCGCGCTGCAACATCCGGGGGCGCATCCCTTGGAACAAGCCGGTATTATTTCGCGTGAGTGAACCCACTTCAGAATCCGAGGTTATCGAGGCAGTCAGATCACATGATCGACTGCTTCCAGTCGGCGCCGGCACCAAGTCGCGGCTGAGCTCGACCGACGAGCATACGCACCGGTTGGACATGCGTCGGCTCTCCGGGATCACCGAATACCAAGCATCCGAATACACCATCACGGCGCAGGCAGGCACGCCCTTAAAAGAGATCAACGCAACGCTGGCCGAGAAAGGACAGTATCTGCCCTTTGATCCACTCTGGGTGGAGTCGGGCGCAACGTTGGGCGGAACGGTGGCAGCCAATGCCGCGGGCCCCGGCCGGCTACGCTTCGGTGGAGTCCGCGACTTCGTCATCGAGGTGCGCATGATCGATGGACGCGGTCGAGTCATTCGAGGGGGAGGCAAAGTGGTCAAAAATGCCGCAGGATTCGATCTTCCCAAACTTATGGTCGGTAGCCTCGGTATGTGGGGAGTGATGACCGAAATCTCCTGTAAGGTATTTCCCCGACCGGTGGCATGGTCGTCTCGAGAGTGGACATTCTCCAGCCACCAAGAGGCCTTCACGAAGGCGACAGAGCTGAGTCGCT
>CBFHXU010000261.1:0-3083 GCA_965659875.1 uncultured Opitutaceae bacterium
GCAACATGGCGCAGGTTTCGTCCATGTAGCCGATGTATTGGGGGTCCAGATGACCCAACGTAGGAGAACCCATGGCCCGCAGAATACGGGAGGGCACGGTGCTGGGGCCGGGCCCCATGAGGATGCGTTCAGCGGGATCGAGTTCGGCGGGAAGAGACATGCGGATTTACGATTTTTGATTTACGATTTTGGAATTGAAAAAATAAGGGAATGGCTGGATCGGCACTAGGCGAGGATCAGGCCAATGATTCCGGCGACGGTCGCATAGTATAGAAATACGAGGACAGTCTTGCGGATGACGTCGCCCTCACGTCCCACCATACCCACCACCGCCGAAGCGGCGACGACATTGTGTACGCAAATGACGTTCCCCGCGGCTCCGCCCACCGCCTGTAGCGCCACCACGATTCGGGGCAAGGCATCGATCCGTTGAGCTACTTCGAATTGGAAGAGGGAGAACATCATGTTGCTGATGGTATTGCTGCCCGCGACGAACGCGCCGATTCCGCCGATGAAGGGCGCGAAAAACGGCCAAGCACTTCCGGCGATTTGGGCAACGCCACCGGCGAGTTCAACCGGCATCGAATTGAGTCCGGCGGCTCCTCCGTTCGAGTTGATGAACACCTGCACCATGGGGACCGCGAAAACGAGAGCGGTGGATGCGGATACGATCATTTTACCCGATTGAGACAACGCCCGCCCAAAACCTCCGCTGGGCATGCGGTGCAACCAAACCGTGAGGGCGCTCACCAACAGGAAAATTGAACCCGGCAAGTAAAGGGGCTGCAGACTGAAACCCACCTCGGTGCCAAACAGTCCGGAGCTGCCAAAAGCCACGGCAGTCAGGAGAGGCTTGATGCCCAACGAGGGGAGACGCGTGATGACCAACAGCGCCGCAATCAGGAGATAGGGCAGCCATGCTTGCCACAATGAAAGCTGGGTTTTCGGTTCCGCTGTTTGGAGGTCGGCGTCGCTTTGCCAATCAGCCAACCAGCCTTCGCGCGGCGGGAAATCCCAAGAGGCATTTTTCGGGAGAAGAAAACCGCGTTTTGCGGCCGGAACGACTACGGCGAGCCCGATCAACGATCCGAGTAGAGAAGGGAATTCCGGCCCCAGGGTGCGGGCGATGATCATGTAGGGGATGGTCATCGCGAAGGCGGCGAAGATGGCAAATTTCCAAATGAGCAGCCCTTCGCGGAAAGAACGATTCGCACCGAAGAAGCGGGTCATGAAGCAGACGACCAATAGGGGAATCAAGGTGCCGGGAACGGCGTGAATCATCGCGACATTGGCTCCGATCGAATCGACCAGTCCGGCTTGGGAAATACCTTGGGAGGCATTAAACGCCTCGACTTGGGGCGCCCCACTGAGACCTGAATTCACGCCCACTAGAATAGGAGTTCCCACCGCGCCGAACGAAACGGGTGTGCTTTGGATCATCATGCCCGCGACGACCGCGGCCATGGGAGGGAACCCCAGCCCGACGAGCAACGGAACACAGACTGCCGCCGGCGTTCCGAATCCGGCCGAACCCTCGATGAAAGCGCCAAACAGCCAAGCGATGATGATTACTTGCACGCGACGATCCGGAGTGATCGAGGTAAATCCGTTGCGAATGGTCGCCAGTCCGCCGCTTTCGCGGAGGGTATTGAGTAGGAGCACCGCGCCGAAAATAATGAAGAGGAGTTGCAGGCAAATCATCAATCCGCGCACGGAGGCCGCCGCCACCTGAGCTCCGGGAATTTGCCAATAGAACAACGCCAACAGCGCGGCGGTGGTGAACGAAAGCGGCATTGCTTTGCTGGCGGGCCAACGCAGGCCGACGAGAAAGATGCCCACGATCGCGATGGGGAGGAGCGCGAGGAGAGAAGACATGGGGTAGGGGAGGAGGGAGGGAAAGCTGAAAGACTGAAACGCTGGAAACCTGAAATGGGGTAGGTTTAAGCTCAGTCGTAGATTTCGGGGTTTACGATATTGGGCGGACGTTCACCGCGGCAGGCGGTGAAGCAATTTTCGGCAGCGATGTTGCCCATCTTGGTGCGCGTGCCGATGGTGGCACTGCCGAGGTGGGGCGGGATGACTACGTTCGGAAGATCATAGAGCTCGGGCTCCAGCATCGGTTCCTTTTCAAAAACATCCAATCCGGCCCCGCCGATGGATCCCGTCTTGAGTGATTCAACCAACGCTTTTTCGTCCACCACCGGGCCGCGGGTCGTGTTGATCAGATAGGCGGTGGATTTCATCAGCGCGAGTTCGGCGGCGCCGATCAGATGGGTGGTCTCCGCGTTGAGGGCCACGTGCAGCGATACAAAATCAGCCTGCGCCAATACGTCTTCGCGGGAGGCGTAGGTGATGCCCATGGCAGTTTCTTCGGCTTCGGACAGGCGGGTGCGATTCCAGTAAATCACCTTCATATCAAAACCCTTGGCGCGTTGAACCATGGCTTTGCCGATACGACCCAAACCGATGAGACCGAGGGTGGCTCCGGTGATGTCTTGACCGAGCAACTGCATGGGACCCCAGCCTTGCCATTGGCGGGAACGCACAAGTTGGTCGCCCTCGACCACTCTGCGGCCGATGGCAAACATCAGCGCCCACGCCATGTCGGCGGTGGAGGCAGTCAAAACACCCGGGGTGTTCGATACGGGGATCTTGCGCGCGGTCGCCGCGGCGACGTCGATGTTGTTGTACCCTACGGCGTAGTTGGCCACGATTTTAAGGTTGGGGTTGGTATTGAGAAGCTCCCCGTCGATACCATCCATCAAAGTGCAGAGCAGTCCGTCTTGTCCTGCCATGCCCGCGATCAACTCTGCGCGACTGAGCACGCGATCGTCGGGGTTATAAGTGAGTTTCACCTCCTCTTTGAGTAGCTCCATCGAAGCGGGCGGAATGGGACGGGTGAGGAAGATCTTCGGTTTGTCCGACATGGGCAGGAAAGAGTTAAGGGGTAACTTGGGACCAAGCCTCGATGAGCTTGCGTTGACCATTGGCGATCATGGTGCGTGGATTCTCGGCGCCGACGGGCTTCAGCTCGAATGATATCGCAGCGCGAGTGGAGCCGTCGCGCTTGAGGTATCCGATTT
>CBFHXU010000262.1:0-3046 GCA_965659875.1 uncultured Opitutaceae bacterium
TGCTCACGACCGCGGCCGAACAAATCAAAGCCTACTTTGCCGGCGATCGGATTGACTTTGATCTGCCGCTGGCACCCACCGGATCGGCGTGGGAGCATTCCGCGTGGGATCACCTCAAATCCATCGCGCCCGGCACGACTCAAAGTTATGGTAATATGGCGACCGCACTCGGGCGACCCGCAGCGGCGCGCGCGGTCGGCCGAGCGAATGGCATGAATTACATTTCCATCATAATCCCCTGCCATCGGGTTATCGCGGCCAACGGCAACCTCACCGGTTACGGGGGAGGTCTGTGGCGCAAACAATGGCTCCTGAGCCATGAGCAAAAACTGAAAGGCGTCGCGCCGCGGTGAGAACGCAGGATTGGGTAAGGTTTATCGGACTATGTGCGATTTGGAGCAGTTCATTTGTCTTCATCCGCATCTGCTCGCCGGTGCTCGGACCGGCGTTGACGGCCGCGGGCAGACTGGGCATTGCCGGTCTCATCTTGGTCGGTTACCTCCGGGCGATCGGGTTTGATTCCCGATGGCGCGATTACCGTGGTCTGTATTTCCGGATCGGATTGCTGGCCTCCGCCATTCCTTTCTCCTGTTTTGCCATCGGAGCGCTGCAACTTCCCGCTTCACTGCTCGGCATACTCAATGCGTGTACCCCGTTGTTTGGTTCAATCTTCGCCGCCATTTGGTTGGGCGAGGGGTTTGGCGTGAAACGAGCCATCGGGGTATTCCTCGGACTTTCGGGGGTCACCCTCGCCAATGGCCTGGGCAACGTGGAACTTACCCTCGCGACATTTATCGCCATCGGCATCACGGTAGTTGCCCCCCTCTGCTACGCGCTCTCCGGCGTGTTTATCAAACTTCGCGCGAGCCATCTTCCCTCCCAGGGTATCGCGGCGTGGAGCCAACTTTCCGTCGCTCCCATCGTTCTTCTGGGACTGCCAGTATCTCCCCTGGTTTCAATTCCGGGTCCAACTGAAATCACCGCGCTGCTACTCTTGGCCGTGTTTGGCAGCGCGCTGGCCTATCTTATGTTCTACCGATTACTCGCCGACATCGGTCCCACCCGCTGCACCACGATCACGTTCATCCTGCCGGTCTTCGCCATGGGCTGGGGAGCCCTACTGCTCGGAGAGCAAATTACTCCAGGCATGATCATCGGCTGCCTCGTAATGATCGCGGGAACGTTGCTCGTGATGTCTCCGGGGCAAACTCCGGCCAAGTCGTAGTCACGACTTCATCGTCACCACGATCTTCCCGAACTGGCCACCCTGCTCCATCAAATCGAAAGCAGCCGGCGCATCGTTCAGGGCAAACGTATCACTCACGATCGGACGAATCTGATGCTGCTCCACAAAAGCAATCATCGCGCACCAATCGGCCGGACTCCCCATGGTCGTGCCGAGCAGACTGATCTGCTTCCAAAAGACTTTGCGCATGGGCAACACCTCCGGATCGCCTCGCGTCGCGCCAAAAAATACCACGCGCGCCCCCGGATGGCACAGATCGATCAGTCCATTGAAACCCTCGCCGCCCGCACTGTCCACGATCACGTCAAAACCATCAACCGACCCGCGGGCCGCTTTGGCCCATCTCTCGTCACAATAATTAAACCCGCCTTTGGCCCCCAGGGACACGGCCCGCTCAATCTTCTCGTCGCTGCTCGAGGTCACCCAAACCTCGGCGCCCGCCGCGACGGCGTATTGTAAAGCGAACAGAGCGACGCCCCCGCCGATCCCGGAAATCAATACCCGCTCACCCGCGCGTAATTGAGCCCGGGAAAATACCGCGCGATACGCTGTCAACCCGGCCAACGGTAGCGCCGCCGCCTCCGGCCAACTCATATACTTGGGTTTCATCGCCAATTGCGATGCGGGCACAACCACCTGCTCCGCCAAGGTGCCGGCGCGAGGCAATCCGAGGATCGTGAAATCACTCCCCTGGGCATGCTCGCTCTCTCCCCAATTAAAACTGGGATTGATGACGACCTCGTCGCCCAGCGCCCAATCCTTCACTCCCTCGCCGACGACCGCAATCACCCCGGCGCCGTCCGACCCCGGAATCAAAGGATATTCAATCCCCCCATACTGTCCCAACTTGATCCATAGATCGCGATGGTTGAGCGCTGCCGCCCGCACGTGCACCAACACCTCGCCGGGACCGGGCGCAGGTTCGATCACCGCGGCAATTTCGATTTTGTTGAGAGCAGGAATTTGGGCAGCGTTCATGATCGGAGGGCAATGATCTGCCCTTGTCTTAAAAACGCGAGTCACTGTCACTCTTTCCGTGCTCATTGCTCTGCATAAACCCTACGGCTTTCTCTCCCAGTTTACCCCTGAACCCGGATCGAAGTGGCGACCGTTGGTCGAATTCAATCTACCGCCCGACGTCTATTCATTGGGACGCCTCGATGCCGATTCGGAAGGCCTGCTGCTCCTGAGCGATGAACCGGGCCTTAATACCCAACTCCTCAATCCCAAACACGGCCACCGCCGGGAATATTGGGTGCAAGTCGAAGGCGTGGTCACCCCCGAGGCGCTCAAAGAGCTGGCGGGCGGCGTCTCCATTCGCGGCCAACGCACGCTGCCTTGCTCAGCTCACCGCCTCGATCCTGCGCCGCAACTTCCCCCGCGCGATCCGCCGATCCGCGTGCGCAAGACCGTGCCGGACGCCTGGATTTCGCTCACCCTCACCGAAGGCAAGAATCGGCAGGTTCGACGCATGACCGCCGCCGTGGGTTTACCGACGTTACGCCTCCACCGCGCGGCGATTGGAGACTTGCCACTCGCCGCGCTCGACCTCGCACCGGGAACTTGGCGCGAGCTTTCAGCCGCCGAACGGGCCCAAGCGATACCTACGCTTTAGGCCACGGACCGGTGATCGCGACCGTATAGCCCGGTTTCTGAATGTTCGCGAACAACGTAGTGCCATCGGGCGAGAAACAAGCGCCGGCCCATTCACTGCCTTCCGGGGCAACGTTGGCGGCGATTTCATAAAACTCCCCGGCCGCCGAAACACCCATAATGCGGTTCACGCCCTTGGTGTCTTCG
>CBFHXU010000263.1:0-2964 GCA_965659875.1 uncultured Opitutaceae bacterium
ACCGGCGCCCATGTCGACCACCTCCGTCCAACTTTCCGCCGTTCCTTCCTCCGGAGCATGGCATCACTTCCGCACCACCGAAATGGAGGCGCCGACTGCGGCCGTCGCGATTCTGCCGATCTATGGCCTCGGCGACTACGGTTTGGGATTGGCCCTAGATATTGACGAAGTGATCGGTTCGGCGGTTTTGACCGCTGCGCTGGCTTCGATCGAAGCCGGTTCCCTGCTGCGTGTGCTACCCCCGATTCGGTTGGGTCTCAGCCCCTACCACGCTTCGGTGGGGAAATTCGATCCCGACCATCTGCGTGATGTACTCCTGGAAGTCAGTGAAGGGATCTCCGAGTCCGGCGTTCAAAACCTCTTGTTTTGGACGATTAATCCGTGGAACTCCGAAATTGTGGACGCCGCCTCGCGGGACATTCGCGTCAGCCACGCCTTACGCACCTTCGTGATTGATGCGAGCGGGGTGGGCCTGTCGTTACATCCGTCATCCTCCCATCGCTCACGAGCTCAATTACTGGGCAGGCACCTCTGCGGTAAATCGCCGTCGGACACGCCCAGCGCCCCCCCGGTGGATACGGAGTTTCGTCCCGGAAACTGGGCAAACCTGCCTCCGGTTGAATCAATCTCCTCTGAAACCGCAGAGAGCATTTTGGACGAATCCGCGAACCAGTTGGCGGAACTCTTGGGCGAGATAATCACGAGCTCCTTGAGCGCCACGTTCACTCCGAACAACACGACGTCGAATCTGAGTTTGAGCGCCTCCCGGCCGTATCCGGCTGGACGCCGCCGCCGCTACCTCCCGGCCCTCACTCGGACCGAACTTGATGACCTGGAGAACAAGAACGAAAGCTTGGTCATTATTCCCATCGGTGCCATCGAACAGCACGGCCCCCACTTGCCATTGGGGGTGGATTCAATGATTGCCGAAATCGCTTGTGACGGACTTTACGAGCGATTACCGGAAGCGGTTTGGTTCGGTCCCACTCTCGCATTCGGGAAAAGCAACGAGCACGCGGGATTCCCCGGCACCCTCAGTCTATCCGCACGGTCGTTGCGACGTATCGTGAAGTCAGTCGTGGCCAATCTTCATGCCCACGGATTTAGGCAGTTCGCCTTTTTAAACACCCACGGAGGCAACAGTTCAGTGCTGACCTACACGTTGCGGGAGATTCAGCATGAGCTCAAGGTGCGTGCCGGCATGTTGCGCCTCAAAGCGAGTGATGAGTTGAATCCGCAAGAACGCACCTGGGGATTTCACGCGGGTGAATGGGAAACATCCGTCATGCTGGCGATTGCTCCCGATACCGTGCAAATGGATCGGGCGATCTGTCATTATCCGGCGTTTCTGGAAGACCCCGGAAAACTGCTCCCGGAAAATGCACCGGCCACCCACTCCTGGGTCACACGCGACATCGCACCGGATGGAGTCATGGGCGATGCCACCAAGGCGACCGCCGAAAAAGGACGTCGTTGGCTCGATACCGCGCTCGATCAATTGGCAGCTCAGATTCGAGACTTGCTTTAACGAGACCCGGACTGCTCGCGCGCAATTTGGGCCGCTTTAGCGTATTGTTCGCGAAAGTGATTACCCAGTTTCTTCGCAAGCTGAAGCTCTTCGACTTTGTTGCGCGAACCGATTATATTTTTAATCAAGCCTTGGGCCGTATCGTAATCAATCGCGCTCATGTCCTGGAGCACGGCCATCGCTTCCGCGGGTTGTCCCGCGTCATTGATGGTACGCCATGCCGCCACCAGTTCCTGATGAGCGTCAAAACCCATCACCCGAATGGCGAACGACATTTCGCGAAACAAGGCCCCCGTCCAGTGGGCCCGGTAAATCAGTTGCTCGCCGGCGGCATACGGTTCGTCATCCGGATCGGATCGAAACGACCTATGCTCCTCGCGATAAAAATCACGTCGCACCGGCAAGCGACGGAGGGCAAAATGCTGTGGTCCCCCTTCTACTCCGGGTTTGAAATTCCAAATCTTTTGTCCGGCCATCGACATCACAAATTCGATGAAGAGTTCGGCCACTTCGTGGTTGGGAGCTCCGCGGAGAATCCCAATCGGATCGACTGAACTCACGCTACCGCCGGGAGGTGAGACGTAGTCCACCCGCGCACTATCTCCCCGGCGCCGAACCGCCTCCGCCTGCTGGCGGCCATAAAAATCGATGCACATGCCAATGGCACAATTACCCGCCGCAACATCGATCGGGGGTTTTTGGGAGGAATCGGTAAAGTACCGCGCGTTGGCCGCCGCCAACTGCAATAATTGCAAACCACGAACCCAGCCCGCTCGCACCGCCCGGGCCTCATCGCTAGGCGTCTGGTCCAACTCACTCTGCATCTGCTGTTGGATGACATTCTCGAAAGCCTTCGCAATTGATCCACTCTTGGTCGGATCCGTGAGAGCAATGGATCCGAGCAAACGGGGGTCGCGCATGTCTTCCCACTGTTGAGGCGGTTGCGCAATTTCGCGTAACGTGAGCACATCCAGATTATATATCATCCCGTAACTGCTCAGCACAGTTCCGGTCCAACGATGGTCTGGATCGTAGTAACCTTCCCCGGCATATTCGAACGGTATAATATCCGGGGAAAACCACTCGGGGTGGGTCTCAAACACCCGGGTTTTGACCAACTGCCCCATCCGCGCCTGACGAATAAAATCGTAGGGGCCGCCACCGAAAAATAGATCGATCCCGCAACTGACATTGCTCGCCATGAATGCCGCTCGCGCCTCTTTTTCGAGAGCCGACGCATCATCCGGTAATCGTCCGTCCGCAAAGGAGGCTTGAACTGAAAAATCCCAAGGCTTCCCCAGCGTCTCCTCCCAGTGATAGCGAAACGACGCCGTATACTCCGAAGCAAGGAAGCGGGCAATTTCGCTGGTTCCGCCAATCACTCGCCAGTCCAAGGCAACCGTTCGGCCGGTGCGGGCCTCATACCATTTGGCAAA
>CBFHXU010000264.1:0-2945 GCA_965659875.1 uncultured Opitutaceae bacterium
GCGTGTTGCGGTGAATTTGGACGACGCCAGGATTCCCGATAACGCCGGCCAACAGCCCATCGATCAACCGGTGGTCCCGGGGGCTCCCACCGCTTACCGGACGACTCTGCCGGTAAAGGCGATGTTGGGCGGGATGGAAGCGGCGGGGATTGCCAGCGAGCTTTCGAGTTCAGCCGGCCATTACGTTTGTAATCACCTTTTTTATACTCTCATGCACGAACTCGAAGGCAGGGAGGGGGTGCGCGGTGGTTTTATACATGTGCCCTTCGCGGCGCCTTCCGGTGCGCTGGAAAAGTTAATCGCGGGAATTGAATTGGGCGCAAAAATTGCGCTGGAGACCGATGTCGACGTAGCAACGCCGGGGGGCCGGATCGACTGACTCCTTAGCGGCTGGCGAGGGCGGTGCCTTTGACCGGTTGGAACGCGTCGACCACTACACCGTGCAGGTTTTCGGCGTTGACGCCCTGGCCGTCGTGAGTGCGGTTGTTGAGGCCGGTGACCCGCCATCCGTTTTTGCACTTCGCGACTAATACGTGAGCGACGTGTCGACCTTCGCGGTTTTTGTAAACCACGGTCTGACCTCGTTTGAGCTCATCAAATTTGGTAGGGGCGACGACCATGATCACGCCATCGTGGTAGAGGGGCTTCATGGAATTGCCATTCCCGCGAATGGCGGCACCGCCTACTTCGCGCGCCACGGTATTGGCGACGGACTCGGCGATGGTCTCGGGCACCGATTGCGGCACCGGCGATTCCGCCATGTAAATTCCACGCATCCATTTAACCGGTTTGGCCGGGGTCTTCGCTTGGATTCCTGCGGCGCCGACGAAGCCGATGAGCAAAAATGAAATCAGCAATTTCGCGCGTCGGAGAACCACTGGCGAAGAAGGGTGATTTCCCTTCGCTTAATACCAATTATTTTAAACTAGGGTTCATTTCCTAGTCCACTTGGGTGGTTTACTTCAGTGATTTTGACCGACGAATTACGATCGTTCCAGCGATGATCATGAAGATCGAGTAGAACGTTCCGCGGGTGAGTCCGAGGATGAGACCGGCATCGGGTTCGCGAAACATTTCGGTGATCATACGAGCGATCGCGTAGATAATGAGAAACTCACCGGTGATGCGACCGGGATGGGTTTTGGCGGCCGGGGATCGCCAGTAGCGCCATTGAAGGTATCCGAAGATGAGAAACCCTTCGAGCATGGCGGCGTACAGTTGGGAGGGGTGGCGAGGGTCGATGAGGTGAACGGGGGTGCCGGGCCGGGCACTGGCTGGAAAGATGACCGCCCAAGACACGTCAGAGACACGGCCCCAAAGCTCTCCATTAATGAAGTTGGCAACGCGTCCCAAACCGAGGCCCAGCGGAGCGACGGCGATGGCGGCATCGGCCAAGCCGAGAAAAGGCGTGCGGTGCTGGCGGGCGAACCAGGCGACGGCGACGCCCACGCCGATGAACCCTCCATGCGATGCCATGCCACCTTCCCAGACCCGCAGGAGTTGCAAAGGATCGCTAAAGATCGTCGCGGTTTCGTAGAAAACGTAGTATCCCAAACGACCTCCGGCCATGACGCCGATGATCAGGGCGGTCATCAGATCAGCGACCGCAGGGGGAGGGAGATCCAATCGACGTTGTTTGGCGGCGTGATATAAAATCCAACCGCCGAGCGCGAACCCCAGCAAGTAAGCCAAGCCGTAGTAGCGCACTCCCAGATTGTCGGAAAACTGGACCAAGAACGGGCTCAGGTCGTGGACCCAATGGGAAGGCGTCGGCTCCATCTCAGATCAGCTTAGGATGGGGGAGACTGAGGATGGGTCGTTCCGGTGGACGGAGGCGAGTCGGGGAGGTCGGGGCGACCTTTGCGGTTCGATTTCTTCAGACGCGCGCGGGCGAGTTCCCGCATATCCACCGCCACATCATCTTTTTCAAATATCTCGCGACCGATGATATGCTCCATGACGTCCTCGATCGTCAGGACTCCCGCGGTCGATCCGAATTCATCGACGACCACGAACAGCTGTTGATGGGTTTTGAGAAACTCCTGGAGCGCCTGTCCCACCGTCGCGGTTTCGGGAATGAAATGGATCTCGTGCATGTGCGCCGCGATCAGATCGTTCTCGAGATCATCGGCGATGGCTTTCAAGAGGTCGCGACGCCGCACGAGTCCGACCACATCCTCGAGGCTTTCTTGGTACACGGGACTGCGCGCAAAAGGGATATTGGGGTAGGCCTCCACCACCTCGCCGACGGTGGCCGTGCGTTTGAGCGAGGTCACCACTGTACGCGGGGTCATGATTTCAGAAACCCGCACCTCGTCGAGGGAAAGGGCGTTGGTGATGATGCTCGATTCACTTTTGGTGAGGGAGCCTTCCATGGCGCCACGCTCGGCCAGCAAAATGATCTCCTCGTCCGAATCGGTTTTTTCGGGCGGAGTAGTGATGACCACCCGCACCAGCACATTACAGAAGTAGGTGACGGGGCGCAGGGTGTTGCGCATCCAGAGTAGCGGATAAACCACGTGGGGTTGGAGCGACTGGCGGTAAACGACGCCGAGGTTTTTTGGAATGACCTCGGAGAAGAACAGGATGCCGAGCGTCATGCCGGCGGAAACGACTCCCAGCCAGGTTTGTCCCCACAGGTCGACGGCTTTAGCGCCAATGGTAATGGAACCGAGGGTGTTGGCGATCGTGTTGAGGGTCAGGATCGTGGAGATCGTCTCCTCCAAGCTGGTTCTAAGCTGCTCCAGTATCTTGCCGCGCCGGGGGCGGGTTTTTTTCAGTGACTCAACCTCGGAGACCGTGGTGCTCAGGATCAGTGCTTCCATGAGCGAACATAGAAACGAAATTCCGAGGGTTAAGATGATCGCGATCGCGAACAGTATCATGGTGCAGGTGCAGATTAGCGAGAGAGGAGGGGGGAATGACGATGAAAAAGTGAATCTCGG
>CBFHXU010000265.1:0-2900 GCA_965659875.1 uncultured Opitutaceae bacterium
CACCGGGTTCACCTTCACCTGCCCCGCTTTCGGCCAGGGCAACCCGCACCGATTGATCTTCAATGAGCAACCGACAACCCGGCCAGGGATGGAGCCCATTGATCCGAGCGGCGAGCACCTCCGCCGATGCGGTAAAATCCAACACCCCGTCCGATTTGGTGAGCTTCCGACAAAACGTGGCGTCGTCGTGAGACTGCTCCGCGAATGTTAAGGTGCCCGCGGCCAGGGCGGGAAGATTTCGAGTCACCAGCGGAACACAAGCGCCGGCGAGTTTGCTTTCAATGGCCAACGCCGTGTCGAGTTTCTCAATGGCAACCGCCTCCACATCCGCGACGGGGCCTGCATCCAACTCACGTACAATTCGCATCAAGGAAACCCCCGTTTTAGCGTCGCCGTTGAGGATCGCGCTTTGAATCGGTGAAGCGCCGCGGTAATTCGGCAAAAGGGACGCGTGGAGATTCAGCGTTCCAAAACGAGGGGTTTCGATGAAGGCGTCTCGTAGGATATGCCCGTAGGCCATCACCAACGAGACATCGGCCTTCATCTCCACCAACTGCTGGCGCACGTCTTCGGTAAGCTTGGCGGGTTGCAGAACATCGACCCCCTGGGCGATCGCCCATGTTTTGATGGCATTGGGCACGATTCGCTGACCGCGACCCACGGCACGATCGGGTTGAGTGAAAACACTCACGAGTTCGACCTGTTTTCGACCCTCTTCGCCGATCAGCCATTCCAAAAGTGGAAGTGCGATCGGATCTGAACCCATGAAAACCAACCGCATGTGACTAGTCCTCCAGCGTGTCGAATTGGGAATCGGTTGAGTCTTCTTCCACTGATGCAGGTTTGGCCCGCAACGGAGCTCCTTTTCCGCGGTCCTTGTGCTTCTCTTTGCCGATTAACTGGAACACCACCGGACAACCTTCGAGCCCGAATTCTCGCACGATATTTCCCTCCAAAAAGCGACGATAGTTCTCGGGCATTTTTTCTTCCCGGTTGCAGAAGATTCGAATCCAGAATGGGCGGTTGCCGGTTTGCGTGGCGTAGAAAATCTTAAACCGTCGACCACCAATAATCGGCGGCGGCGTCTGCTGGGTCACTCGGGTCAACAAGGCATTCAGTCGTGCCGTCGGAATTTTGGTGTCGAGCAAACGATTCACCTTCACCGCCGAGTTGAGCATACGATCGATTTCAAAGTTGCGTTCGGCGGAAACGAAAATCACCGGAGATCCCGGGGTGAAAAATAATCGATCGAACACTGCCTTCTCATACTTCGCGCGGTAATCGCGTTCGTTTTTGTAGATTTGAGTAAAGGGGTCATCATCCTCAAAGGCCTTCAAGACGAGGTCCCACTTGTTCACCAGTACCACGATGGGCTTACGCTCCTTTACCGCTTCACCCGCAATCGCTTTGTCCTGGGTGGTGATGCCCTCCATGGCGTCCACTACCATGAAAATAATGTCCGCACGGGGAATCGCATCGAGCGAACGGAGGCGGGCAAAATACTCCACCGGCGAAGCGAGTTTGGTTTGGGCCTTGATGCCGGCGGTATCAATGAGCCGGAAATTCACCCGTTTGCCATTCCGGGTCTTGAACTTAAAGGGTAACTCCACCGCGTCACGCGTCGTGCCAGGCGTGGCGCTAACGATGAGGCGTTCATTTTTGAGTAGGCGATTACCCAGGGAGGACTTCCCGACATTCGGGCGACCAATGAAGCACACGCACACCGGATCTTCGGCGGTCTTGCGATCTTCCTCGTCATACATGGGCACGGGACCCAGCCGTTCCATGATTTCGGCGCGCAAATCACCTTCCCCGCGACCATGCTCAGCAGACACCCGAACGGGCTCACCGAGTCCCAAGCGGTAGATCTCAGCGAGGTCGACTTTGTCATCATCGAAGTCGGCTTTATTGACGACCAACAGAATGTCTTTCTTCGAGCGCCGCAGCATTTGGGCGATTCGGGTATCCAACGACGTGAGTCCTTCGATTCCGTCGACGATGAACAAAATCAGATCGGCCGCTTCGATCGCGAACTCCACTTGCTTCTCTGAAGCGGCGGTCAGCTCAGCCGTGGTTTCACCGCCGCTCAGGCCCAAACCGCCGGTGTCGAGCAAGGTGTAGGATCCGGGCTGCACTTCAGCCGAAACGACGTCCCGCGTAATGCCGGGTTGATCGTGCACGATGGAAACGCGCTTCTTCACCAATCGGTTGAAAAGACGGCTTTTCCCTACGTTGGGACGACCTACGACTGCGACTGCACGTGCCATATCAGGATGAGCTTTCGCCAATAAACCGCTCCATACGATCACAAGCTATGATTAAATCATCATAGCCCGTCGCGAAACAGGCTCGAAAGTGCCCGGAGCCCCCCGGTCCAAAGGCGGTGCCCGGCACGACGGCCACCTTTTCGGCATCGAGCAAGCCGACGGCAAATTTGTCCTCGGTCATGCCGATGCCCTCGACATTCGGGAACGCATAAAATGAACCCCGCGGCGAATGACACGTCAGCCCCATTTCGTTGAAACGGCGCACAATCAAATCGCGACGTCGATGATATTGATCGCGCATATTTTTCACGGCGTCATCACCGTTGCGCAGGGCTTCCAAGGCAGAGTCCTGGGCGATGATCGAGGCGCACATCATGGAATACTGGTGCACTTTCATCATGGCGTCGATCAGCACACTCGGCCCGCAGGCGTAGCCGATTCGCCAGCCGGTCATCGCGAACGCTTTGGAAAATCCGTGCAGGAAAATCGTGCGCTCCGCCAATCCCGGGAAAGTAGCGATACTGGTATGTTCACCGTCGAAGGTCAGCTCCGAGTAGATCTCATCGCTGAGCACCAACAGATCTTTCTCGGTGGCAAACTTGGCAATCTGAGCGAGTTGCTCCTTTGAGCACG
>CBFHXU010000266.1:0-2897 GCA_965659875.1 uncultured Opitutaceae bacterium
CACGGGTTCCTTATTCCTCGCCTTTGCCACTTTTACAGGACTCGCTAACCGAGTTCCCCTTAACCTTTAAATCCGCCCGTCATGGCTCAACCGAAACGCAAACATTCCAAACGCCGCAGCGCCCTTCGTCGCTCCGCCAACGCATTCAAGGCGCCTGAAGTCGCCATCGATCCCACGGACGGCTCCGCCGTTCGTCCGCACCGCGTAAATCCGAATACCGGCATGTATCGCGGTCGCCAAGTGCTCGACGTAAACGTCTGATTGCCAATCGCTTAAACCTCCGGTCCGTCCGGTTCTGATAACGGATGGAAAATATACAAGGGGATACTCGTCGCATTGCGCTCGACGCAATGGGGGGAGATTTGGGTCCAATCGAAGCGGTTGAAGCCCTTAAATTGGCGGTCAAAGAGTTCCCGGACCTTTGCCCGGTCACAATCATTGGCGATGAAAACGAGCTGCTGCCCCTGTTGAAACAGGCGCAGATCGAAAATCATCCCAAGGTATCACTTTTACACGCTCCGACGGTCATCACCATGGCCGACGAGGTCATGACCGCGATCAAGCGGAAACGGGATTCTTCGATGCTCAAGGCGATCGAACTCGTCAGGGAGGGCCAAGCCCGAGCCGTGGTCAGCACGGGAAATACCAAAATTCTCGTTTCGGCCGGCACCCTGAAGCTCCGCACGATGACCGGGGTGGAACGCCCCGCCCTCGCCCCGGTTATTCCCCGGGATAAGGGTCACTTCATCCTCATCGACGCCGGCGCAAATCCAGACGCCCGGCCAATACATCTCGCCCACAACGCAATCCTCGGCAGCCACTATGCCCAGATGGAATTGGGGATCGAACGTCCCCGCGTCGGCTTGCTGACCATCGGCACGG
This sequence comes from uncultured Opitutaceae bacterium, assembly GCA_965659875.1. Lineage (GTDB taxonomy): Bacteria > Verrucomicrobiota > Verrucomicrobiia > Opitutales > Opitutaceae > Actomonas. Next base: position 883 of record CBFHXU010000266.1, read on the forward strand.
AAGAGGGCAAAGGGAATGCCCTGATCAACGATACCCACGAGAGTCTGAAACGACTCGGCGATCTCGTGCACTACGTCGGCCCGCTCGAAGGTTTCCAGGTATTTTTCGACCACGTGGATGTGATCGTTTGCGACGGTTTCACCGGCAATATCTGCCTCAAGAGTTGGGAGTCCCTCTCCAAGTTCTTCCGCAATGAACTCCGCTCCCAAATGCTCGCCTCCCCCACCCGGCGACTGGGCGGCCTGCTGGCCAAAGGCGCATTTACGGGATTAAGGCACCGGATCCAGCCCGAACGTTACGGCGGCGCGCCACTCCTCGGGCTTAACGGCACCGTGCTAAAAGCCCACGGCTCAGCCAATCGCTTCGCTCTGATGAATGCGCTAGGTGATGCCAGTGAATTTATTCGCGTCGATCGCAACAGTCAGATTGAAGCGGATATCGAACGTGCCAATAAGATCTTCCGGCCCGATCCCATCGAGACCGACGAATCTTAATTCACCTCCCACCTTTACATGGCCGATACTACCTTCGCTCTTCTCGGAACTGGCTCCTACGTGCCCAAGCGTGTGATGACCAACGAGGATATGGCGAAAGTCGTTGAGACTTCGGACGAGTGGATTTTCACCCGCACGGGTATCAAAGAACGCCGTATCGCGGGCGAATCCGAAATGACCTCCGATATGGCGACCGCGGCGGCAAAGGCTGCGTTGGATGACGCCGGGATTACCCCGGAGCAAGTCGATCTCTGTATTGTGGCCACGCTCACCCCCGATCTGCCCATGCCCTCGACCGCCTGTATCGTGCAGGCGAAATTAGGGCTGCCGCACCATGCGGCCTGTTTTGACGCCCACGCCGCCTGTTCCGGTTTCATCTACGGCCTAGATACCGCTTGGGCGATGCTCCAATCGGGCCGTTACCGTCATGCGCTCGTGATCGGAGCAGAGAAGCTCTCCACCGTGCTCGATTGGACCGATCGCACCACCTGCGTGCTCTTCGGTGACGCGGCCGGTGCGGTGGTGCTGGGACCGACCCCGGCAGGCTCCACAGGCGAAATCGTCGGCACCAAGCTGTATTCCGAGGGCGGAAACACCGAATTGCTGCAAATTCCCGGTGGTGGCAGCGCCCATCCGAAGCCCGGTCCGGAGGTCCCCTCACGTTTCATCCAAATGAAAGGCCGCGAAGTATTTAAATTCGCCGTGCGCGAGATGGAAGACGCCGCCCGAGACATCTTGGAACAACATGGCGTACACGCGGACGAAGTGGATTGCGTGGTGCCGCATCAGGCCAATCTCCGCATCATCGACTCCATCGCCAAATTTCTCGAACTCCCTGTGGACCGCTTTTTCGTCAATCTCGAACGCTACGGTAACACCTCGGCCGCCTCCATTCCCCTCGCGATTGACGAGGCTCGACGCTCCGGTCGGATCAAACCCGGCGATCTTTCCTTGCTCGTCGCCTTCGGGGCGGGCTTGACCTACGGTAGCGCCTTGGTTCGCTGGTAACCCTCTCATGCCCATTCATCCAATGCGCCAATTTCGCGTTTTCCTCCTCACAATCCTTTCGTTCGGTCTCGTGGCCGATCTGGCTGCAGAGCTGGTATGGACGCCGGGCGACGGTTGGAGTATCCAGGGCGGCGCCCTCTCGGGCTTGGCTGGTCAGGATATCCAGCGTGCCACCGAAATGATGAATCGGGCCCGCACCGCGGAGGAACGCGGCGGCAACGGCACCGCTCTCCGGCTCTACAAGCGGGTTTCCAAAAAATTCCCCAATTCCCTTTACGCCCCCGAGGCCCTCTACCGCCAGGGCCACATTCGTCTGAAGCGGCGCCAATATTACAAGGGCTTCGAATCGTTTCAGAGTGTGATGAGCCTCTACCCGAACTACGAAAAGTTCAACGAAGTCCTCTCCACTCAGTTTGGCATCGCCGAGGACCTCATGAACGGCGCCCGCAATTATCACTGGGGTTGGATGCCATCGCTGCGCAGTCGGGAACGCGCCATCACCTACTTCGAATG
>CBFHXU010000267.1:0-2861 GCA_965659875.1 uncultured Opitutaceae bacterium
GGCGATGCAGTGGTTTGAACGCGATCGGTAGGGCGAGGGGGGGCGAAGCTTTTACCGGAGATGACATTTGGTGAAAGCACGGCCGGAGCCGGATTTTAAGTAAGCTTCAAAATCCAGTGCCTTCTCGCGGTTAGCGAACGCATGGTAAGTGATCAGCCGCCAAGGTTTGTGTTTGGCGGTGTGGGGGGATCGGCCGGCGTTATGCGAATCAAGTCGTGCTTTAAGATTGTCAGTGGAACCGGTGTAGAACTCCTCGGGGTAGTCGACCGATTGGATTTGGTAGACGTAGCGCACGGTTGGAGCGGGGGTAAAACGAATACGAGGGCTGAGGGATTGCCAGGTCCTCCGTCGCGCTTCGCGCTTTGGCGGACAGCCTTCGCTAAAGCAATGGCCTGCCAGCCATAGCTTTAGCGAAGGCTGGTGGACCCTACAGAACTCGAATCTGTGACCTCTTCCATGTCAAGGAAGCGCTCTAACCAACTGAGCTAAGGGTCCGTAATAACCAGAGCCGGTGAGTAAGCAGAACGGCGCTGGCTCTCGGCAACAAAAAAGTTGAGCAATCAAAACCCTGTTTGGCAGGACACGTTTCGCGGCGGTAATCGCGAATCCAGCTTGAATCTGTTCCGCCGCGTGCCCTGATTGACGCCGCTTTATGTTGCAGACCCTGTCGATTCGAAATCTGGCGCTTTTGGAATCCGTTTCGTTGGATTTCGAAGATGGCTTTACAGCGGTCACCGGAGAGACGGGAGCGGGAAAAAGTGTATTGCTCGGCGCGCTCAGTTTACTGGCGGGTCAGCGGTCCGATAAATCGGTCATTCGTCAGGGGGAGGACCGTTGCGAGGTGGAAGCGGCGTTGTGGTTCGCCGACACAACTGCCATCGATGCGTTGTTGGCTTTGCTGGACCTGCCTCCGTGTGAGGAAGGCTTACTCATTCTCAAACGAAGTCTGGCGCGAACGCGTGCGCCTAAGATTACCGTCAATGGGAGTTTGACCACGCTGAACTCGCTGCAACAGGTGGGGGAGCGGTGGATTGATTTTCATGGTCCCAGCGAGCCGCGCCGATTGTTGAATTCGTCGTGCCAGATGGAACTGCTCGACCTGTTCGCGCAGAACGAACCGCAGCTGACCGCTTACCAAGCCGACTATCAATTGTGGCGTGAGGCCGTGGCGGAGCGCGAGCGTCTGGCCACGCAGGAGAAATTATCTCCCGATCAAATTTCGTTTCTACAGGACCAGCTGACTCAGCTGGATGAACTCGATTTGGCGCCGGAGTCCATTGAGCAATTGGAACGTGATTTTAACCGCGTGAGTCAGGCCCAGAAACTGTTGGGGTTGGCGGGCGAGTTGGAAGCGGGTTTGAATGGCGACGAGGGAGTCGGCGCAACGTTGGCCCCGTTACTCCGAGCGGCGGAGTCGCTGGCGGAGCTCGACGAGGAGAGCCAGAGTTTGGCGGAACGCGTGCAAGCGCTTGGCATTGAAGTCGCGGAATTGGCGCGGGACTACGCGGGGCTGGGCGCGGACTTGCATTTTGAACCGGAGGAAGTCGAGTTGCTCCACGTGCGCATGAATGCGTGGTTGGAGGCGAAACGAAAGCACGGGAATGATCCGGTGGCGGTCGCGGAGGCACGGGAAGCATTGCGGACCCAATTGGACGCGCAGGGGGATATCGAAGGCACCTTGGCCCGACAGGATAAACGGGTTGATGAGGCGTATGCGGCGGCGAAAAAGACCGCCGCCACGTTGACGAAAAGACGTCAATCGGCAGCCAAGAAACTCGCCCGGGTTGCAGCGGATTCGATTGCCCAGATTGGATTTAAGAAAGCTGATTTTGTCATCGGTTGGGAGAGCCTGGCCGAACTCGGACCGGCGGGGGATTGTCAGGTCGAGTTTCAATTTTCCCCCAACGTAGGTGAAGCGGTGCGGCCCTTGCACAAGATCGCATCCAGCGGCGAGCTGGCCCGCGTGATGTTGGCGCTTAAAACGGTTTTGGCCGAACTCGATGCTGTGCCGGTTCTGGTATTTGACGAGGTCGACGCCAATGTGGGAGGCGAGATCGGCGGTATCGTGGGCCAAAAGATGGCCGAAATTGGTCAGAATCACCAGGTGCTCTGTGTGACGCATCTCCCGCAGGTGGCGGCTCAAGGCAATGCCCACTTCGTGGTGGAGAAGGATCAATCACGTGACCGGGCAGAAGTGACGATTAAATCGATTCACGAAGAGCAGGAACTGCGGATCGATGAACTCGCGCGCATGCTGGGGGATCGTAAGGCGGAGAGTGCCCGCACGCACGCCAAGGAGCTGTTGGGCTCGAAATAGGGATCTTCTCAATCAGGATTGCGGCGGCGGTTGCCGGTGCTATGGATGGGAGCGTGCGCTACTCCGGCTTCTTTCGATTCCTCTTCTTGATTGTTATTGCGATGGTTTCCTCCGCGGAAACTCCGCTGAAGGTTCTGTTTTTTACCAAATCTTCGGGATATGAGCATGGCGTGATCAAGCGGGCCGAGGATGGCGGCATGAGCCATGCGGAAAAAATTTTGGCGCAAGTGGGATCGGCCAACAACATGGTGTTCACCTTCAGCAAGGACGGGAGCAAGTTCTCGCCCAAGTATCTCGCGGAATTTGATGTGATGTTTTTCTACGCCAGTGGAAATCTCACTAGACGGGGCACGGACGGAAAGCCGCCGATGAGCCCGAAAGGCAAGGAGGCGTTGCTCGCGTGGATCGCGAACGGGGGAGGCTTCGTGGCCGTGCACGCGGGCAGTGATTGTTTCCATACCTACGAAGCCTTTGATAAAAATCCACCCAAGGATGCTCGTAGTAATCGCTATCGATTGAATGGAGAGGCTTCCGACCCCTACAT
>CBFHXU010000268.1:0-2858 GCA_965659875.1 uncultured Opitutaceae bacterium
GCGCGCTGCCATGATCACAAATACGATCCTCTGCCGGCCAAGGACTACTACTCCTTAATGTCGTTCTTCGCCAACATCGACGAATCCGGTCTGATTTCATACTTCACTGAAAAGACGCCTACTCCCGCGCTGGCCCTGAGCACTTCGGAAGCCGATGAGGTTTTCGCCGCCGCCATCGCAGATCAGCTCAAAGCCGAAAACGCCCTCGTCGATTTGCAGGCCGAGGCCGATCAGTCAGAGGCCTTCAACGATTGGCTCGCATTCCACCGTCCCGACATGCACTGGCCGGGGTTGGTCGGCCACCTCACCTTCGACGAACTCGTCGAGCTGGAATCCCCCGAGTCCCACGACCCCAAGGACAAAAAGGAACCCGGTGAATTCAGCCGGTCTCTCGCCAACCTGACTCAACCCGATCTACCCGCCCTCAGCAACAAACTGAACACACTCGTTCCGGGTAAATTCGGCCAGGCGATGAAATTCGAAGGCGATGCCCGTTTTTATGTTCCCGAAGTCGGCCACTTCGAGCGCGAGGACACCTTTTCTTTTTCGATCTGGTTGAAACCGGATCACATCGCCCCGCGGGAAAACGTGTTCAGCCGCGGAGCCGGCGCGGACGATGCTGCCAGCATGGGCTACGAGTTCCTGCTCATCGACGGCAAACCGACCGCTTCGCTCATCCATTTTTGGCCGGGCAACGCCCTGCGCATCCAAGCAGTTGATCCCCTCACCCCGCAGGAATGGCATCACGTCACGATGACCTACGATGGCTCTAGCAAGGCCACCGGGCTGAAGCTCTATCTGAACGGGGAACCGATGAAAACCCGCGTCGTTAAGGATCATCTGACCAACTCGATTACCGATTGGATAAAAGTTCCCAACCCCAGTCCTCGTCGCCACATCGTGATGGGGCATCGCTACCGCGACCGAGGTTTCGTCAACGGCCAGGTCGACGAGTTTAAGGTTTTCGATCGGGAGCTCACTCCTGTCGAAGCACGGGAGTTGTTTGGCGGCGATGCTCTCGCGCAACTTCTGGCCAAAGACTATGCGGCCCTGACCAAGGAAGACCGCAGCGCGCTCCTTGACTACTTCCTGCTCACGGCCAGCGCCGAAGCCGATGCCCTGCGGGAAGAATTACGCGTCGCCCGGGCCACGTGGAATCATCAAGCGGACGAACTCCCGGCCATCTCGGTGATGCGTGAGCTCCCTGAACCCAAGCCCGTCTATATTCTCGAGCGTGGAGCCTACGATGCGCACGGCGAACCGGTCACAGCTGACACTCCCTCGGCCTTACCTCCCTTCCCTGAGGACCAACCGCGCAATCGTCTCGGATTGGCGAAATGGATGTTCCAACCGGACCACCCCCTCACCGCCCGCGTCGCGGTGAACCGCTACTGGCAGCTCATGTTCGGCCAAGGTATCGTGCGCACCCCCGAAGACTTTGGCAGCCAAGGGCAGTCTCCCACTCATCCTGAACTCCTCGATTGGTTATCCCGCGACTTCGTCAACAACGGCTGGGACGTGAAACGACTGCTGCGCCAAATGGCACTCTCGGCCACCTACCGCCAGAGCACGGTGATCAGCTTGGCCACCCGGGAAAAAGACCCGGAAAACGTCACCTTCTGCCGCAGCGAACCAAAACGTCTCCAAGCCGAGATGATCCGCGACAACGCGCTCGCCGTCAGCGAATTGCTCGTCAACGAAATCGGCGGTCCTCCCACCCACCCCTACGAACTGGAGGTGGGGTTTAATCCCGTCGAGCCCGATGAAGGTGACGGTGTATATCGCCGCAGCATTTACACGCTCAGCAAACGTAATTCCCCCGCCCCGGTCATGGTGGCTTTTGATGCCCCGAAACGCGACGTCTGCACCGTGAAACGCGCTGAAGTGGCCTCGCCGCTGCAGCCCCTGATCACGCTCAATGGACCTCAGTTCGTCGAGGCTTCCCGGGTGCTCGCGCAAATATTGCTTAATCGTATCGACGGTGGCCCGACCAACCTGATCGACGAGGCATTCTACCGACTGACCAGCCGTAAGCCGGATGCCGATGAAATCGCCCTCATGACCCGTCTCTACGATGTGCAACTCGCGGAGTTTTCCCGCAACCCAGAGGAGGCTGTCGCACTGCTCGACATCGGGCATGCCCCGGTGCCCGACCACTTGGCCCCGCCGCAATTGGCCGCCGCCACCATTGTGGTGAACGCCCTCATGAATCTCCACGAATCCATTACCCACCGATGAGCCACTCCGAACCACTTTGCACCGGCTACGAAGACACCACCGGTCTTTCACGTCGTTCCTTTCTCAACAAACTTGGTATGGGATTCGGCAGCCTCGCGTTGGCCGATCTCGTCAATCCTCTGAACGCGCTGGATCCCTCCGCATTGTTGGCCAGCACACACATCGCGCCCAAAGCGAAACGCGTTATTTTCCTCTATCAATCCGGTGGTCCTTCGCAGATGGACTTGTTTGACTACAAGCCGCGGCTCAACGCCGAACATGGTCAGGAGTTGCCCGACTCCGTGCGCAAGGGCCAACGCCTCACCGGCATGTCCACCAACCAGTCGAGTCTCCCGCTGGCGGGATCCCCATTCACGTTCGACGAATACGGTGAAAGCCGAGCAACCCTCAGTTCCGCCCTGCCCTATACCGCGCAGGTCGCCGACGAAATTTGCTTCGTCAAATCAATGTATACCGAAGCCATCAATCATGGTCCCGGCGTCACCATGATGCAGACGGGCTCCCAGATTCCCGGCCGACCCAGTTTTGGCTCCTGGATGTCCTACGGACTTGGTTCGATGAATGACAATCTGCCGTCCTACGTCGTGCTCAAGCCCAAGACCGGCGGAGGCCAACCGCTT
>CBFHXU010000269.1:0-2840 GCA_965659875.1 uncultured Opitutaceae bacterium
TGCCCCCACGATTCAGGCCGTAGGCGTAAGTGTCGCTGGGGTGGAGTTTGATCCGCAAACCCGGTTGCAGGAAAGAGCGCGGCACCCAGGCGGGAGCGAGGCGGAGGAGACCTCCGGTATCTTCCAAGGCTCCTTCAACGTGGGCCTTTATTGAGGTGTTTAACGTCGTGAGGTCTTCAACTATACGTGGAGGCATAAAAGGGGGGCGGGGTAATGAGTGATTATCGCCGTGGTGAAACCACTGAAAGCGAGTAGGGGTTAAAGAAGAGCGAAAACGTTGTCGGTTCAGGAAGCGGACGACAACTCTGGAGATACTACGTTTTTCGATCCTCAGCGGCTAGAACGTGCGCGACAAATTTTGGTTCAAAAGCGGCGAGACCTCGTTGGAGACAGAGGGAATCCGCCTCTGATCCGGGGCGGATTCAGATGCCGGGTTGAACGGTCGGCAGGTAATGGCCCGGGATTTCTGCGGTCGGCGACAGGGAATCTCCTTTACCTGCATAGGGTTCTTACCCAATGCCAAGATTATGTCTGATGAATCCGCGGAAACGGCTGACAAGTATGAGCAAGGCCCTGTGCGGGGAGTGATCCAGAAACTGCGGGGTGAATGGGCGGTGTGGCAGTGGGTCGTATTGGGCGTGGCCTTGCTCGTCCCGTGGCTGTTTATCGCGATCACCGGAAAGGTCTGGGAGGATTTTCTCATCACTTATCGGCACAGCCAGAATCTGATCGATGGGGAGGGGTTGTTGTTCAATCCGGGCGAAAAAATCCATGGTCTCACGTCGGTGATCAATACGCTGCTGCCGGCGTTCTTCGGTTGGATAACCGGGGCGGAAGATTACGTGGTGCCGCTCTGGTTGTATCGGGTGGTTTCCTGGGTGGCGTTGAGTGGCGTGATCCTGCTCGCGGCGGGCCTGATTCGCGAAGGGGTCGAGACGCGGTGGCAGAAAAGCCTGCTGATCGTTTTGCCGTTACTGCTGGTATTGGAGATCAAGGTGACCGCGTTTGCCATGAATGGTCAGGAATCCGGGTTCATGTTGTTGTTTTTGGTGCCCATGTTGGTGCTGGCTTATCGCGGGTGGCCCAAACGGGGAGTTTTACTGGGAGCGGTATGCCTCGCAGGTTTGATGTATACGCGCCCGGATGGCTTCGTTTACGGCACCGCCGCCTTTGTGAGAGGCTGGTTGTTTTGCGAGGGATCCCGGAAACAGTTTTTCCGGTATTTTGTTTGGTCGGGCGGAATCAGTCTCTTGCTTTATCTGCCATGGGCGGTGATTGCTCACAGTTACTACGGCACGTTTGTACCGCACACGGTGTTGGCCAAGCAGGGCACGGAATCCTACGTCAATTTATCGTTCCAGTTTTTGGGACCACTCGCGGCGATGTTGCAGGTCTTGCCGGAGCGCATGGTCGGGACCTTGGCCGCCATCTATGATTTTCAAAACGGGGGTGGCGGCGCGTGGCCGGGATGGTTGCACGATCTGGCCTTTGTGCTGATGGCTGCGGCTGTCTTGTATTGGATCGCACCGGTCAAGGATCGCTTGGGTCGCATGACCTCGTTGATCGCGATGCTGCTCCTCGCGTATTTGAGTTATGCCAGTCTGATCGCGTATTCGACCCCGTGGTATTATCCCCCGCTGGCATTCCTGAGCCTGTTCACGTTGTTGCGAATGGCGGTTGTTCTGCCGAGACTCCTCCGGGAGCGCGGCGCGGCGGTAGTTTCCGTTTTCGGTATTGTGGTATTGTTGGGCTTTGTGGGCTACATTTTTACCCATTCGTTGCGCGGCTTAAAATTGAAACAAGAGGTGATCGATAGTGGCGTGCGGCAGGAACTGGGACTCTGGCTGAATGAGAACGTCGGCCCGGAAGAAATCATCTATCTCGAACCGTTGGGTTACATTGGATATTTCAGCGATAGACGGGTTCACGATTGGCCCGGATTGGTCTCGCCCGAAGTCGTGGCCGTGCGCCGCGAGATTGGAAAAATCACGGGGTATCCATGGGGGGACTACACGTGGGGATTGGCGGCGGAGCGTTATCTACCCGAATGGTTGGTGGCGCGTCCGGTCGACCAACCTATAATTGAGAGTCCGGAAATACTCCGCACGCGCTATGCCATGAAAAAAGTCTTCAACGTAGCGGAGAGAATTTACCAAGAAGGCGAATTCCCCGGGGCGGCGATCAATTACAACGATTCCGTCTTTATCGTTTATCGACGGATCGATACTCCGTCAGAAAACTAACAATCGCTTTTGGGTTCTTGCCTGCCCGCCATAGTCCCGTTGAACGGGACGACGGAGGGTTACTTCGCCCGTTAGGGCGCCGTCGATTTATCGCCGCGGGGTTTGGGGTAATGTGGGGTCCACCAGTCGTTGATCGCAGCGAGGAGTTTATTGGCGCGCTGAGGATGTTTGGCGGCGAGGTTCCTTTTTTCGTGGGGGTCGGCCTTTAGATTGAACAACTCCGTCCTGGTTTTCGTGCCTTGCGCTGCGGTGTGCTCAATGAGCTTCCAATCTCCGGCGATCACCCAGCGCGCTTCGAGGCTTTGGCTGGGGATGTAGATATTCGCGATATCGTGATCGAATTGCTCACCGAAGATCATCTCGCGGTCTGCGAGAGCAGCGGAATCCGTTAGGTTGATGCCCGGGAGGTTGGCCGGAACGTTCGTTCCCAACAGGCCCGCGATGGTGGGCCAAATATCAATATTGGAGGCGAGGTGCGTTTCGTCGCGATGGGGAGCGATTGTTCCGGACCACGAAATCATGAAGGGAGTGCGGGTGCCGGATTCGTAGGGGGTGGTTTTGGAACGCGGCGCGAAGCGATTGTTGGTATTGCTCGCG
>CBFHXU010000270.1:0-2826 GCA_965659875.1 uncultured Opitutaceae bacterium
AGGGTGCGCACGCGTCCGGGGACATGGGGATCCATCTGGTATTCCTCTGCTTCGTGAATCCGGTCGGGAGTTAGTTGCGGGGAATCCGGAGCCCACACGGGAATCACGATACCACCGGGCATCAATGCCTGCGGCACATAGGGGGCGTCCGTGGCCGCAGCCGGATTCGGGATAAATTGCGGGCGGAATTGAGAGATGTCCTGCGCGGAAACAGCGCCCAGCAGAAGCCCGGAGATGATGGCGAGACGGAACAACAGAGTCATGGCTTGGGAGCGGGGGTTAAGGCTGCGATGGGCTCAGGGCCGCTGCCGTATCCGCGGCGGCTTTGGTGGGCGTTCCGGCGGGCGCGAGAAAGCCCAGATCACGAAACCAGTCGATGAATCGAAACTGCCACGTGCCGATGGGAGTGCCTTGGCGATCTTTGAGTCCACCACCGTGGCGGCCGCTGGCGTAGAGGTGCATTTCGATGTTGGGCACATTCTGTTCCAGCATGGCGAGGTAGTAGTCCATCGACCAACGGGTGTGGCGGTCTTCGCCATAGGACGGGCACGCGATGAACGTGGGGGGCACGTCGGGAGGGATTGTGGTGGCCGGATCGCGGGTAATGTCGGATGGGCCGGTGTAGAGCAGGCCGACAAAATCGGGACGCGATGAGACCCCGGGGAGAGGATCTTCGGCGGAGTTGTTGGCGGCGTCCCAAGCCGGATAATTCAGCGCGCTGCCGGTCGCCACTTCGCCGCCGGCGGAGGAACCGAATACGCCGATCCTCAAGGGATCGATACCCCACTGATCGGCGTTGGCGCGAATGTAGCGAACCGCCTGCAAGGCGTCGTTGACGGCGTCGACTTCGGCCACGTAACCGTCGTCCCGGAGGCGGTATCGTAGAATGAAGGTGGTGATACCGTAGTTATAGAAAGCGGACACCATATCGGTGCCCGCGGCGGCGATGCCGAGATGATGATGGCCTCCGCCGGGAATCAGGATGATGGCGGCGCCGGTATTGGTGTTCTTCTCCACCGGGTGCACCTCGATGGACGGGTTGTGCACGTTTTTGAGCCGTTGGATCCGACCCGGAACTTGGGTGGACATCTCATAGATCTCGGCTTCGTTCACCCGGTCGGGATTGAGGTGGGAGGAGCCGGGCGGAAATATGGGGATCACGATGCCACCGGGCATCAATGCACGTGGCGCATAGGGGGCCGCGGTGACCGGCCCGGGGACGGGAATCATTTGCGGCACCGGATGGGTTTCGGCACGGGAGAATGGCAGTGCGCCCAGACCGGTGATCAGCGCGAGGTGGATCAGTCGACGCCGCAAGGTCGAGGGAAACATGGTAGGGAGAGAGGCGCGTTTAGATGCTCGCGAGCATTCCGGTGGAATCACCCAAGCGGGTGAGGCCGTGGGCACCCATTTTGTCCGCCAAGCTCAGGAACATATTGGTCGCGGGCTGGGAGCCGTTCTTCACGTAACGTCCCGGCGTGAGTTGGCCGCCGCCGTGACCGGCCAGCAGAATGGGGAGGTTATCGTGAGTGTGGCGATTGCCGTCGGCATTGCCGCTACCGAAGACGATCATCGAGTTTTTCAACAGCGACTGGCCGTCCACATCCTGAGTGTTGTCGAGGCGTTGCAGGAAGCGGGCAAATTTCTCGACATACCAACGGTCGATCCGCGCGACTTTGTCGATACGGTCCTGGCGGTTTTGGTGATGGGTGAGCTCGTGGTGGCCCTCCGGAATACCGATCTCTTCGTGGGAACGATTGTCGCCGTCGTGGGCGGTCATCAGCGTGGCGATGCGGGTGGAGTCGGTTTGGAACGCCAGCAGCATCATGTCATACATGATGTCCATGTGTTCGCCGTGGGTGAAGGGCACGCCAGCCGGAGTGGTGAGATCGGGGTCGGCGGTGGTGCCGAAACGTTCCAGGTTTTCGATGCGTTGTTCCACCTCGCGGATGCCGGTCAAATATTGGTCGAGTTTCTCGCGGTCGGAATGACCGAGGCGGTCCTGCATCTGGCGTGCATCGGTCATGACAAAATCGAGAATCGAGCGGTGGTTGGCCATACGACGCTGGGTATTGGCGGAGCGTTCACCGTGTTCCCCTTCACCGAACAGCCGTTCGAAAACCCGCCGGGGATTGGCCTCCGGCGTCATGGGATTGGTGGGAGTCTTCCAGGCCAGATTGTATTGGTAGGCGCAGGAGTAGCCGGTATCGCAGGTGCCGGTGCGGCGATTGGTGATGCAACTGAGTTCGAGGGAAGGGAAGCGGGTGGTGTGGCCAACTTCGCGGGCGATGGCCTGATCGATCGAGACCCCCGCGCGGATATCGGTGGAACTTTTTTTAATGCGCACACCGGTGAGGAAGACGCTGTTGCCGCGGGCGTGATCCCCGCCGCCATCCGGACCGGAGGTGGCGTTGAGTTGATCCAATCCCTCCATGACCTGCACGGAGTTGCGCAGGGAATTCAGGGGTTTGAGCGTTTCCTTGAAGCGGAAATCGGTGAGACCGCCTTCCGGCCACCAGAGATTGGGAATGGCGCCGTTGGGGAAGAATACGAAGGCGGTGCGCAGCGGAGCGCCGGTGGCCGTCGTGGCGGCAGCCCGGGCGGTGGCGGCGGCCTGGAGTGAGTTGGGGACCAGGGACTGGAACGCGGGCAGGGCCATGGTGGCTCCGATGCCTTTGAGGAAGTGACGGCGATTGAGTGAAGTCGGGAGGGGCATGACTTTACAGGGTCGAGGTGTTGAGGTGGCGGGTTTTTTGAAAAGTAGCGGAAAGCACGATGGCGCGAATCAAAGCGGAGGGACGGCCCTCGGCCGCATTCAAGGACTGG
>CBFHXU010000271.1:0-2820 GCA_965659875.1 uncultured Opitutaceae bacterium
GTCTCTTTTGACCGGCACCACAAACGCCAACGTCTCCTGACCATCCCGGAGGGACTGCTGCTTCAACAGCGACATGAGCTCCGAAACCCGGGCGTTCCGCCGATAACCCAGCTCGTCGGCAATCGCTTTCACCCGATTTCGGGTCGATTCCGGAATCGACGGGTCATCGCGCATCGCCATCGAAATGGCTCCCAAAGAAAGACCTGCTTTCTCGGCAATCGCCCGAACACTGGCGGAACTACGTTTCTTGGCCATATGAACGGAACTGGACCAATTTCTTTCTAAAAGGCAACGTCTTCTTAACGTTTCAGTTCGGATTGCCGATTCACACTATGCTTCGATCGCCACGCGACCGACGATCACGCGCTCAGCACTTCTCGTAAACGAACCTATCGATCTCCTCGCCAGTGTCGTAGAGCAGACTGCGGGGGAAGTATTTATCGTCGAACGGACGTGGACGGGTCGGTCCGCCCCAGGTTGATTTTCCGATATCGCGCCAACTCCGGCGCCCCCAGACGGCCGTTCTCAAAATATCCCGCGTCTCACCCTGCCACGCCAAAATTGCATCGTGCAACCGATCTCGAATTTCGGTCGTGGCTTCGTTCTCGATCAAGTTGGTCATCTCTTCGGGATCTTCCTGGAGATCGTAAAATTCATCGGAATCCAGCAGATTGATCGCGAGTTTGTAGCGACCATCGAAGACCGTGCGAATTGGCGTAAAACCGCCAAAACCATCGTGATCGAGTTCGAAGCGATTGAATTCGATGAACACCTTGTCGTTCGTCGCGTGAGCCGGATCCTGGCACTGCGCCAACAGTGACTTGCCTTGTAAAAGCGGCGGCGGTTCGACCCCAAAATAGTCGAGGAATGTCGGCACCAAATCGATGTGTGAAACCGGCGAAGCTGACTGACTGCCGGCCTGCGTTTGACCGGGCCAACGGACGATAAACGGGATATTACAAATCTCCTCGTAGGAGCACGGCCCTTTGCCGTTTAAACGATGCCGATGGAACATGTCTCCATGGTCGCTCGTATAGACCACCATGGACGACGGAATGTGCTCATCGATCGCTGAAATCACCCGACCCACTTCGTAATCACTGTAGCTGTTACAGGCAAAATAGTTGGGGTTTTTATAAACCAGCCCGTCTTCACGCCGCTCCAGATTTACGTGCCCCTCCTGAAAGTGGGCCGCCCATTCGCGTTGCGACTGCGGTTTACTCGCAAGGTCATCGTCACCGGTGGCACCCAGCGAAAACTCAAAATCATCAAACCCACTCACAAAAGGTTCCGGGCAGATGAACGGGTGATGTGGCTCGTCAATTGATACAACGAGAAAGAAATCCTCGTCACGGTGTGCCTCGATGAACGCCCGCGCCCGATCCGCGATGCGATGGGCATGCGTGAACTCCTCGGTGATCCCGTTGGCTTTTACCTCTTCCGGACCATGGACCAGTCGGGAGATGGAACGTGCATGATCGTCGGGCAGCGAATCCAAATAATTACGGCCATCGAACCAGTAATCCGGATGCCATCCCTCCGCGCAGCGCCCATCGCCAAAATAATCAGATCCATCCAAATGCCATTTACCCACGTAGCCCGTCACAAACCCCTCCTGTTGAAGTCGTTGCCCAATCGTAGGAAGGTCGGCGTGGGGAGCTTGATCATTCCCCAGGACGCCAGTCGCATGGGGATACAACCCTGTCATAATCGCGGATCGCGCGGGGCCGCACACCGGTGAACAGGTATACGCATGGTCAAACCGCACACCATCGGCGGCCAATCGATCGATCTTCGGGGTCTTCAGGGCCGAATTACCAGAATAGCAGCCGACGCAGTTGGTGCCTTGGGTATCGATCAGAAAAAAAATGGCTTGGCGAGGCATGGGGATTATGGGGTGCGGAAAGCCAGAAACCGGCGAAACTCATCCTGACGTTCGACTTACGTAGGAATCAGTTCAGCGATCCCCCTTCTCGGGCAACGGCATACGCTCTGAACCGTTCGGCAACAACTAATATCCTGACGAACATAAACCTGTGAACATTCAGGGAATACCCCGGTCCCACCGGACGGCATCCCCTCCTACTTGCACGTAATCCGGGCCGCCCCCTTCCCTAAAACCTCACTTTTTGACGCACTTTCTCCTAGATTCTCTGCGGCAAATGCCGACACTCTTGACTCTGCCCCTTTGCTTACGTCCATGGCTCATCGATTTCTCCCAACCTGGCTCCGTCTGACCACTCCCTTACTACTGGTGGCAACGGGACTCGACGCGGAACCCCGGTCGGTTAACTCCCGCAGTGTCGCGCCCCGCGAACACCATCTTTTTGTCGGAGCGGAGCTTTTCGTGCGTCAAGGGGAAGATCTGGTGACCGTGGACCGGATCAAAGGCGACTCCGCCCGGCTCGATACGGAACTCCCCGAGTATGTCCCTCTCCGCAAGACCAGCGGACTCCATTGGCGGATGGTCACCAAAGTCAGTGGCGTAAAAGCGGAAATCGCCGACTTCGACACCGCCCCGTTTAGCAGCCAGGAACTCCGTGATTTTGCGGAACAAGCATCCACTCAAAATTACCTGGATGGGCAACAGAACATGATGAACGCGTCCCAGAGCGAGATGATGGAGCGCGGAGCGGAACTCAGCGCGGCCGCCCAATCCGACGACCCCGATGTTCGTAACCCGGCCCAAGCGGAACTCGCAACCCTCGAACTGGATATGGCCGATTTGAGTGATAGCATGGCCGCTATCGACAGCATGATGGAGTCGACCCAGTTGGGGGATTTCGGGGGCGGTGCACTCGGTTACCCTCCAGATGCTTT
>CBFHXU010000272.1:0-2816 GCA_965659875.1 uncultured Opitutaceae bacterium
CGGATTCGAATCCGGCCGGCGTGTAATCGAGGATGGCGGTGAGCTCGTCGAAGGAGTGGACGGCTTTGCCTTCGATGAAGCTGGCGTTTTGATCCTCGCGGATCTCGTCCTCGACTTCGTCGACGGACAGTGGCGACTCAAAATCGATGATATCGTTGAGCAGTTTGACGCGGCACCGGGTGAGGTGATCAAGCAGGTCGGCGTAGGGACCATTCTCGTCGTCCACGATATCCGGTAGGGTGAACAACTTTTCGTCCGTATCGAAGATCGAGTCCTTGACCCGCTTGAGTCGCACCTTGCCTTTTCCGAGATCTTTATCGACGCGGAACGTGATGAACGCGGCATCGAGCAGGTCTTCATCGAAGCCGTAGTCGCGCAGAGGTTCAACCGAATCGATCAGGTGATCGACTTGGCGGGGGTCGACGATACTGAGGCCGTCGACATCCGAACGTACGGGGTCGCTGACTTCAGTGACCCACCAGTTGTGATCTTCGCCGAGCCGGACGACGCACCAATCGAGAGATGTTGTGGAGTTTGCCATATTGCAGATGAGCTAGGTCGTTCGCAGGAAAAAGCCGCGGAAACGCGCGAGTCAAACCACGAAAAACACTTTCTTGTAACTTTTGTTCAATTTATCTTTCGGGATTAAGCCGATGGGAAGCGCTAAGATGTAGAATTTACGACTGAAACAGCGGCGACCCTTGCGTTTTGAAAACGGGGTTTCAGGGTTCGGACGCGATGGATTTTCTCTACGAGAAATTAGTGCGGCCGATGCTGTTTCGACAAGATTCCGAAACGGCGCACGAGCGTGGCGTGACTGCGATGGCCCTGTTGGGGCGTTTGGCTCCGTTGCGTAAACCGCTCGAAATGTGGCATCGATTACCGACGAATCGGTTTCGACCGGTGGAGGCGTTCGGCCTGAAATTCCCCAATGCGGTCGGGTTGGCGGCGGGGTTCGACAAGAATGCCCGCGCTTGGCCGGCGGCGGCGGCGCTGGGGTTTGGGCACGTGGAAATCGGCACCGTGACGGCGTTGGGGCAGCCGGGAAACCCGCAACCGCGCATGTTCCGTTATCCAGAGGAAGAAGCGGTGATCAATCGCATGGGCTTCAACAATGCCGGGGCGGAAGCGGTGGCCACACGTTTGGCCAAACAGCCTCCCCGTGGGCAGAGGCTGATTCCTTTGGGTGTGAATC
This sequence comes from uncultured Opitutaceae bacterium, assembly GCA_965659875.1. Lineage (GTDB taxonomy): Bacteria > Verrucomicrobiota > Verrucomicrobiia > Opitutales > Opitutaceae > Actomonas. The sequence continues at coordinate 1,196 of CBFHXU010000272.1, forward strand.
TCGGCAAATCGAAGGTGACGGAGCTCGACGATGCTGTGGCCGATTACCTGAAGAGTTTCGAGTTGCTGGCCGATTTTGCCGACTATCTCGTACTCAATGTATCCAGTCCCAATACCCCGGGCCTGCGCGAATTGCAGGATGAGGGCCGACTGCGGGAATTGTTGGGGGCGGTATCAGCGGCCAACCGGGACCGTGGGGCCGATAGTCGTCCGTCGTTGCTGAAGATTGCGCCCGATTTGAATTACCGGCAGATCGATGGCGTGCTGGCCGTCATCGATGAATTTGGTTTCGACGGGATCATCGCGACGAATACCACGCTGGCCCGGCCCGGCCCCTTCGCGGCGGTCAATGAAGCGGGCGGCTTGAGTGGAGCGCCGTTGCGTGATCATTCCACTCAGATCATCAACTACATTTCCCGGGCGACGAATGGTCGTTTACCGATTATCGGGGTGGGGGGTATCACGGATACGGCGGGCGCCGGCGAGAAACTGGATGCCGGGGCGACCTTGGTGCAGGTTTACAGCGGGATGATTTATCGGGGACCCTTTTTCGCGGCGGCACTGGCCAAAGGGTTGTCCGATCGTCAGCGACGATAAGACGTCAGATCATCCAGTCGTCGGCGGAGTCCGGTTTCGAACGGCGCGATTTCTGGTCCTTCACCACGGAGGTGCCTTCGGCGTCGTAGTAAACGATGCTATTGGCGGGGATGGATTTCATGAGCCAGACGTTGGATCCGATGATGGTGCCCTCGCCGATGACGGTTTTGCCGCCCAGAATCGTGGCACTCGGGTAAATCGTGACGTGGTCCTCGATATCGGGGTGACGTTTCACGCCTTTGACGGGATTGCCGTCATCATCGAGTTCGAACGACTTCGCGCCGAGGGTGACGTTCTGATAGATCTTCACGTGGCTGCCGATCCGCGCGGACTCACCGATCACCACACCGGTGCAGTGATCGATAAAGAAGTGGGTGCCGATTTGAGCGCCGGGATGGATATCCGTGCCGGTGCGTTCGTGCGCATACTCGGTCAACATACGGGGGAGAAGAGGCACGTTGAGTTTGTAGAGCTGATGGGCCAGTCGCTGGATCGAGATTACGAGCACACATGGGTAGGCCAGAATGATCTCCTCCACGCTACGGGCGGCGGGATCACCCTCATAGGCGGCCTGCACGTCGGTTTGGCAAATTTGACGAATTTCGGGCAGTTTACCCAAAAGTGAGCACGCCAAATCTTCCGACCGCGCGGAGGCTTGCTCGTCTCCGACAAAATTGAGGCTCTTGGCGATTTCCTCCTGCAGGCGGATACGAACGGCCTTGAGTCGCTCCACGGTTACGGTGGGCACGTCGTCCTTGGCGAGGGGCTTGTGCTCAAAGTAGCCGGGGAAGAGCAAATGCATCAGTTCGGCGGCAAGCCAGTTGACTGATTCGTCGCTGGGCAGGTTCTTGCCGTCGATGTGGTTAATCCCGCCGTGGCTATCGTATGAGGCGAGTAATGCGCGTTGGATTTCTTCGGGTGACATGGGATGCAGACGGGAAAATTGGAAATGCGTGAAGAGGGTGCGACGAGAAAAGGAATTTAGAAAAGAGATTTCAGGGCTTTACAAGGTGCGGAGCATCTTA
>CBFHXU010000273.1:0-2804 GCA_965659875.1 uncultured Opitutaceae bacterium
CCGATGTCCCCCAGCCCACCCAAACCATACTCCCAATGCCATCGCCAATTCTTGGGACAAATTTCTGAGCTGTAAGGACGATGCTCCGCCGGACCCAACCACAGGTCCCAATCCAAGGTTGCCGGAACGGGTTCGGCCGGCAGCTCGATCTTAGCATTCGTATTGTTCGTGGTGGTGCGACCGGTCCAGGCGTGTACCTCCCGCACTTCACCCAGCAAACCCGCTTCATACCACTCGCGGATCAGTTTCATACCCTGCATGTTGTGACCTTGGTTCCCCATCACAGTCTGCACGCCAAATTTGTGGTAGGCCTTTTGCAGCGTTCGGGCCTGCCAAATATTATGCGTGAGCGGTTTTTGGGTGTGCACCGCAATGCCCCGCTCCATCGCCGCGTAGGTAGCGGGGAAGTGCGTATGATCCGGGGTGTTGATGATCACCAAGTCCAATTCGTGAGCATGGGCATCCAACATCTTGCGGAAGTCTTTATACCGTTTGGCCCGCGGAAACTTCTCCAGTCCCTCCGCTCCCGCCACGTCATCGACTTCGGCAATCGCCACGAGATTCTCCATCGCGCACTCGCGAAAGCAGGTCCGGGCGATTCCTCCCGAGCCCACCATCGCGATATTCAACTTGGAATTGGCCGAAGGACCGGCCTGGCCGATCGCGAACGGGCTGAGAATTACCGAACCGGAAAGCGCGGCACTGGATTTAAGAAACTGTCTGCGATTGAATTGATGCATGGGATTCGGTTGAGGGTGGAAATCTCTCTACCTCAAACTCCCACGGCGAAGATATTTTTACGTTCATTCCGTGGGTAAAAAGTGTGCTTCATGAATTGCCTCTATTCCGCAGAGCGCCTGATCAATTTTCGCCCCTAGTCATTGCGCAGGCTCTGTAAGTAAGCCCAGATCGCTTTGAATTGCGCGTCCGGTTTTCCATCGAGAATCGTGCTATTGAGGGCTTGGTCCTTGGTGGTCGTATACTTGGGCATGATCGTCGTAGGGATCACCCGTTGCGGCCAGTGCATCCAACGATGGTAATAATCTTCCCGCAGCCGTTCACCTGCGAGTTGCAAGTTGGGCCCCTGCCCCTCAAACGCCGCCAGAGCCGGCTGATCGCCCACGGCGTGACAGGCGATACACGCGTATCCCGTCACCCCAGCCAACTCAGCCCCGATTTTCACCAAATCTGGGTCGGGTTCCACTGACGGTGTCTCCATCGTGGAACCGTGGAGCGCGGCGATCCCTTCCGCCAACAGCTTGGCACGACTGGGGAATGCCGGCATGCGGGCGGTCACATCGGGATGAATATTGTCGATCTCACCCAGCAACAGTTTCTCCAACCAAGCCGTGGTGAGCTTATCCCCGGCGTGGTCAATGCGGGGGAGTTTATTCTCACCGGAGTGACACGTCATACAATCCAATCGCTCCATCGTGCGCTGCGCGTATTCGCGTGGAGTTGAATTGCCCAAATAATTGATGCCGGCGTTCTGGAATTTCACCAAAGCCCTGCGGTCATCGGCATCGAGGGCGAGCGCGGGACGTTTCCCCCATTCCTCGGAAACACAGCCATCGGCATACCAATTGGTTTGCCAGATGGTCTCGAGCGAGGCCGCCGATGTGCCGAACGGCCGGTCATCGTTGCCGTGACACGCCATGCAGTTATTCTCCACGACTTGCTTCCCTCGCACCGGATCACCAGCCGGTGTGTTTTCCACCACGGGTTGCCCGGAGAGGATGTAACTCGTGATGTCATTCGCTTCGGTCGACGAAAGACGGAAGTCGGGGAACACCGTGTCGCGATGATGCGCGTCGGGATCCGCCAACATGGTCTGTAATCCGGCCGGCGTATATTTAGCCTCCGTCATGAGTTCCTCGACCCACGGTTGCATATGGAGCTTCGCGACAAGTTCTTTTCCGGCCACTTTATCACCCGCAAGGGTTACGGGCGGGGTCTCTGAACGTAGGCTCGCCAGATACGCGGTCACATCCGCGGCCTCGGCATAAATCACCTGCGCACAACCCGCGTGCGGTTCTCGAATCCAGTCATAAATCCACCGGGCTTCGAAACGATCACCGGCATCCTCCAAATCCGGGATACTCTCAAACAATTCCGGCATCGGCAGCCGCGCCTTACGACCACCACCGTCGAGCGGTTCCTCGGGAGCATGACACTCGACACAACGCGCTTGGGCAAACAACGCCCGCCCCGCCCGCACATCATGACCCCAATCGAGAGAACTATCGGGCGTGTGCAACAACGCGTCCGGAGGCACCGGTTCCCACGCAAAATTCTGCCCACTCCACAGTAGCTTGACCCGTCCTGTGAGTTGATCGCCACTGGCAAAACGCATGAACAAGGCATAGCCTCCGGCCTCCATGCTCATCGGCGGACTCTCCAGAGGAAGCGGACCTTCCGCGATCACTTCACCATCGATCTGAAAGACAGCGACGCCTTCGCCTTCCAGTCGAAACGAAATCTCATCGCGTTGATCCAGCGCCAATGTAGTCTCCAGCGTGGTCTCGAAGAGTCGGCCATATTTCATGAACGGCGAAACCGTCGTCTGCTCCGGCACTGTCATCGCCACGCGATCGACCACCGTCTTATCGTTCTCCGCCGCGTAAGCCATGGTCATGGTCACCCCGGGTTCACCGATCGGTGCACTGGGCACGTCCGGCAAGTTGTTCATATCAAGTCCATGATCCGCAAATGCCGGCCGAAGATTATGGATCGTGTTCCAGATTGTTTTCCGCACTTCCGTGCCGTCGGTTCCCGCCAGATCCAGTTGGATTTCCATCTGCATG
>CBFHXU010000274.1:0-2801 GCA_965659875.1 uncultured Opitutaceae bacterium
GACGCAATTCGGCCAGGATCACCAAGCCGAGATCGCGCAACTCATCGACATCGCCAATCTCGCACTGATGCCCTTTGCGAAGGCGCAGCCCAAGATCGCCGCCGCCCTGTCCTCCACGAATCCATGGGAACGCTACTGGGGGTTAATCGTGTGCAGCTCCTTCGCCGCAGAAGCCTCCGATTTCTACGTGCGCGCCAGCCACATCGCGAAGACCGACGACACCACCCACGTGCGCGTCCGGGCCGCGGAGTTTCTAGGAATCACGAAAGCGGCGGATCCCGTGCCGTTGCTCCAACAGGAACTCGCCGAATCCACCGACTCCGTCGAAACCATGTTAATCCTCAACACCGTCGTGCTCCTCCGGGATCACTTCGGCTACACCTTCAACGTCAACGACCGCACCATCGGCAAACCCTACCGCGAAATCACCAACCGCCTAAACCACATCAACGACTAAAGACGTTGAGGTGGAAGTAACAAGTATCAGGTAACAAGTATCAAGAAACGGAACACCGGGGTAGATGTCGTAGACGCATTGCGCAGCAATTTAGTCACGACTCGACCCCTTCCCTAAACCCCAAAAATCTGCGCAATCCTCGGTTAAATACCCCAGGCTGACGGCCTTTGTTCCCTCCGTTTCCTTCTGTAAAATAATCCACCTGCCTCTCTTCACCCATCATTGAACATTAGTCATTGAGCATTGGTCATTCGCGCCAACGGCGCGCCCTCTTTCACATGAAATACCTCACCAAACTTATCATCGCACTCGGTCTGATCGCCGCTGTCGCCACGGCGGCCGACAAACCCAATGTCATCGTCATCATGGCCGACGACCTCGGCTACGGTGACGTCTCCGCCTACGGCGCGAAAAAGGTCCAGACGCCGCACATCGACAAACTTGCCGCCGAAGGCATCACCTTCACCAGCGGCTATTGCACGGCCTCCACCTGCACGCCCACCCGCTACTCCTTCCTCACCGGCGAGTATGCCTTCCGTAAACCCAACACCGGCATCGCTCCACCCAACGGCCCGGCCGTCATCCCCGGTGGCACTCATACCGTCGCCTCCGTCATGAAAGACGCCGGTTACGCGACGGCAGTGATTGGCAAATGGCACCTCGGTCTCGGTGGCCCCCAGGGTCCCGAATGGAACGGCGAACTCCGCCCCGGCCCCGCCGAAATCGGCTTTGACCATCACTTCCTGCTCCCCACCACCAACGACCGCGTGCCCCAAGTCTACGTGACCGAAAGCCGCGTGCTGAACCTCGACCCCAGCGATCCCCTCTGGGTCGGCAACAAACCACCCGAAGGCCAACCCACCGGTATCACCCACCGCGACACGCTTAAGATGGATTGGACGCACGGCCACAACATGACCATTCACAACGGCATCAGCCGTATTGGGGCCTACACCGGAGGACACGCCGCCCGCTTCCGCGATGAAGATCTCGCCGACATGTGGGTCGAACAATCCGTCAAATGGATCGAGGAAAACAAAGACAACCCGTTCTTCCTCTTCTTCGCTTCCCACGACCTGCACGTGCCGCGCATGCCGCACGAACGTTTCCACGGTTCGTCCGATCTCGGATTCCGGGGCGACGCCATCGTGCAACTCGACTGGTGCGTCGGCGAACTCCGCGCCACCCTGGAGCGCCTCGGCATCGCCGAAAACACCCTCATCATTTTCTGCTCCGACAACGGACCCGTCATGGACGACGGTTACGCCGATGGCGCTCTTGAGAACGTCGGTTCCCACCGCGCCGGAGGTCCCTTCACCGGCGGCAAATACAGCATCTTCGAAGGCGGCACCCGGACCCCCTTCATCACGTGGTGGCCCGGAAAGATAAAGCCCAAGGTATCAGCTGCAATGGTCAGCACGATGGACATCGGCGCCAGCGTAGCCGCGATCACCGGCACCCAACTCCCGGACGGCACGCTTCCCGACAGCTTCGATCTTTCCGAGGCGCTACTGGGTGAAAAGAACGCCAAAGGCCGCGAATATCTCGTCCAACAGGACAACGGCAAACGCGGCAACTACGGCCTGCGTGACGGCAACTGGAAACTCGTACGCCACGAAAGCGGCAGCGCGCGAAATACCATGGTCGCCGAACTCCTGGCCAATACCAAGGTTCCCCGCATCGGGCTGTATAAGCTCAACACCGACCCCGGCGAACTCCACAACCTCGCCGACCAATTCCCCAAGAAAGCCAAAGAGCTGGAAGCCAAACTCGACGAAATCATCAGCGCGAAACAAACGCGCTAGGCGCAGCCGCTTCTGCGGCTGCGAAGTAACAAGTATCAGGTATCAAGTAACTAGAAACTGGCCACTCCAACGCGCTGACGCGATATCCCCAAAGACTGCCCGCCGGGGTCATGTCGTGCCCACGGGGTCAGTGTCGTTAAAAAGTGTAATGTCCTGTCCGCCATAGTTCCGCCTCGCGGAACGAAGGAGGAAGTTCCGCGAAGCGGAACGTAATTTACTTTTTCCGACCTGACCCCTTCTCCAATCGCGTCCCCCCTCCCCACCAAAACTTTAACTGTTCCAATTCCCAGCCCTCGTTAAACTGATTCCCACCAGCCGGACTGATGGGATGAGAGGATCGATGAAAATCTGTAACATTACACAAGGAACCTCGCGCCTTGGCACGTTTGTCTTCTCGGCGGCAACGGCGTTCATCGTCACCGCCTGCGCTGACTCCACGTCGAACGATCCTCACGCCCCCACCCGGCACTTCACGTCCATCGACACCACCGGTCATCTCATCTACGCCAATGATTTTGAAGACCCATCCGATTTGGACG
>CBFHXU010000275.1:0-2787 GCA_965659875.1 uncultured Opitutaceae bacterium
AACACGGTGCTCCGCGGGTTGAGCGAGGCGTAAGGGTCTTGGAAAATCATCTGTAAATCCCGGCGGATTTCCAGCACCTGCTCCGGTGAACTATTGGTGAGGTTTTGGCCCTCGAGTTCCACGTTGCCGGCGGTGGTATGGACCAGCTGCATGACCGTGCGGGCAAGGGTGGATTTGCCGCAACCCGACTCGCCCACAAGGCCAAGGACCTCGCCTTGTTTCACCTTCAGGTTTACCCCGTCGACGGCTTTAACTTTGCCAATCTCACGCTTGAGTAAGACCCCTTTGTAAATGGGGAAATGGGTCTTTAAGTCCTGAAGTTCGAGAATCGTTTCGGGCATGATTGAGATTAGAGTTCGCCGGATTGGACGCGGAGGCAGGATTGGCGGTGAGTCTCGTTGATGTCTTGCAGTTCAGGTTTCCGGTCCGCGGTGCACCCTTCGTTGGCAAACTCACAACGCGGTGCGAAACTGCAGCCGGCCATCGGCTTGGAGACATCCGGCGGGAGACCTTCAATGGTGTAGAGTTCCGTACCTTTGGGCTGCATCGAAGGAATCGATTTTTGCAGCGCCCGGGTGTAAGGGTGTCTGGGGGTATAAAAGAGTGAACGGGTATCGGCGGTTTCGACGATGCGGCCCCCATACATCACTTGGACACGGTCACAGAGACCGGATACGACCCCGAGGTCGTGGGTGATGAAGATCACGCCCATCCCAATTTCCTGCTGCATCTTTTGGATGAGCTCGAGGATCTGAGCCTGCACCGTAACGTCCAACGCGGTCGTCGGTTCATCGGCGATGAGGAGCTCGGGTTTGGTGATCAGCGCCATGGCAATCATGACGCGTTGGCGCATGCCGCCGGAAAATTCGTGAGGGTAGTAATGGATGCGATTGGAAGCATCGTTGATGCCCACCGCATCGAGCATCTCGAGCGCCCGCTTCAGGGCGTCGTCCTTGGAGATGTCTTCGTGAATCATCAGCGGTTCGATGAGTTGATCGCTGATCCGCATGTAGGGATTGAGCGACGTCATCGGATCCTGGAAGATCATGCTGATACGTTTGCCGCGAATCGACCTCGCCTGCTGCGGGGTGCAATTCAATAGATCCACGCCATCGAAGAGGGCTTTGCCACTTTCGATTCGCCCGGGAGGCGTGGGAATGAGTCCCATAAGGGAGTAACACGTGACGGATTTTCCCGATCCGGATTCACCCACGATTCCGAGGGTTTCGCCGGCATCGAGATCGAAACTCACACCATCGACGGCGCGGTAGATCCCGTTACGGGTGTGAAAGTAAGTGCGGAGGTCCTGAACCGAGAGAAGCGACATTCAAAGAGGGGCGGTTGGGCAGTTGTAGGTCGAGAGCTACCGGTAATTTCAGCTCAGGCGCAAGCGGAGAGTGCTGCTTTCAAATTGCTGGATTTCGCGTCAAGTAGGTCAGGCGTAGACGTCGGGCAGATTCTCGCCGCGCTGTTTGTAACGTTTATGGACCCAGAAATACTGTTCTGGATGGCGCCGAACCTGTTCCTCAATGAATTCATTCACGCGAATCGCATCCGCGGTATGGTCTCCGGAGGGGAAATTGTCCCAGGCGGGCTGGGCTTCCAGCACGTAGGTTCCATCGGGTTCGCGATGAGCGTAATACGGCACCACGCGACAACCGCTCATCTTGGCGATGCGGCTGGTGGCGACGTTGGTCACGGCAGGGACATCGAAGAAGGGGAGGATCTCGGACATTTTCGTGCGTTTACCTTGGTCGGGGGCATACCAGACCAGGTTTCCCTGCTTCAGCGCCCGCACGAGACCGCGGAGGTCGTCAAACGGGATGGCGTGGCGCAGGTGGTGTTCCCGTGATTGGCGCATGATTTGGGCGATGGCGGGATTATTGGGGTCACGGTAGAGGGCACAGAACGTGAATTGTTCGTTGATGATGCGCGCGCCCATTTCGAGGAGAGTGACATGCGCGGTCAGCACGAGCGCGCCTTCGCCGCGGGCCTCGGCCTGTTCAAAATGTTCGCGCCCGCGAATTTCGTAGCGAGGTAGTTTAGGGGTGGGGCTCCACCAGGCGGCACAGGTCTCGAACAGCCCCAGTGCCAGCGACCGATAATGAGCGCGGGCGAGACGGCGACGTTCGGGATCAGAGAGCTCGGGGAAGGCGAGCTTGAGATTGGTCAGGGTGACACCGCGCCGAATCGGAATGAGATAGTAGATGACCTGTCCGATGGCGGCCGCGAGCGGGCGTTTGATCGCCCACGGCAGTAGCGTCAGCCCATAAAACACCGCCAAGCCGCCCCAAGTAGGCCAGTAGAACGGATGGGTAGCGGGACGTTTGATGCGTGGTTTCGGCAAGAGTGGAATCGGTTTGCTTAGGGGCCTGACGAAGAATCGCGATCAAAACCGGTTCAAGCAGATCTCTTTCTGGCTGATTTTATCGAGATCACCTTAGGCGCCGGAGTGGAGTCTCTTGAGCTTTCAGGTTGGCAAGCGGGTCTGGGATGTTTTTTGCTGCCCGACTCTCTTTTCAACATGCTCGATCCGAAACTCCTCCGCGAATCCCCTGAACTCGTCCGTTCGGCGATCGCCAAGAAACACCTCAGCGTCGATCTCGACGCAGTCCAACAGCTCGACCAAAGCTGGCGCAGCTTGCTCACCCAGGTGGAGTCTTTGCGGGCTCAGCAGAAATCGGTAAACGGGGAGATGGCCCAATTGACCAAAGGTTCGCCGGAGTTTTTGGCCAAAGTCGGCGAGATGAAATCCCTCAAGACCGAGGTCAAAACGCAGGAAGCCGC
>CBFHXU010000276.1:0-2780 GCA_965659875.1 uncultured Opitutaceae bacterium
CGGCTTGAAGCCGACTCTAACAGCAGTGTTGCTGAATAATCGTTCGTGGAGCGATACTTAAGCGGGATTCTAAGCACAAATACTTAGGAAAATCTCCTCAGCTCGCTCTTTTCCCGTGAGAGCGCTAATCACCTCCAGGGCAAAGGGAAGGGCGGTTCCTGCTCCTTTTGAGGTGATAATCTTGCCGTCAATGGCCACATCTGGGCTGGAATCGCTTAGAGTCAGCTCTCCGGACGTGGTCGGATGAGCGGTAAATTTTCTTCCTGCAAGCAGACCGGCATCGTGGAGCACCAACGGTGCGGCACAGATGGCTGCGATCCATTTATCAGCCAAAACCTGCCTTCCCAACAGGTCGCGCACTTCGGGCGATTCCCGTAAATGAGAGACGCCCGGCCCCCCCGGAAGGAACAATAAATCAAAGGTTTGCGTCTGGGCTATGGCGCTCAGTGATGTTTCGGCGTGAAGCGTGATTCCCGAGCGCCCGGTAACTTTGGTTTTGGCGCCGAGACTTGCGACGGTGACGTCAAATTCAGCGCGGCGCCACAGGTCAATCGGTGTGATTGCTTCAATCTCTTCAAATCCCTCTGGCAATATGGTTAAAATGGTGGCCATCGTGATCAGAAATTAGAGATGAATGATTTATTTGCCCAACGTTTTTTGACGGGAATGCACCTCGTGGTATTGGGGGCAGGTTATATCGGAGGAAGCGTGGCCCGACGGGCGGTCAGCATGGGGGCCAAAGTTACGGTTTTAACGCGGAACGCGAGCAAGGCAGCGGAGCTTTCGCGACTGGGGTGCCGAGCAGTTACCGCATCTCTGGAGTCTGCGGACTGGTATGATCAGATCGGGGGCGCAGATCTCGTGCTTAATTCTGTCAGCGCAGGTGGAGGTGGCTTGGTCGGCTATCAAAAATCCTACCTGGAGGGTGCTCGTTCGATTCTACAATGGGGCCGGCAATCATCCTCGAATGCCACCCTCATCTACACGGGTAGCACTTCGGTGTATCCGCAAGGTGATGGTGTTATCGTCTCGGAGGATGATCCGATGAAGGGCGATAGTGAGCGGACCCGAATTTTGGTCCAGACCGAGAGCTTGATCGAGCAATGGCCGGGGAAGAGTCGCATCATGCGACTCGCGGGGATCTACGGACCGGAGCGGCATTATTTATTGGATCAATTACGGGCCGGTGAGGATGTGTTAGCCGGATCGGGAGAGAACTATCTCAATCTGGTCCATCGTGATGATGCGGTTTCCGCGATCTTCGCCGCTTTCGGCGACCGTGAGTCCTCCCGGAATCGGGTATTTAACGTGGTCGATGACGGGAGAGCTAGAAAAGCAGAGATCGCTACTTGGTTGGCGGAGTCTATTGGCGTCAAACAACCCGCATTTGACGGCAAGGCGATCGGACTACGAAGAGTAAACCGGCCGGATCGGATTATCTCGAATCAGCGAATTAAAAAAGAATTGGACTGGTCTCCCTCATATAAAACGTATCGGGAAGGCTACCGGCAGATACTTGGGACTTGAAGAGTGGGGAGGGATTCATCCCCAATGCTATTTTAACTCATCACCATCTAAATATTCATCGTTATGGCCGGTCTCGGAAAATTTCTCAAACAAGCTCAGAAAATGCAGCGTCAAGTCGAGGTGGTGCAGGCGGAAGTCGAAGCCAAGGAACTCGACATCACCAGCGGCGGAGGAGCCGTGAAGATTAAGATCAATGGGGCGGGAAAATTTCTCTCCCTCGATATAGATCCGGAGTTGCTCAAGGAAGAAGCCTCTCTCGTTAACGAAACCATTTTGACGGCAGTGCAAGATGCCGCTGATCAGGCCAAAGTGTTCAATGATGAAAAGATGAAGGCAGCCACGGCCGGGTTCCAAATGCCCGGGATGATGTAGTTCCATTTACGATTTCAGAATTACGATTTACGACTTGGCCTTATCTGTTTGAAGCGTCTCTTCGGTAGCGGCCAAATTGAGCGATTACCAGTGAACGTGAGTGAGACTATTCGTAAATCTGAAATCCAAAATCGAAAATTGAAGTGACTCCTTCGCTCGAGCATCTGCAGCATTTGCTGAAAAAGCTGCCAGGCCTGGGTTTCCGCTCGGCCGAGCGGGTGGCGTTGCATCTACTGCTCGAAAAACCCGAGACCTTGCCTGCGCTGGTCGATGCGCTGCAACAAGCGGCAACGGCGGTGAAGCGTTGTGAGAAATGCGGCCACTTGGCGGAAGATCGCTGGTGCGAAATTTGCCAGAATGACAAACGCGACCAAAGCGTGGTGTGCGTGGTGGAACAGGTTCCTGATGTCGTCGCCCTCGAACGCAGTGGAGCTTACCAGGGGTCTTACCACGTGTTGCACGGCAAGTTGTCGCCCCTGCAAGGCGTGGGTCCGGAACACCTCAATCTCTCGGCATTACGTGCTCGGATCGAGGGAGGCGAAGTGAAGGAGTTGATCTTGGCTCTATCCAATGACGTGGAGGGTGAAGCCACCTGCCACTATCTCTCCGATGAGCTCATTCCGAAAGACCGGGAGATCGCTATCAGCCGAATCGGCTTCGGTCTTCCCAGCGGAGGTGGGGTGCTCTACGCCGACTCGGTTACGCTGAAAAGTGCCTTGGACGGGCGGCGTAGCTATTCATAGGAGATAGTCTGGGAGGTTCGGGCGGTGGGGCTCTCCGTCGTCCAGCTGCGCCGGACTATGGCGGACAGCCTTCAAACTTCAGCTGGCCTGCCAGCCGAAGTCCCGCTTTGAGGGACGAAGGCTGGTGCGCCGAGCGGG
>CBFHXU010000277.1:0-2772 GCA_965659875.1 uncultured Opitutaceae bacterium
CATCGCGCGAGGAATGGCAGAAACTCCCGGGAATCGGTCCCTACGCCTCCGCCGCCATCGCTTCCATCGCGCAAGCGCTGCCCGTCGCCTGTGTCGACGGCAACGTCGTGCGCATCCTCGCGCGACTCACCGCCAACGCTACCCCTTTCCGTGACAGTGCCAGCGCTTCGAAGGCCTTCACCGATCTCGCCGAGCACGTGCTCAATCAAGAAGATCCCGGCGATCATAACCAAGCCATGATGGAACTCGGCGCCACGGTCTGTCACCGCCGCAGCCCCCTCTGCACCGTCTGTCCAGTCCGGCAGCACTGTACCGCCGGACAAGCCGGCGATCCCGAATCCTACCCCCGACTTGAAAAGGTAAAATTCGAGAACGTCGCCATCACGCGGGCCTGGTGTGTCAGCAAGAATTGTCTCCTCCTTTACCAGATTCCCCCCGATTCCAAACGTCTCGCGGGCCAGCTCGAACTCCCGTCCTCCGACCAAATCCAAATCCCGGAGGACGGCACGATTGTTGCGACCAAGAAGCGCGGCATCACCCGCTACCGCATCACCGAAACCATCAAACAGATCCAGCCCCCCCGGACCCTACCGCCCAACTTGGTCTGGGTCCCTCTCGCCGAGCTGGAATCCATCACCCTCTCCGGCCCCCACCGCCGCTGGGTCAAAGAACTCATCAAAGGATAAATAATTTAACCGCAGAATTGCTCCGCCATATCCCGCAAGTCTCCGTCGCAGATTTGCGCAGAACCAACCCACCGCAGAAGTTTTACAGAAGCAGCGGTGTTAACGAACAAGGACAAAGTTGGGGTTTCCGAGACCTGTCGTGGTGCATATCTTTTTCCCACCAGCCAACTTCGTTAACTTCTGTAATGAAAGCAGCAGGCTGACGGTTCTATATTGTGCTTTCTGTGCCTCATGTGGCCCCAATCGATCCCATTTAGAAACACTGCCTCTCAGCTTCAGTCGCCGAACTGATTCCCCCAGGCAAGGCGGTGGTCTCCCACCCCTTCACAGGTTACGGTTCTAAGTTTACCGAGGAGATCGAGCGATTCACCTTCAGTCCGCCCCAAACTTCTCAGCAGAGCATAACTAACCATCCCCGTGCGGTGAATTCCCGCGGAGCAGTGCAGATACAAGCTGCCGCCTTCCTCGAGCGCCGTTCTGATTTCCGTGAAACCGGTCTGAATATCGTTCATCTTTTCCAAAGGGGGCGGCTCTCCGTTCTCCAAGGGTAACCAAATCCATTTCACCCCTGCTCGCGCAACATCTGCTCCGATCGCGGGCGCCCCTTCCGTCTCGCACAACAGGGTGACCACATGAGTCACCCCTGAAACAGGCATCGCCTCGATCGCTTTCCGCTGCGGGCGATGCCCCACCGCAAGTCGACCACCGCCAACCGGCACCCACTGATAATCGGTCCGATTCGCCCAACGCTTACTTTCCTGCATCAACTCACCCAACGCCGCACCCAATTGAGGTCTCAGCTCCGGGACATCCCGCATGGCCGCTTGCAACTTTTCGCGCCAATCCGCCACCACCTCTCGGTCCGACAGTTTCACCGCATCACCACCAAGCATGGCCTGGAAATCAGAAAGCAGAGCCGCTGCCGAAGCATCACCGGTATTTTGAAGAGGATCCATCTACCCAGCAAATACGACCAAACACACCGCATCTTCAATCCACGAACACCAGAGCAATCCAATCTAACGAGATTATAAGCGCGGATTACACAGATTTTCGCAGAACCACGCCCCCCGCAGTCTAAAAAATGCTGCCTCAAAGAATCCGCGCAATTCTGCGTAATCTGCGGTTAAATATCAGCAGGCTAAAGTCTCTGTGCTCTCCGTGTCTTCTCCGTGATCTCTGTGACAAAATAGCAGGCTGTCAGGCCACGCCATCGCCTACCCGAACCGCTTGTCGATCAACTTCAACGTGCGATCACGTGATTCTTTGACGTGCTGCGGCGTCGTCCGCGGGCTGAGCTCGAGCGTGAGCTTATGCTCCGGCTGCCACATACTGCTGATCATATCAAAATCGATATCTCCATAGCCGATCGGTTGGTGATCGTCGCCATCGGCCACATCGTGGAGGTGAAACCCAATCAGGCGGTCGATGTTTTGCTCGAGGTGCTCCTTGTGGTTGAGCAACCCCATCTGCTCCTTCAGCGCGGCGTGACCGGTATCGTGCCAGTAACCACAGTGGTTCTACCCGTCCTTATCCAAGCCTTTGATAAACTCGGCGTAATCCGCATCCACCGGCAGCTCCTGAAATTTCTCCCGATTCTCACAGCCCAACATCACGCCTTTTTCCAACGCGTAGGCGCGGACTTCTTCGAGGCTGGCTTGCACCTGTTCCCAGTAAGCCGGTATTCGATTACGCAGCTTGTTGCAGGCTTTGGTTAGAATCTTCCGGTAACCCTCATCCGTGGCCGGATCGATTTCAGGGTTTGCCCGGAGATATCGCTTCACTTTGCGCACGGGGTTCGACCAGAAAAAATGCACACTCCCCAGATGCGTCACCATCGCCGTGGCCCCCACGCGAGCGGAGAACTCGATCGAACGTTTGGTATGCCGCAGCCATTAGGCGTGTTCCTGCGTCGCCGAAACGGACGGCTCGAACAGATTTGGCGCCGAATGGGTGATCCCCATCGGCAGCGGGCAAAAATTATGGGTGAAACTGATTTTCATCATCCCTTCCTCCTCGGCCCGCAAGATCCCTTCCACCAGCACAATCTTGGTGCCATGACTCAGCTCCACATAATCGAATCCCA
>CBFHXU010000278.1:0-2702 GCA_965659875.1 uncultured Opitutaceae bacterium
GGCTCCGGAGCGATCCATTTCCTCGCGGCAAATTTCGGTAATCTTACGCATAACCCGCAGACCGGCCGGTAAATACGTATAGAGTCCGCCACTCAATTTACGCACCAAACCGGCTCTGACGAGCAGTTGATGGGACTTAATTTCGGCGTCGGCCGGGCTTTCCTTGAGGGTGGGAATGAAAAACTGGGACCAATACTTCATGAGAAACGACCACGAGAACATTGCCGCCAGCGGGCAGCAACCGAATTTGCCCACCTTTGAGGTATCACGCATATTGCATTGAAATGCCCCATCTCCAGAGCATCTTCGGCCTTTATGACTAAACCAAAGGCAAAGGAGCCTTCCTTCGAAGAGGCCCTTGAAAAACTCGAAACCATCGTCAGCAGGATGGAAGACGGTGACGTCCCTTTGGCCGAATTACTTACCCAGTTTGAAGAAGGCTCCAAACTGCTCAAACACTGCGAATCGCGACTTAAAGAAGCCGAGATTCGAATCGAACAACTTAAATTGAACAAATCTGGGGAGGAGAGCTTCGAGGCCTTCCAAACCACGGAATCCAACGACTGATTCCCGCCCGCCGCACGACATGAGTCAACCTGCCGACCAATCGGCTCCCCTCAGCCCGGAGCCTCTTTTGCCCACCATCAAGGGGCCCACCGATGTTAAGAATCTTCCCGTCGAAGTCTTGCCGCAACTGGCCCAAGAGATCCGCGACAAGATTATCACGGTAACCGCCGAAAAAGGCGGGCACGTCGGCCCCAATCTGGGGGTCGTGGAACTGTGCGTGGGACTGCATCGGGTTTTCGAAACCCCTCGTGATCAATTCGTGTTCGATGTCGCCCATCAGGGTTACGTGCACAAATTGCTGACCGGCCGCGGTGGGGATTTTTTCGCCAACTTGCGGCATTCCGAGGGTGCGAGCGGATTCCTTTACCGGGCGGAAAGTGAACACGATGCGTTCGGCGCGGGACACGCGGGAACCGCCCTAAGCGCGGCCTTGGGCATGGCCACGGCCCGCGACCTTCGCGGAACGGATGAGCACGTCGTCGCGGTTTGCGGCGACGCAGCGTTCACGTGCGGTGTTACGCTCGAAGCGCTCAACAATGTGGTTTCATCGACCAAACGATTGATCGTCATCCTCAATGACAATGAGTGGTCGATCGCCAAAAACGTCGGCGCGATCGCGCACTACCTCAATCGGCTCTCCACCAACCCTACTTATAATAAGATCCACCACGATTTAGAGAAGTTCTTCACCAGCCTACCCAAAGGTCAGGAGATGAATAGACTCTACATGAAGTGGAAAAGAGAGACCAAAGACTTCTTTATGGAGTCCTCGCTTTTCGAGAAATTCGGACTGCGTTACGTCGGCCCGGTGGATGGTCACGATCAGGAAGAACTGATCAAAAACCTCGAGTTTGCCCGCGATTATGACCAACCCATTTTGCTGCACGTCATCACCAAAAAAGGTAAGGGCTTGGACGCGGCGATCAACTCCCCCGAAAAATTTCACGGCGCCAGCCCCTACGATCCCGCCACCGGCGAAAGCACCCGTCCGTCCGGTAAAGCTCCGAACTATCAGGATGTATTCGGGCATGCCCTGACGCGATTCGCTAAGGCTGATCGCAATGTCGTCGGCATCACCGGAGCCATGCCCTCGGGCACCGGACTGACGCATCTGGCCAAGGGGGTGCCCGAGCAGTTTTTTGATGTCGGCATCGCGGAAGAACATGCCGTTTTATTCGCCGCCGGTCTGGCCACCAAAGGGTTGAAGCCCGTGTGCGCAATTTACTCCACTTTCCTGCAACGCGGCTACGATCAAATCATCCACGACGTCGCGCTGCAAAACCTGCCGGTAACCTTCTGCATGGACCGGGCCGGATTGTCGGCCAACGACGGCCCCACCCACCACGGACTGTTCGATATCGCCTATCTGCGATGCGTGCCGAATGTCACGATCATGCAGCCCAAGGACGAGGATGAGCTGGTCGATATGCTCCACACGGGACTCGAACTCGGAGGTCCCGCCTTCATTCGTTATCCCCGCGGTGCCGGTGAAGGTGTCGCCATCAAGGATCGTCCGGAGGCACTCCCCATCGGTAAGGCCGAGACCGTTCGAGAGGGAAACAACATCATCATCTGGGCGTTGGGTCCCATGGTAAAGCTGGCTCTAAAACTCGCCGCTGAAATTGAGGCAGACCAAGGCATCACCGTGGGGGTGGTAAATGCACGTTTCGCCAAACCACTCGACGTCGAATTACTGGCCAAAAATGCCGCTACCGCATCGCTGCTCGTGACGATGGAAGATCATGTGGTCACCGGAGGATTCGGATCCGCGGTGCTCGAAGCGTTGCAGAATTTTAATCAAGCGGCACCGCTGGAGCGCATCGGCTGGCCGGATCGATTCGTGGAACACGGCAGCAGCGTCGACGTATTGCGGGCTGCTCACGGCCTGAGCCCGGAAACCATCAAACAGAACATACTCTGTCGCTGGCAACGGATGGGAGCGATCCCGGCCGAAGCGGATGCCTAGTTTTCCGTCGTCAATTACGACCGAATCCCTTCACCTAAAAGTCTCCGGTTACGCGCCGGTAGTTCATCGGTAGAATGCGAGCTTCCCAAGCTTGAGAGGCGGGTTCGACGAAGTTCCGCCCAAGCGGAACGTAGATGGGGCGATCCAACGGATCGATCCCGACGGGATT
>CBFHXU010000279.1:0-2689 GCA_965659875.1 uncultured Opitutaceae bacterium
GCGGCAGCTTCGAACTCGTAATCTCATCCACGGAAGGTGCGTCCAGGCCGATCAAGCGCACGCCCTGTTCTGCCAGCCACGCCGGCACATCGTCATCGGCGACCGGCCACACTTGTGGAAAGGTATCGGGTGATCCCCAGCAACCGGTATGGAGCAGCACGCGAGTCGTGCCGGGCTCCAGTCGCTCGGCGAGGAACTCGATCGTGATCGCCGCTTCGCCGCGCATATCGATGACCTGGGCCGGGCCGACGTAGGCATCGATGGGAATCTCATCAATCGTCACCGCACCATCCACAAAATGGAACGGCGCGTCCACGTGAGTGCCAGTGTGTAGACTCAAATGCAGATGGCCGACGTTGGCGGCGTCACCATCGGCAAGCTTGGCGGGATGTTCGAGCGTGAGTTCACGATCTCCGGGCCAAACCGGAATCTGCGGGTGTAACGGGCGGGTGATATCGAAGAAGACACTCATGATGTTAAAGGAAGCGAGTGGGGGAAGTTAGGATCGGAGATGAGCGCTTACGATGCCAGCGGCAATCGCAGCATTGAGGGATTCGGCTTCTCCGTGGCGGGGGATGGTTACCCGTTGGGTAAGCAGTGGTGTGATATCGGAGGAGATGCCACGACCCTCGCTGCCAATGACAAGCACCGCGGCGGCAGGCGTCGAAACGTCGCGCAAGGGCAGGCCTTCAAGGTCGCAACCCAGAACCGGTGCCGAGGTTTTTCCCAACGCGGTGTTCAGGTCCGTCGTGATCACCCGCATGCGCGCAAACGAACCCATGCTGGCGTTGATGACTTTCTGGGAAAAAAGGTCCGCGCAGTTCGGCGAAAGCAGGACACGATCAAATCCAAACCAGTCAGCGATGCGCAGCATCGTTCCTACGTTTCCCGGATCCTGGATACCGTCTAGCGCGAGCGTGAAACCGTCATCGATCTCGTCTGTTGCCAATTGGCTGCGCTCGATTTTACCGACGGCCAATACGGATGAAGGCGTCGGGAAATGGCTTATCTTCTCCATCACAATTTTGTCGATAACCTCGGTAGGGACCGCCTCTTGCTGAACCCACTCGGCAGTCGCGTATACAGAATCGAAAACATGCCCCGCCGCGACGAGTTCCGCGACGACCTTGGGACCTTCGACCACGAAGGCCTGCGCCGCCTCGCGGTTCTTCTTGTTACGAAGCCCACGCAATTTAGTAATCTCAGCTTTGGTCAGCGGCATGGATAGAGCTCAAGAGACCCGCCGGTTTAAGGCAACTCTCGTCACAATTTCGTCAACAATGTGCCATCGATAGGGCGGCGAGGTGAAGATCCTGTGGCGGAGGTGAGAGCGTATTGACGGAGCCTCGATCGGGGAGAATTACAGACCCGGATCACCCAACACCATCAAACCATGAACCGAAATATTACTCTTTTTGTTCTCGCCGCGCTTTCTGCCGCGTCGGCGATGGCCCAGTCTTCCGGACTGCTAACCGGCCGTGTCGTTGACAGCGCCACGCAACTCGCGCTCAGCGGCGTTCGCGTCAGTGTCATGGGCACCGCGCTCGAGACCTACACGACTTCGAATGGGCGTTACACGCTGCCGGCGGTCGCGGAGGGCTCTCAATCCGTATCCTTCGATTACGTCGGTTACGACGCGATTACCCGGGCCGTTAATGTGGCCGGCACCACCCTGCTGGATGTCCAATTTGGCTCCGACGTTGTCGAGATGGACGCCTTCGTGATCGAAGGTGCCTTGGTCGGCACCGCCCGCGCGATCAATCAACAGCGCGCTTCCGCGTCGCTCACCAATATTGTGGCTTCCGACGAAATTGGCTCCTTCGCCGACCAAAACGCGGCCGAAGCGTTGCAACGTATTCCGGGCCTCTCGCTCTACCGTGACCAGGGCGAAGGACGCTACATCGTCCTGCGCGGCATGAACTTCAATTATACTTCGGTAAAGGTAAACGGTGGCAGCTTTGCCGGTGCCGATCTCGGCGACCGTGCCACCGCCCTCGACGTGGTGCCGACCGATGCGCTCGCTTCGATCGAAGTCATCAAAGTGCCCACGCCCGATATGGATGGCGAAGGTCTTGGAGGGCGCATCGACATCAAAACCAAGAGCCCTTTCGACAGTGAAGGCACCGACGCGATGTTTCGTGCCCAGGGTCAATACAGCGCCCTCACCGGTGAATGGACCCCAAAGGTCAATGCCCGCTACTCTACTCGATTCGGCGATGAAAAGCAGTTTGGCATCATGATCGCTCCGACCTGGCAGACCCGTGAATTCGGATCTCACAACTTTGAGACCGGCGGGGATTGGACCGACAAGGAATCCACCGTGGACGGGTCCGACACCTACTTCATCGAGGAGATCCAATTCCGTGACTACCTGATCGAGCGTGAACGCTATGGCGTGAATGTTGCGCTCGAGGCCAAGCCAACGCCTGAACAGCACCTGTATCTACACGCAGGATACAACCGCTTTACCGACACCGAGGACCGCCATCGCACGGTGGTGACCTTTGATGATGGCGACATCGATTTTCTCGACGGCAATCAAGCCACCATCACCTCCGAAGAAGTTGACGGTGAATATGAAAAGATATTCTCCCGTCAGCTGCGCATGCGCGAAAAGGATCAGGAAGTATTCTCTCTCGTTGCCGGTGGTTCTCAACAAATGGGGCTCTGGGGTATCGAAGGCCAAGTG
>CBFHXU010000280.1:0-2668 GCA_965659875.1 uncultured Opitutaceae bacterium
TACGGATGGGGTCGATTTTCATTGTCACTTACTAAGTGACAATGAGTTATAAAGTATTCAATACCAGTGTTATAGGGGTGGGATAATGCGAGTCGATTTGACTAGCCGATGAAGTCGTGAGCGACCTGATGCGGGACCTTTTCGCCGTTGTTGGCGACGAAGGTTACGCCGGTTTTACCGAAGCGCACTGATTTCACGCCGTCGAAATTCTGGGGGATGGGCACCACTCCCATGATGTAGTTTACGACCGTCGGATTGCGGGGATTCAAGCGAACGTGAGTGGTGAGTCCTTTTTTCGAACGTTCGTTCGGTTTGGCTGATTCGGCGAGGCCGTGATGGAAGTTGGCGGTGACGTCCTCGATGCCGATCACGCGACGATGGCGTCCGTTCCAGGGGGCGTAGTGACGGCCACCGTTGGACATCCAGAGTACGGTGGACTTGATGACGTTCGCATCCCGGAGACTGAACCAAAGGTAGCCCTGTTCCGGGAAACTGATCGTGCTCCAAGCTGGTTGATTCCGCGGGCGGGCAGTGACCATGACAAGATCTTCGAATCCATCCCGAGCCGGATAGCGGGTGACATCCGTGGGTTGTCCAGAGGTCAAGGGAACGGAACTCAGGTCCTTGAACTTGGCGCCTTGTTTGAGCGCGGAGTATCCGCCGATGGTGGGATCTTCAAATTGATCGGGGAAAACCTGTCCGGCGGAGTAGGGACTCAGACCAATGATTCCGGGGGCACCGTCGGGACACTTGATCATGGCATGGTGACCTAGGCACATCGGTCCGGTCATATCCGCAAGGGTGTGGCGGAGATACAGATTGGTTTCGCCGTCGCGCAGCTCGATCTGTTTGTGTGCGGTGCCCGGTCGAACGGTCTGTTGCTGGGTCGCCTCGAAACGAGTAACGCCGAGAGCCGGTTGGGAGACCTGGGGTTGTTTCCATTTACAACTGGCGGATTCGCCGTGCGGAGGATGTTGTTCGCCGCGCCAGGGTGTGCCGTTGCCGCCGAATGGCGCGCAGAAGAAATCTCCGCGCAGCGTTTTCAACAGGTCAGGAGTATTGGCCGCCAACTCCTCCGCGGCCCATGGCGCAATCGAGAACGGTTGGATCGGGCCGTTGGGCGTTTTGAAAGTGACCGGTGCGAGATGCCCCCCGAGCTCGGCGACGTGGGCTTCGACCGCGTCGTTGGCAAATCGCCACGAAGGAGCTCCCTGCACGTTGGCGCGTTTGGGCTTGGTGGTTTTAGCCATGGCAAAGGGAGGTTATTTCTTTTGCTCGAACATCGGATCTTCCGGGTTACCACCGGAGATGATGTAGGCGATGAGGTCGCGTAGTTCGTTACCGTTTAGACTATTGAGCAGACCGGGGGGCATGAGGGATTGGTCGTGGGTCGTGCGCGAAACGATATCATCCGGGTTAAGTCGGCGCGTTTGATCCGGGGCAAAGGGGTTTACCATCACTTCGTAGACCCCGTCTTCTTCACCGACAATTTGACCGATCATGACGTTTCCATTCTCAGTCTCAAAGCGTTCAGCTTCGTAGATGTCGCTGACGACTTTGGAAGGTTCGATGATGCTCTCCAACAGATCCCGAATCGTATAGCGGCTGCCGGCCCCGGTGAGATCTGGGCCGATGCCACCGCCATCGTAGTTAAAGCGGTGACAGACAATACAAGCGGTCGCGGCGAACATGTCTTTTCCACGCTGGAATTTCCGATTTTTGAGCGGCTGCTGGAATGACTTCATCGCCTCGTCGACGGTGTAGATTTTCCCCGGACCCTTCGGGGTTTGCGCGCCGGCCACAAAAGAATGAACCGGCTTCTTTGAAAGATCGGCCAGGAGTATCTGTTCATCCTTATCGGTTACGAGATCCAAGGCGTCTTTGCGGATATTTGCCATGAAGCCCGGGAAACTCGCGCCGCCCTGCCACTCGTGGGTCGTCGTGAACCAAGAGAAAAACTCGTGCCGAAGTTCCGGAGTCCAACCTGCGTCGGCGTGGCGCAGGGCGTAGGCGTAGGCGATCTGTTGGCGATCAGGTCGGCTTTCTGCAGCCTTTTTGACAGCCGCCGCATAGCGATCATTGCGAGCTATCAGTGCGGCTCCGCCCAGTTCTTCCGCCGCTTGGCCGGAGGGCTCCGCTATTTTAAGCAACGGCACCGTCTTCGCCACGACCGTGGGAGATTCGAGGTAGACCAGTAGTTCCACCAACAACCGATTCACGTAGGCGTCTTCTTGAGGGAAGAGATCATCCAATTCAGCCAGTGCGAGTTTCCGGTCGGAGGGACTCGGGGGACCCATACGAGTGAAGGCCAGCTGCCAGGCACGCAGGGCTGCGTATTGATGTTCGAGCGATTGACCGGCAATCTTGAGATCAGCGAGCGAATCCAGGATGTCGGACTGGTAGCGGTCCGGACCTACTCGCGCCAGTGCGATGAGTGCTTCGATCGAGGCGGTGGGATCTTTTTCCGCCAAAGCACGTTCAGCCCAATTGGATGGATTCTGGCGTTCCAGCGCGGTGCGCGCGGCCCACCGCACGAAACGATCGGTCGAGTCCAAGTAAGGCCATGCTTGATTGATGGCGTCAGGCGGAGTGCCGGGAGCATGGAGTTTTTCCAGCTGATGCCGCCGGTTCGCCATACGGTTTGCCGGGATGGGAGCTGCGGGGGAGG
>CBFHXU010000281.1:0-2558 GCA_965659875.1 uncultured Opitutaceae bacterium
GTTGGGTTTGGTTTTGCCAACCGATGCCCATCTCGCTGTGCAGTAACCAAGAAAGTTCAGTGTCGTAAGACGTGGTAACACGGTCGCGCATGACGACGTAACGCTGATCAACGAAAATGAAATCCCGCGTCGTGCGTTTTACGATACCGCCGGGTTGCATCGTTTGGTAGGCGACTTTGGCATCGCCGGTCACCCAGACGTAGCGATCGCCCACTTCGAAACGCGTAATTTCACCATCCGCATCTTTGTCTTGTTGGCGTTGTCCCTCCCCGTCGATCAAGATGCCATTCTTGGAATGCGTCTGCCAGGTCCAGCTTTTGTGGTGAGGAGAACGGTGGAATTCGCGGTTGGCTGAGTTGATGGCGAGCCCTTCGCCATAGCCGTTGATGATAAAGGTATTTTGGTCCGGGTGGCTGTGGCTGTAAGAGCCGTAAGGTGAACTCTTGAACGTGATATGAATGTCGTTGGCGGGATCGCCCAGCGCCGAGTGCATGGAGACCCAGCCAACGTCATCAAAAAATCGATACGGTGGGAGTTCGGCCAGTGGCGCGGGTTCCACGGCGGGAAACGTGCTGCCGATGAAATTGCGAATGAGAAACTCGCCGGCGGTGGGATAGGTCCGAGCCAAACTGCCCATGCCCATGAGAGACGGGGATTCTCGTGGATCATCGGGGTTCAACAGGTCCGCGTAACTGAGAAAGTAGCCGTTTTGCTGCACGCGACCGAGATGGTTGAGGTAGTCAGCCATGACGGGCTCCAAGCTGAAGTGACCGGCATTGGATGCGTCACCGAACGTGGTGTGCAAGTAGGGTTGAACATTGTAGAGCGCGAAGTATCCGGTGTTCTTCCAGAAGGGAATGGAGTAGGCGATCGGATCTCCGATCGCTAGCAGCACATCTTGGAAACCGGCATGCTCGAAAGTGCCGCGCCAGTAGGCGCTGCCTTCGGCCCAACCTCCGGCATCGCCGCCAAAGGGACTGAATTGATCGCGGTAAAAGGTGTAGGCGAAGTCATACCAGTCGCGCGCCTGTTCAGGGAGATCATCCCATAAGGCCAATCCGGTGAGTCCAACCATGGCCATGAACCGAACGGGATGACTCGAGGGTTTCACTTCGAGCGAGTTGCGCTTGAGTCCGGTG
This sequence comes from uncultured Opitutaceae bacterium, assembly GCA_965659875.1. Taxonomy (GTDB): domain Bacteria; phylum Verrucomicrobiota; class Verrucomicrobiia; order Opitutales; family Opitutaceae; genus Actomonas. The sequence continues at coordinate 1,140 of CBFHXU010000281.1, forward strand.
ATGTTGGATTTACGGATCCATTTTACAGTGTCGGTACCTCGTTGTTGGAAATGGGCGAGGACCTTGGCGCGTTCGGCGGCGGTGAGTTCGTCTCGAATTTGATCGTATACCAGCGGGAGCTTGCGCCAGAGACGGAAGTTTCCCTCGTCGTTGTAATTCACGTCCGTGGCGCCGGGGACTTCGCCTGATTCCCAGTCCGGGGAGAGGGCCCAATTGGTGGACGTGAGTAAAAACTCTTTGGCCTTGGCGAGGTAGCGCTCTTCGCCGGTGACGAGCCATACCAAAGTGGCGGCTTCGGCGATGCCCGCAATGTTGCCGGCGATATCCTGGACGCCGCGCCAGCGATCGGTTTTGTAACTGTCGCGTTTGCTGGGCTCCGGATCACCGTAGGTCAAGGGGTCTTCGGGATGCGGAAAAGCCATGTAGGTCGCATTCAAATCCCGTTTGATTGCGTTGAATGCGGCCTGCCCTTCGCCGGTGGTGCAATAGGCGCGAAACGCATCGCGTTGCCCGGCGACGACCATGGTGCGGGGACCTGAGGCGGGGACATGTTGAGCTCCGTTGTCGGCGGACAGGCCTCCGGTGGTCAGAACAACGGCTGCCAAGAAGGTAGGGACGAAATTCTTCAGGGCCGTCATAATCATGAGATTTGCGGGATGAGTTCATGCTCGATGGTCCAGTCTCCGAGCACGGGATGGGTGAGGGCCAATCGACCGGGGGCGGACTGACTGACGGACCACGCTTGAGCTTGAATGCGGACGCTGCCGGTCCACGCGAGTGCAACCAGCACTCCGGTCTCTCCGGCGGCGCAGCCGTTGGGAGTGGTGTGGGCGACGGCGGTGGCGTGATACGGACGGCGGAGATGGGTGCGGAGCACCGAGTCGTCGAGACGTTGTTCCCAATCGTGACCGGCAAAACCGCTGAGAGGATGCAGAATTGATCCTTGGTCCTTCGACCAAACCGCAAGTAACCCGTTTGATTCTTCGGTTTTCAAGGTGTCGGCCTCAATCGAGCTCAAAGCGTAACCACCGACGCGCAATACGCCGGGTTGACGGTTTTCATAGGCGTGAACCTGCAGAATCCATCCTGCTTTCCACCAGACGCCGGTATCGACACTGCAGTTGGTTTGTCCGGGCTTAAAACCGAGGTTGTAGACGTAGCGCACGTGATCGTCTTCCATTTCGATGGTGACCGTTGAGTGGCGTCCGAATACCCGGCCGTCAGGAATCCGCAAGGTGAGGGCGGAGTCGGGAGACCAGTTGGTGGGATTGGGTCGGGCGAGCGTAAAATCTACGCCGGTGCGGTAAGCCGTCTTGCTCCATTTCCAGGCACCGTAGCGGAGATTCACGTTCGAAATTTGAGAACCGGAATTTAGGATCTCCACTTCGCCATCGATACTTCGCACGGTCAGACCGGCGG
>CBFHXU010000282.1:0-2548 GCA_965659875.1 uncultured Opitutaceae bacterium
ACTTAATCTACACCCTTAACCACTACATCAACCCATCCAGACTAACTGTTTAGGTGGTCCAGTTTGGGTAACCCGACCAGGATATTTAACCGTAATTATAGAAAGAGTAACTCATGGAGAATCCCACTTGGAGCAGTGGAAAACGTAACAAAACTTTTCTGGCAAATTGTAACATCAGCGTTACATTGTGACAATACTGTAACACAAATGAGCTCACGCTCGGAACCCCCAAGGCACATCTCATGAAAACCAAAATTTTAGCCCTCCTCACAATCGGACTCACTCTCACGGCCCAAGTTTATAGCGCTGACGATGCATCAAGCAGTTCTTCCAATTCGGAAGTAGCCAAGGTCGCGCACATAACAGGCATGGATAAGTTTCCACAGATTGTAACCCGAGTCGCGCCAACCTATCCCACTGATCTCCGCGAGCGCGGGGTGCAGGGAGTCGTGATGGTTGAAATGCTAATTGATTCCATGGGTCGGGTCACGGAGACCAAAGTTGTTCGAGCCACCGTCCCAGACCTGGTCGCGCCGGCTTTGGATGCAGCCCGGAAATGGCAGTTCTCACCCGCCGAAGCGGCCGGAAAGAAAATCACCTCCAGAGTGCAGATTCCCTTTGAATTCACGATGCCACAAGTTGCGGCGATCGAAAGCCGCTGAACACATTAGCATTTTATATTTTCAGCCGCCTCTCCAATGAGGCGGCTTTTTTGTCTACGTTGTCGGGCAGGATTAAAGGCGTATTTGATCCCTTGTGACTGGTGCCAAAAACACCCACCAGACCGCCCGATAACCTCGCCTGAACCCGTTCGAAGTTGGTCCAGCAAGGGGCCTCATTTTAGTCATGTCGTTGCCGACTACTCGGCTGACACCAATGTTCCGCTGAGTGACTGCGGATGGAATCAATCACGTCTGACTAGCGGTTGGGGAGGGAGGCATTCCGCGGTTCTGATAAGACCTGTATCAATTGCGGTAACATCCGGCGAGAAGAGTTAGAGCTCGGTTCTTCTTTGGTCGGAAATACGATGAGCCGAAGTGTTCCGCCCGGAAAAGCAACGCCGTAGCGATAACAATTGGTAACGCACTTTGACCTGCGAGTACATGTAGCAGCGCTGGGCGGCTTCGCTGGTCCTGTTACCCTGTGGTTGTCAGTTTCCTAAAACTGCGACAGGGATATTCTCGTTTCTATCGAAACACCGAACGACTCCCTGCTATGACTACCCCCCGAAGATCCTTTGTCAAACAAACCGGTCTGGCGGCCACGGCCGTCGCGGTCGCCCCGCATTTGCTCCCTGCCCAGAATTCCGCCGGCGTGAGCGGCCGGGACTCTATTCTGAAGCAACTGACGGCTATCAATGATGCCATGATTGAAGACCTGCTGCCTCAACAGGTTGAATTGCCCGGCGAGCGATGGGACGGCGGGATGGCCGATCGGTATGAGATCATCAATATCAACAGCACGCTGGCGTTGGCGGGTCGCCTCGCGAATTCCTATTCGTCGCCGTCTTCGCTGTATTATCTTTCGAGTCGATTGGAGGTCCCCATGGAGCGGGCGATGGCCTGCGTGTTGCGGGTTCAACATGAAGACGGGACCACGGATTTACACACCACCAACTTCCACTCGACGCCGGATGTCGCGTTTCTGGTGAACTATATCGCTCCGATATTCGTCAACTTGCGGAATCTCAAACGTAAGGGGGCGGCGGGCGTGCTTGAGAACATGGAGCAGTTTATTCGGAATGGAGGCAGAGCGCTGGCGGTGGGAGGAATCCATACGCCCAATCACCGATGGGTCGTTTGTGCTGCATTGGCGCGAGTGCATGCGTTGTTTCCGGATCAAGCTTATGTGGATCGGATCGATGACTGGTTGGGCGAAGGGATTGATATGGACCCGGATGGACAATTCACGGAGCGAAGTGTGAGTATCTATTCTCCGATCTGTGATAACATGTTCCTGACCATGGGGCGTCTGCTGAAGCGCGACGAACTGTTGGATATCGCGCGGAAGAACCTGGATATGACGTTGTATTATATCCAGCCGGGTGGGGAAGTGCTCACCGACGCTTCGGGGCGCCAAGACAGCGCCCGGATCGGCTACGTCGCCAACTACTACTACGCCTACCGTTACTTCGCGTTGAAGGACAATAATCCGGTGTATGCGGCGGTGTGCCGACTGATCGAAGACGAAATGCCGGAGCGCATTACCCGGTATATTTCCGAACTGCTGGAAGACCCCACACTTCGCGAGGAACTTCTGGTCGCGTCAAAAATCCCCGACAACTACGCCAAGCGATTCGCGCATTCGGGTGTGTTCAGAATCCGCCGCGGCGACGCCGACCTTTCGGTGATCGAGGAGAACCCGACGTTCATGTCGTTCATGAAGGGCAATGCGGTTTTGCAGTCGATCCGCTTGGCAGCGGCGTTTTTTGGCAGCCGCGGTATGTTTATTTCCGAGGGTGCCGAATTTTCAGACCGGACGGTGGCGCTGACCAAGTCTCACACCCACGGTTACTATCAGCCCTATCCTGAGGACGAAAGGACGCCCG
>CBFHXU010000283.1:0-2544 GCA_965659875.1 uncultured Opitutaceae bacterium
TTGCTTGCTGGCATGATGTTTCTTTCCTTTCTGATTCATCTGCTCTCGCTGTCCACAATCTAGGGGTAACCTCAGGATGAGCCTCGGTGTTCTCTGGATTGGGTCTCTGTGATCTCTGTGACAAAACAGCGCCCTGCTGGATTGGAATCACCGATCTGTTGACTGCGGTTCACGAAATCCCTTGGAGCTTGATCGTGCTGCTCCAGAAGTGATGCTTCCACTCGCCCCAATTTAATTACCCCCACCATGCCCCGTTTGTTACTCCTCCTCTCGCTGATTACGCCGGTCTTCGCTCAAGATCGTCCCAACATCCTGCTGCTCTTTGCTGACGATCTGGGACGCTATGCCTCGGCCTACGTCGATCCGGCCAATCCTTCGGTCAATGACATCGTCTCCACGCCCGCGTTTGATCGCATTGCGAGGGAAGGGGTCCTCGCCACCAATGCGTTTGTCTCCGTGCCATCGTGCTCGCCCAGCCGGGCGGCGTTGATTTCCGGGCGCCATTTCTTCCGCAACGGCTCTCACGCCCAACTTCACACCCCGTGGAATGGGGATCGCGCCAACGATCCGTGGAATGGCGTGCGCGGGTTTGCCCTCGGGCTGCAAGACGCCGGTTATCACATCGGTTGGTCCCACAAGATGCACATCTCGGAAGATCGGATGGGCGGCAGGAAACGGAACTACGTCAAAGCTGGACGTAACGTGAACAAGTTCTCCCAGAATGTTGCGGAAGCGCCGGACATCGCGCAGGCCAAAGAGGCGCTTTACGAAGAGTGCCGTCAGAACTTCCAGGCGTTTCTCGCAGACCGCAAAGACGGTCAGCCGTTCTACTATTCCTTCCATCCGACCAATCCTCACCGCACCTGGATTCAGGGCTCGGGTAAGAAACTCTGGGGACTCGATCCGGATGAACTCGAAGGCAAGATGCCGCCATTTCTGCCCGACGTCCCTGTCGTCCGCGAAGACCTCGCTGACTACCTGGGCGAAGGCATGGCGTTTGATAAAAGCTGCGAAGTCATCCTCGAGGAACTCGCCAAAACCGGCGAACTCGACAATACGCTCATCGTGATTTCCGGGGACCATGGTGCACCCGGATTCCCGCGCGGAAAAACCAACCTCTATGATTTTGGCTCCCGCGTGTTGTTTTCCGCCCGCTGGCCCGGACAGATCAAAGCCGGCCAAGAAATCACGCGCCCGATTTCCCTCATCGACCTCGCCCCGACCTTCCTCGCCGCCGCCGGGCTGCCGCCCGAGCCCGGCACCAACGGAGAAAATCTGCTGCCCGCCTTCAAGTCAGGCGACCCCGAGCAGTTGCGTGGCTGGGCCCTCATCGGACGAGAAACCCACGTCAACACCGCGCGTCCTTTCGAGCTCCCTTACTCCAGTCGCGCCATCCGCACCGACGATCATCTTTACATCATCAACTTCACGCCGGACCGAACACCCCAGGGCAATCCGCTCTCTCTTGACTCCGAAAATCCTCCGAGTTGGGAGCAGGTGGCAGCCAACACCCGTCTCACCTATGGTGATGTCGATGCCGGTCCCACCCGCACCTGGATGCTCCAACACCGCCACGACCCGACCTACCAATTCCACTGGGACCTCGGTTTTGGGCCGCGTCCTGAGTTCGAACTCTACGACCTCAAAAAAGACCCTCATCAGGTCAACAACCTCGCCGCCGATTCGGCTTACAAGGAAATAAAAAAGCAGCTTCACGCCGACCTCATGGCCGAGCTTTTGGCCAATCACGACCCGCGCCTGAATGGCGACCAATTTGATTACCCGCCTTACTCAAAAGTAGGGCTCTCTCGATAATTGGTGGGAGCTTTATTTGAGGCGCGGAACGTCGCCGTCGTCGGTGGGCGTGCCGGCGAGGAGCCAGCCTAGGTTGAAGCGAGCGACCTTGGCGCCACCTTCACTTTCGAAGTTCAGGTAGATCCAGCCGGCGCTCGCCGTGCCGGGGCGTCCGGCGTTGAGGGAAGAGTAGGCGGAAGGACCGTCGAATACCAAACGTTTGACCGGCCAGGATTGACCACCGTCGAAGCTGGCCCAGACCGTGGCGCGTTCGCGTTTGGCTTCCGTCGTATCGAGATTGGAAAAGATGAGAATGTCGTGCCCCTCGACCGGCAGGCGTACGAGACCGCCCATGCAACCGTAGGAACGGTGTTGTTGACCATCGGGCAACACATCGACGATGCGGTAATCGGTCCAGGTTTCGCCGCCGTCGTGGCTCCACGCGGCACGTCGCCGCGTGTTCTTCGGACGTTCCTGCCAGTGCACGCGACTGTTGTAGTAGATGCGTCCATCGGAGAGTTCGGCGACGGTGGCTTCGCCGGTGCCGTTTTCGGGGAACGGTTCACTGGTGTGCCAGGATCTGCCCCCGTCGTCGGAGTAGATGGCGTGGGTGTAGTGGGAGTGCCAGACGGATTCCGGACGATTGCCCAGTCCGTAGTAGCGGGAAGCGCGGAGAAGACGTCCGGCATGCGGGCCGCGCTGCAAAGTGATGCCGTGTTCGTTCATGTGCATGGCGGGGAGGTTGCCCTG
>CBFHXU010000284.1:0-2410 GCA_965659875.1 uncultured Opitutaceae bacterium
CGAGTGGAACCAACCCGGCCTGTTCAACGCCCGCAATGCGGCCATGGCCGCGCTTGCCGCCGGACTTTCCCTCAGCCCCGATGATCCCACCACACTGTCTCTCGATAGCCTCTCCCACTATCGTGGCGTGAAGCGACGCCAGGAAATCAAACTCGACCAGGATGGAGTCACGATTTTCGAAGATTTTGGACACCACCCCAGCGCGCTGGCTGCCACCCTTGAATCGCTGCGGAACCGCTATCCCGAATCCACCCTCACCGCGGTCTTTGAGCCACGCAGCAATTCCGCGCGTACCCGCGTGCATCAAAACGGTTTCCAAACCGCCCTGGCCCAAGCGGATCACGTGTTTTTGGGAGCACTGACTCGGATTGATCAAATTCCCCCCGACCAACGATTTGAGACCGAGAAGGTATTGGCTGAATTGAATGCCGGAGGCACCCGGGCTGAGACGGCCCCGTCGAATCAAGCCCTGCTCGAATCGATGCAAAGCCAGCACCCCGGCGATTCGAAGCATCAAGTGGTGGTATTTTTTACCAACGGATCATTCGACGGCATCATCGAGAAGTTTGTGGACTTCGCTCAAATGGGAACCTGAAGCGGTGACCGCAGGACTCAGCATACGCGATTCGCTGACATTGCGTTTCTCACTCCAACGTGTTCACGATTTCGCAGCACTTCCCAACTTTGAACCTGTTATCGTCTCCTCCTTTCCTCGTCCGAATTACGGTTAGCGTTTGCATAACGCTGTGCCTGCTGACGCCTACGGCTTGGGCTGAATTTGAAGATATAACCGCGGGTTCCGGCATCACGTACATCCATTCTTCCGGCGATGCCCGCATTCCGGATGAAGGTGGCGCCTGCGCCGTTGATCTCAATCAAGATGGCTGGACCGACCTCATCTTTGCCCGCTTCGGCGATTCGATTCTGGCGCTAATTAACAATCAGGATGGCACCTTTCGCGACGCCACGTCCGAACTCGGCTTGACCTCTTTCCGCGACATCGCGGCCATTGCCGCGGGTGATTTGGACAATGACGGCGATCCCGATCTCATTCTGGGACCGACCGACGGTCCACGGTATTTCCTGCTCATTAATCAAGGCAACGGCTCCTTTCGCGAAGAAGCGGTAAGTCGGGGAGCAGATCTGACGGTATCGGCCAACAACCACCACGCCCGCACCATCAGCTTGGTCGACTATGATCGCGACGGCTACCTCGACCTCTACTTACCCAACGAAGGAGTTCCGCAGAACAGCGCGGAAGACGCCCCGCAATCGGCCTTGCTCCGCAACAAAGGAGTCGCTGGTCCCGCGACCTTCGAAAACGTCACCTCCGCCGCCGGATTGCTGCAACCTGCTGTGGGCGACATTCATCTCGGATTCTCTTCCGCCTGGGCCGATTTCGATGGAGATGGTTGGCCCGACTTCGCCAAAGTCTCCGATTTTGGCACGAGTCAACTCTACTGGAACAACGGCAACGGCACGTTTACCGAAGACACCAAACAAGGCGGTTTGGGGATCGACGACTTTGGCATGGGCAACGCGGTCGCCGACGTAAATGGCGGCGGACGACTCGATGTATTTGTAACCTCCATCTACGATCGCGGATCGCTCGGCGAAGGCGAACAAGGTGGATTGGGCAACGGCAATCGACTCTATCGATACTTTGGGAACCGTCGTTTTGGCGAGAATGCCGCCAGTGCCGGGCTCGAGCAGGCCGGCTGGGCCTGGGGCGCCTCCTTTTTTGAATACGATAACGATGGTGACGCCGCCATCGCCGCCTGGACATTAAAGCGTCAATACGATCTCGCCCGGCCCGTTTCGATGATTCGCTACCTCGCGAGCAAAGGACAGTCGAGTGATCCCAGCGGGCCCTCTTATTCGCCGGAAGGCATTCCCCTAGTCACCGATCTGATCGAGGTCATCACCGATGCCACGGTGGCGGAAGGACAACGTCATGCCCATCTCAGCGATCACGTCGGCAAGATCGCCGTGCGCGCTTGGGCCGGAGAACCCGGTGATATTCACAACGACGTGGGTGGCGTCGCCTGGATCATCGCGGCCGACTGGCTGCCTTACCAAAAGAGCACGTTTGTTTCCCCCGCGTTCGCTGCCTATATCTCGGGCCACAGCACCTTCAGCCGCGCCGGTGCGGAAGTAATGACCCTCCTCACAGGCTCGTCATTCTTCCCCGGGGGCATGGGTTCATTTCACTTTGGGGCAGGCGAGTTTTTGGAATTTGAAAATGGCCCCTCCACCGACGTTACCTTGCAGTGGGCATCCTACTACGATGCCGCGGACCAAGCCGGTCTCTCCCGTCTCTACGGCGGAATTCATATCCAAGCGGATGACCTGGTCGGGCGGAGGTTGGGTTCCCGCATCAGTTTTGATGCCTTCCGCAAAGCGCACGGAC
>CBFHXU010000285.1:0-2206 GCA_965659875.1 uncultured Opitutaceae bacterium
TTTCGAGGGACGGATCGATGGAGGCGATCAAGCCCGCCACATCCGCGCTCTCGGCAACGATTTCGATTTCGTAGCGGGCGCGGCCGAGGAGCTCCCGCTTGAGCGCCGCCGGTTCGCCGGCGGCGACGACGCGGCCTTGATTGATAATGAGCACGCGGTCGCACGTCATCTCGATCTCGGGCAAGATATGGGAGGAAATGATCACAGTCATACGACCGCGCAAACGGGAGATAAGATCCCGCACGATGAGAATTTGATGCGGATCGAGCCCGATGGTCGGCTCATCCATGATGATGACCGGCGGTTCGGCGAGGATGGCCTCCGCGATGCCGATGCGTTGCCGGAACCCTTTGGAGAGCTTGCCGATGATTCGGTGACGGACCCGTTTGAGGTCACAGAGCTCCAATAATTCGTCGATCCGAGGACCTAGCTTTTTGCGGGACATCTCTTTGAGTCGCCCCCGGTAGTAAAGGTATTCGGACACCCGCATGTCCTCCGGCAGCGGGTTGTTTTCCGGCATGTAGCCGATCACGCGTTTAACGGCGGCGGTCTCGGTCGCCACGGAATGGCCGCAAATCTGGACCTCACCCGAAGTGGCGGGGAGAAATCCCGTCAGAATTCGCATGGTGGTGGATTTTCCGGCTCCGTTGGGCCCCAAAAATCCTAGAATTTCGCCCTTCGCGACGGTAAAGCTGATGTTACTGACCGCAGTGACCCCCGCGTAGTTCTTGACCAGATTGGAGACGGCTATGGCGGAGGGGGAATCAGACATGAGTGAGCGCAGCCCCCGTTATGCGATGAAGCACCGGGGGAGCACAAGATCGGAGGCAGGAGAATCTGATCCTATCTGCTACCCGCCTTCACTTGGCGATTCGGGTTCAGCGCGTCCCGCGAAGCGTTCGAAAAACTTGATCAAACCCCAGAGAACTATGATGTAAACCGCTGCTTTCACGGCTAGACCCGAATAGTCCGGTATTTCCGTGGTCTCCAGTTCCCAACCCACCATGACAGCGGCGAACAAGAGAACAAAAGGGAGGCCGAAAAGGCGGCGCCTCTTCTCAGCCATTGGCGCGGCCTTTGAAGGTGAGTTCGGCAATACCGGATTTGTCGAGTTCGCCGAGACCCATTTCCGTCATCTTCGTATATTGGTCAAAGGTGGCTTGGGCGAGGGGGGCGGCGATACCACTGGCTTCAGCAAGTTTCAAGGCGATGCCGGAGTCTTTTGCCGCGTGTTCGGCGGAGAAATAACATTCGTGATCGCGGGCGACCATGTCTTCTCCGTCCGTTTCCAGCACCCGTGACCGGGCGCCCGTCTGGCCGAGGACCTTCATGAGCATTTCCAAGTCCAGTCCCAAAGCCTGACCGATGCCGAGACCTTCGGCGAGAGCGGCGGTGTTGATGTTCATGATCATGTTGACCAGCGCCTTGACCTCGGAGGCCTTGCCCGCCGGACCGACGAAGTGGAGCGCTTCACTGAGATCGTCGAGCAAAGGTTTGGTGCTTTCGAACACGGCTTGGTCACCGCCGACCATGAGGAAAAGTGAACCGTTGCGGGCCTGAGGAATGCTGGACGCCATGCAGGCTTCCAAACTCGCAGCGCCGGCGGCGGTGGCGGCACTGTCGACCCGACCGTGGATGGCGGGGGTGAGGGTGGCGCAATTGATGAAGATGCGGCCGGCGGCGCCGGTGAGGAGATTGTCTTCGCCGAAGTAGATCGATTCCATAGCCGCATCGTTGGTCACGATGGTAAGCACGATGTCGGATCCTGCGGTGACTTCGGCCAAGTTGGCACAGGCCGTGGCTCCGACCTCGCTGGCGAGCGCGCGGGTGACCTCTGAGTTAAGGTCAAAGACCGCGGCGACGTGGTAGCCTTTGTCGTTGAGGCAACGCGCCATGTTGCCGCCCATGCGGCCGAGTCCGACAGATTTTTTTGTCTTTCATAAGTAGTAGGGAAAAAAGTTGGGGGTGTGATCAGATCACTAGACGGGCGAATACCGTTCTGACAAATCCTGCGCGAAAAAATTATCCGCCCACGGACTGAAATTTCATTCGGACGGGCTGGGAAAGAACCGTTCCTCCAGCGCGAGGCAAAGTGCATGGTAGATCGGCAGGTGTAGTTCCTGAATCCGAAACGTTTCCGTATCTGGAACCTGGATACTGATATCGGCAGAGGCGCAGCAGGTGCCGGCGGTGGCGCCGGTGAGCA
>CBFHXU010000286.1:0-2135 GCA_965659875.1 uncultured Opitutaceae bacterium
GCCCATCGCACCAACGTCAAGCGCGTCAACGGCGCCTTGCCCGGATCAAAGCCGTCTCGTGCGTCCGCCGTGATTAAAGCTGCCCGACGCGCGACTCGCTCCGCTTCATCCACATCCCTCCAGTCTTTCATCCGCACCGGCGTTTCGGCGGTCCGTCCCACGACTTGCAACGGTGCCTTGCCCGTCTTCCACGCAAAGGCTGTCCGGAAAATCGCATGCCCAGCCGCCACCGTTCGCCACGCCTGCACGAGTTGCTCCGCCTGCAGCGAACCCCGTAGCATCGCGCTGAACTGGTCGTGATACGCCCCGTCCTTTGGTTCCAACACCGCATGATAAAGCAAGCCCTCCTGCAATGGGGTCAGCGGATAAATATCCTCAATGGCTTTCTTCGACATGGGCGGCATACGTTCGATCAGAACTCGATCTCTTCGATCGCGCTCTCTAGGTCATCTTCACTTGCGTCGGTCAGGTCAAATCGCGCGTCCGGTCCGGTAGGATCAGCCGGGGCGACGACCCGACCCTCGGTCACCGCCGCCAACAGTTCCCGCAACAAAGCAAAGTGCCGCTCCGCCACCCGTTGCACCGTTTCCTCACGATGCAGCGCAGGCGCGAAGTGCCACTCGAACTTTAGTTTCCCGTCCACGATCAGACCATTCACATCGATCAAATGGGCCCGCTGACCGTCTCCCGCCGTCTGCAGCCCCGTATCCTCGGGCGCCGAACCAAACGGACCTTCGGCGTCAACGACTCCATCGAACTGCCCCAAATAGTTAAAACACACCTCCGCCGCCGGCACATCCCATCGCATCGGTTCACTCAGCCACCGGCCTACGCCATAGCCCAGACCGCGTCGCGGCACCTCTGCTAGCTGTTCAGCTACTCGAGCCACCAACGCCGCCGGTTCGGTCACTCCCGCAATGTCCAAGGCGACAGGATACAGTGCCGTAAACCAGCCCACGCTCCGGCCCAAATCGATGCCTGCCTCGTCTCCTTCGCGCCCATGACCTTCCAAATGTAGCGTCATTGCTTCAGAACCCGTCCACTCCCGAAACACACCCGCCAACGCCGCCAACAGGAGGTCGTTAATCTGGCACCCATACGCCGCCAAGGCGTGGCGCAGTAACGTTTCTGTTTCGGTCGCCGTCAGCGTGACACTCAAGATCTTCGTTTCGCTCACCGTATTGCTGCCACCGGGTCCGTCCTGTGGCAATTTCAGTAAAGGTCGCTCCGCCAACGTCTGCCAGTGCGCCGCTTCCGCCGCCAGGTCCGCTCCTCCCAGCGATTGTTTCAACCAACGTGCCCATGCCCCCGCCGAGACGGTCGTCCGCGGCAACTCCACTCCTTCGTAAGCCGACCATAAATCTCCCAGCAATATCCGCCAAGATACGCCATCCACCACCAGATGGTGCACCACGACAAACAATCTCCGCTCTGATCCGTTGGTGTGTTCCAGCCATAAAGCCCGCACCAAAGGACCTTGCTCAAAATCCAATGCGGAATGCTCCGCTGAACACGCCGCCGTCAATTCGTCCGCCGTGTTCCAACGCACCACGCCAAACGCGAGACTCTCCGCCGTCGCTTCCGCAATTCGCGCCGACCATCCTCCCGTCCCATCCATCGCAAACCGTGCCCGCAACATCGGGTGATGCCCTACCACCGTTCGTAACGCCGACTCCACTCGGGCCACCTCCAACGGTGCCCGCACGGACAGCAGCACCGACTGATTCCAATGATGCGCCGCTGCAAAATCCTGCGCGAAAAACCACTTTTGGATGGGGGTCAGTGGCAGCGCTCCGCTCAGATCGTCCTCCATCACCGTCACCTTTTCGGGTGCCGCCCCGATCGTCCGCGCCAGATCCGCCACGGTGGGATTTGAAAACACGCTCTTCGGGCTGACTTCCATTCCGGCTTCGCGCGCCTGCGCCACCAGTTGCAACACTTGGATAGAGTCCCCGCCAAGTGCGAAATAGTTGTCGTGTATACCCACCCGAGAAAGCTTCAGCACCTGGGCCCAAATCTCGGCTAAAGTCGCCTCTGTCGCCGTGCGTGGGGTCGCAAAATCTGCCTCGTCTTCACCCGTCCCCGGATCAGGCGGCTCGGGCAACGCTCGCCGATCCAGTTTACCGTTCGGGGTG
>CBFHXU010000287.1:0-2127 GCA_965659875.1 uncultured Opitutaceae bacterium
CGTGCCGGCATCGATTTGCGCAGTCTGCCCTACAGCGCGCTCGTGTTAGAAAGGACCTCTGCCCGTTCCGAGTCCGGTTCGGAGGTGCCGCCCACCTCGCTGGGACGCATCATCGGACGGCCCAAGGTTTCCAAACCCTATACCCGATTTTTAGGCTGCGACGCGGAACAGGTTCAACAATTGGAGATGCCTAAAAAGTTGAACGCTCAACTCGCCAAGAAACTTGACCGACCCAACTCACCTCGCCTGTTCCAATGGAAACATGACCAAGGCAAGGTGACCGCCATCAATCCGGTGAATGGCGAGAGTTGAAACGGCGGTTTCGGCGAAACCGCCCTACCCTAGCAGTTTAATATGAGGTAGGGCGTGCTCGCCGAGCGCGCATTTCAGTAGGCCAAAAAAATTTGCATCATCTGGCCGCTGAACCAATACCGTCTGCCGTTCCCTGTCCCTGCTGCAGGGCATTCCGGGTTCCGCTCGCTCGCGATCCTTTCATCCGGAAATACGACCGCTCTTCGATTTAGGTTTTGTCGCGATCAATCAAATCGATTGGATAAACCACATGATTTCTCTCCGCGGTATCGAACGTGTCTATCCGCTCAAGGGCGGACCCTTTTTCGCCCTGCAAAATATCGATCTCGAAATTGCCGAGGGCGACTTTGTTTCGATCATGGGTCCCTCCGGGTCCGGCAAGTCGACGCTGTTACACGTCCTGGCCTGCACGACAACGCGTGGAAAGGTGACTATCAATTCGGTGAAGTTTCAGTTCATCGGCTTAATCAGAAACAACGGTTTGCGCTGCAGAAAGAGAACATGGGATTCGTCTTCCAAAGCTATCACTTGTTGGACGATTTGACGGTTTATGAGAATCTCGAGGTTCCCCTCTCCTACCGGGACATCCCCCGCGCGGAGCGCGCCTCCATCGTGGCCGACATGCTCGATCGCTTCAATTTTGTCGGAAAGAAGGATCTCTATCCAAATCAACTCTCCGGCGGTCAGCAGCAACTCATAGGCATTGCCCGCGCTTTGGTGGCCAAACCCCGGATTATCCTCGCCGACGAACCCATCGGTAATCTGCATTCTGACCAAGGCCGGGAAATCATGGAAATGTTCAAGCAATTGAACCAAGATGACGGCGTGACGATCGTCTAGGTCACGCACTCCGATGCCAACGCGGCTTTCGGTTCGCGGATCGTGCGCTTGGCCGACGGGCAGCGAATCAAATAGACGGCCATGTCAGTCTATTGGTAGAGACGGACCGCCGGGCCGTCTGCTCCTGCCTCTACCTTCTCGCCCATCCGACGAAATTCTGGCACCGACGCCTCCCACTATTTCCGGCCTCCCCCCCAACACCCTCTCGCTGCTCCATCGCTTTGCGGACGGCCCAGCGGTCCGTCCCTATCTCTTGTGGGAGAATCCCGTGACCTGTCCCATTATTGGGACGCCGTTTTCCCGACTCCGAATATTTCAGCGGAAATCGGTAAATACACAAGAATGCTACCAATTGATTAAAAGCATCTTAAGGGATCTCAGGTCGGTTGGCACAGCCACTGCAAAGAAAGATCCACACTTACAACTTCATGCGCTCTTTCCGCTTCTATTTCATCCCCTTCACGATCGCTCTGACCCTCGTTGCGTCAGGTCTTCAAGCCCAGCAAGGCGTGCTACGAGCCGAGGTCCTTTCTCTGCCCGAGGCAATTCGACAAACTTTAGCGAACAACTTCGACGTCCGCGCCTCGGCTCTCGGCCGTGGTGTCTCCGCCGCTGATCTCGATGCCGAATGGGGAGCCTTCCACCCTGGCATCCGCGGGACCTATACCGCCAACAGTGATGGGTCACCCGTCTCGACCGATCCGTTCTCGGGTGCTCGCCCCCCTGCATCCGTGGTAGAAACCGACTCCTATAGCTTAGGGCTAGGCGGGCGGACTCCGATCGGCACCACCTACAGTGTCAGTGGGTTTTCCCAAAATCGCCGTGGCACCTTCGATGGGTTTTCCGACAACTACTACAGTTTCGGTGGATTGGAAGTGACCCAACCTTTGCTCAAAGATTTCGGGTTCGAAGCCAATCTAGCCGGAGTCCGTTTGGCCGCGGCATCTCACGATTCCTCCCGGTGGCGCTATCGCG
>CBFHXU010000288.1:0-2091 GCA_965659875.1 uncultured Opitutaceae bacterium
TCTGAATCACAACAAGCCCACCGCATATTTGGTTCCGGCGGAAACCTACGAGTGGATTAACAACCTCATCGAGGACCATGAATTGAGAACCATCATCGAACAACGGGAGGCAGAACGGTCGGCGGCCAAAGAAGTCAGTCTCGATGAGCTATAAGCTGAAATTCCTCCCCAGCGCCTTGAAGGAGTGGAACAAGATTGGCTCCACCATTCGAGAGCAGCTTAAGAGGAAACTGCGGGAAAGACTCCAAGAACCTGTCGTTCCGGCAGAACGCTTAATCGGATTCAAAAACCACTACAAAATCAAACTCCGCTCAGCAGGCTACCGACTCGTCTACGAAGTAGTTCATGGAATCGTTTCGGTAATCGTCATCACCGTGGGCAAACGGGAGCGATCAGAGGTTTACATCAAAGCGAAGAAACGAAGTTCCTGATCAATCGGTCCTTCTTTCTTAAAAATGTAAACTGGGAGCGCGGCTCCAATTAAGCCAGCACATCGCCCACCACGTGGCCATGCACGTGGGTCAATCGGCGCTCAATTCCGTTGTGGTAGAAACTGAGACGCTCGTGGTCGAGACCCATCAGGTGCAGCAAGGTCGCATTGAAATCGTAAACCGTAACGGGGTTCTCCGCGGTCTTGAATCCGAAGTCATCGCTCTTGCCATAGCTCATGCCGGGCTTCACCCCTGCTCCAGCCAAGAAGCTCGTGAAGGCTCCCGGGTTGTGGTCACGACCCGTGCCGTTGGCTTGCAGGAAGGGCATGCGGCCAAACTCCGTGCACCATACGACGAGCGTGCGCTCGAGGAGCCCGCGTCGCTTGAGATCTTGAATCAGAGCCGCCGTGGGTTGATCCATGATCTCCGCCTGCATGGCGTGCGTCTTCAGAATATCGCTATGGGAATCCCAGTTGGTGATACCATTGCCGCCGGAGGGGTCACTGCCGTTGAAGAGCTGCACCACCCGCACACCTTTCTCAATCAAACGGCGCGCGAGAATACAGTTTTTGGCATATTCTCCTTTGAGGGCTGAGCCCCCTTCGACTCCGTATTCATCGAGGATGTATTCAGGTTCTCCTTTGATGTTCATCACATCGGGCACGGAGGTCTGCATTTTACCCGCCAGTTCGTAGCTCGCGATACGAGCAGCCAGATCAGCATCGTCGGGATAACGTTCGAGGTGCTTCGCGTTCAGGCGCTGCAACAGATCAACCGCCTGCCGGTCATGCGACGGCGAAATACTCGATGGCCGCGCGAGGTTGGCCGGTGGATTCTTGGCGCTGAAATCGGTGCCTTGGAAGGCGGCCGGCAAGAAGCCGTTGCCAAAGTTGTTCTTGCCCGAACGGGCCAATCCCCGCGGGTCATTGATCGCAACGAATGAAGGCAGCTCCTCGTTTTCGGTGCCGAGCGCATAGGTTACCCAGGCACCGAATGACGGAAATCCTTCCATCGTGAAGCCCGTATTGAAGAAGTTCTCTCCCTGCGGATGGGCACTGGTATCCGTGGTGAGGGAATGGAAAAACGTATAGTCATCCGCATGCGCCCCCAGATGGGGAATCAGATCGGAGACCATTTTGCCCGATTTCCCACGGGGCTTAAACTCCCAGAACGGTTTGGCGATGTTTCCGGTGGGGCCTTCAAACGTGACCGCCGGCATTCCCGGTGGTTTTTGTCCATGGTATTTGTAGAGGTCCGGCTTGTAGTCGAACGTATCCAGATGACTGATCGCACCGGGCAGGTAGATCATCAACACCTGCTGGGCCGCCGGTTCAAAATGGGGCTCCCGCGGCGCATAAGGGTCATCCGGGCTTATCTCCGGGCGGATCGGCGATTTGCCCGAAAAGTTAGTCGGGGTGTCGGCCGCTAACAACTGACTGAGGGACAGCCCGCCCATCGCCATGCCGGCTTGATTAAAGAAGTCGCGACGACTCAGAAGTTTGCGACCGTGATAGGAAATCTTTTCTTCGGAGTTACTCATGGGAGGAAAGCAAATTCGTTGGTATTGATCAAAGAGCGGCTGACGACGTCGAGACCACTGCTGTCGGCGATCTGGACACAGGCGGCGAGCTCTTCGGCATCGGGTTCCCGGCCGAGCACG
>CBFHXU010000289.1:0-2086 GCA_965659875.1 uncultured Opitutaceae bacterium
CATCCGTTGGCCCGCGGAGATTTCAGGTGGCCAGACCATCACGCAAATCAGCGGAGCGATTGACCTGCTGCCGACTTTGACGGCATTGGCCAAAGTGGAACGCGTGGGTAACAAACCACTCGATGGCCGTGATCTGACGGCATTGTTGCGGGGCGAGTCTCAGGAATGGCCCGACTATCAACACTTCTCTACCTGGAAGGGGCGCGTGACCGTGCGCACCCAGACCCATCGACTCGACGATGATGGCAACCTTTTCGATATGGTGGCGGATCCGGGGCAGACCACACCGGTAAATGCCGAGCAACCGGAACTCGCCGCGGAGTTGCAAGGTGCGGTCGATGGTTGGCGGCGGGCGATGTTTGGTCGCACGAAGACGATTCCCAACCGCGGGCAGTCGATTGACCCACGTCCCATCACGGTCGGATATCGGGAGTTTCCGACCACCCTGATACCAGCTCGCGACGCGGTGGCGCGAGGGGATGTGCAACGCAGTTCGCGCGCGCCCAACAGCTCTTATTTCGTGGACTGGACGAGTGAGGACGATGCGATCGTGTGGCTGCTCGATGTAAACACGGCCGGGCGCTATAACGTGATGGTGGAATACACCTGCAAATTGCCCGATGTCGGTTCGACCGTGGAGTTCAGCTTCAAAGGATCCCGATTATCCGGCACGGTGGATAAAGGTTGGGATCCGCCGCTCTACACGAATCAAGACACCTTGCCGCGTCCGCAGGGGGAAAGCCAGATGAAGGAGTTTCGCGAATTGGAATTGGGCCAAATTGATCTCGCCGCCGGCGTGGGTGAACTCGTCCTGCGCGCAACCGACATTCCGGGTGATTCCGTGATGGA
This sequence comes from uncultured Opitutaceae bacterium, assembly GCA_965659875.1. Taxonomy (GTDB): domain Bacteria; phylum Verrucomicrobiota; class Verrucomicrobiia; order Opitutales; family Opitutaceae; genus Actomonas. Next base: position 850 of record CBFHXU010000289.1, read on the forward strand.
TGTGCGTCGAATCACACTTACACTGCTCCCGTGAATCTTACGCTGGAATTCTCTCGATTGAACATCGCTTCGGTTGGGTTTGTTCTGGCTTCGGGCCTTTCGGTGGCTCAACCCGCGCCGGACTTCAGCCGGGAGATTTTACCGATCCTATCGGACAACTGTTTTCAGTGTCACGGTCCGGACGCGAATCACCGGGAAGCAGAATTGCGCTTGGACGTGGAAAGCAATGCCAAGGCTCCACGCGAGGGCTACCACATTATCGATCCCGGCAACAGCGCGGGCAGTGAGCTGGTGTATCACATCACGACCGATGATGAGTTCGACCGCATGCCGCCGGTCGATTCGATTAAGTCGCTCGCCGATGATGAAAAGGATTTGATCACCCGCTGGATTGAGGCAGGGGCGGAGTGGGGTCAGCATTGGTCCTTTGAGCCAATCATTCGGCCGGAGGTGGTCGTGGGTTCGGACGCGGAGACGAATCCAATCGATGTGATTGTGCGGCGCGAGTTGTGGGCGCGGGAGATGGAGCCGTCGGCGGAGGCCGATCGTCGTTCTTTGATCCGCCGCGTCTCACTCGACCTCACAGGTTTGCCACCGACACCGGAAGAGGTGGCTGACTTTGTGAACGATACGGCACCGGGCGCGTTTGGAACCGTCGTGGATCGTCTGTTGGCGTCACCGGCTTATGGTGAACGCATGGCGTGGGACTGGTTGGAGATTGCCCGCTACGCCGACACCAACGGATACCAAGGCGACCGCACGCGCGCGATGTGGATGTGGCGTGATTGGGTGGTGGGAGCCTTTAATGAAAATTTGCCATTTGATGAGTTTTCCGTGTGGCAGCTCGCGGGCGATTTGTTGCCGGAGGCGACGCAGGACCAGGTGCTCGCCACGGCATTTTTGCGCAATCATCCAATCAACGGCGAGGGCGGTCGGATTCCGGAGGAAAACCGGGTCGATTACGTGCTCGATATGACCGATACGATGGGCACGACTTGGCTGGGGCTCACGCTGAGCTGTGCGCGTTGTCACGACCACAAATTCGACCCGATCAGTCAGGCGGAATACTACGCGTTTTCGGCCTACTTCAATCAGACTCCGGTGGATGGCAGTGGCGGCAGTGCGCAGACCAAACCGGTGCTGGATTTCTCCACCCCGGAGCAACATGAACGCGAAGCCGCCGAGCAGGCGAAGATTCCGGCGCTGGCGGCAGCGGTCGACGAATTGGAGCTGAGGG
>CBFHXU010000290.1:0-2044 GCA_965659875.1 uncultured Opitutaceae bacterium
GACAACTTCATGTGCATCCGGGCCACGCGACACGACATTCCCACGATCGGAGCCTTTGGTCAGCAATGTTTGGCGGCCGAGCAAAAGATTCCCGGTTGGCCGCTCAATCTGTGGCTGACTCCTGATCTCGAGCCCATCGAAGCCGCGAGTTATTTGCCCCCCACCGAGGAATGGGGACGCGAGGGATTCATGGTCGTCGCCAGCCGCGTAGCGGAAAAGTGGTCGAGCAATGCCAATACGGTGAGGCAATCCGCCGCTCGTCGCATCCAACTCATCGCTGACTACCTGCCCTTCGCCGCCGATGGCGTTGCCGAAATGGAAGCCGCCCTCGCGGAGGCGACCGAACTTTGGTTGGCATCCTTCAACGCCGAAACGGGAACGTTCGGCGAACCGCTACATGGAGCAGAGCCGGAGTTGCTCCGCTTTCTGATCGCTCGCGGGGGCGACGCCCGCGAAACCGCCTTGAGCGCTCTGAAAATACGACTCGCCAGTCCCCTGCGTGATCCGATCGACGGCGGTATCTTCCGGGCCACGATCGACGGCAATGGCCGCATGCCGCTATTCCAAAAACGACTGACGGATCAGGCCCGATTTGCCCTCGCCTGTCTCGATGCCGCCCAAGTTTCGGGCGACCCCGTATTCGCCGCCGGAGCCAAGAGCGCGCTGAATTACGCGATCAACCGACTCAGCCCCGGCGATGGAACGTTCATCATCGGAGAAGACGCCACACTCGACCCGAAAGGCAATCGACATACTTGGACCTGGGCTGAGCTTACCGCTCACACGTCCGAAGATATCGCCCGAAAACTCGGCGCCCACCCGGAAGGAAATATCGATCCCGACGACGATACGGAGGGGAAATTCACCGGACAAAATGTCCTGCATATCGACCCATTGAACGCCGACAACGCCGCGATGCGCGCTGCGTTTCTGGACCTGCAATTGACCCGTTACAGCGGGGCGGACGCCCGGGTCGACATCCAAGCCGACGCCGCGGCCCACGGTTTGATGCTTCATGCCATGAATCGTTCCACCGCCGAACTCGGTGACCTCGATCACGGTGGATATCTTTTGGGCACGAAGTCGACATTGTTGCGGGACTTCGGAGCTCAGACGGAGTTCTTCTCCCACCTCTCCCGGAGCGAGACGGCTCCCATGCCCAACGATTATTTTCTCCTCGCGATGGGGCTTAACGATCCCTCGTTGGTGACCGCGGCCGACGAACAATTCTACGACGATGAATTTGGCCTCTACTACGCTGCCAGCGACGAGGTATGGGGCGTGCGCCCCCTGAGGTGGCCGAGCACGGGCGACAGTATGCCCGACCCGGCGACTTGGCGGGTGCTGCACGGCAATGCTCCCGAGTTTCTCGTCACTGAGCTGACCGCGGCCTTCGACAACCCCGATGTGTTACCGCCCGGCCACGTCTTGCTGGCGTTACAGAAACACCACCATTCTAACTAGACAGACCGGTTACTGCGCGGAAGATCGCCTCGAGTCTCGAAAAGTAAGGCCAGATTAATCGGCCTTCAGACGGCCGAAAAATAATTTCAAAACGCTGAAACTATTCCGCGTGGCACGCGTCACAATCGAAGCCACCACGATGCAGCTGTCACACTCGATCTTCTCGATCACCTCCTGTCAGTCGCGCCAAAACCGTCAAATGCTCGGAGCTCTTTGGCTGGCCGGATTCTGTCTCTGGAGCACAGCGGCAACAGAGCTTTCCACCTCTCCGACGGCCACCGAACCCCATGTCTGGCATGCCGAGCCTGGGCCCTGGGGTTCACTGCGCGTTCGCAGTATTCAGCTCTCGGCTCCCCCGACAGCTCTGGAAACAATATTCTCCGCCAAGACGCACCTTTGGGGGTTCGGAACCACGCCATGGGAGGATATCTATGCTTTTCTCGAAAGCACTGGACTCACGTCGGCCCAATGGGCCGAAATATCCGCTCCCAGCCGTCGTAAACATGCCGTCAAACTGAACATCAATGCCATCGAAATTTCTCCCGAATTGCTGCTCTCACTTTCGGCTGAAACCCGCGGG
>CBFHXU010000291.1:0-1948 GCA_965659875.1 uncultured Opitutaceae bacterium
TCGGCGTTGGGGTTGATCTCACCGGTGTAGTCCAGCTCGATGATATAGTCGCCGGCCACGAGGGGCGCCGAGGGGTGCAGGCTGAGTTGTTGCGAGTCTGCGTCGTAAGTGGTCGGCAAAACGACGCTCCCGGCGTCGGTGATCATGCGAGCCTCGGCGATCTCAAGGGCGTTGGCACTCATGACGATGGCATCGACCGTTTCGCGGGCGGTGATTTCCGTGCGAACCTGGCCGGTGAAGGCGCGGTTCGGCAGATCCATCTCGAGTCGAACCGTGTAGTGCGTCGGCATGATGGTCTTGGGCAAATGACCCGCATTGGAGTCGAACGTGAAGGGGTCTTCAGCCGCGAGGAAGGTGGCGAAAGTCAGGAGAAGAACGAGGTAACGAGTCATGGGCGCGGAACGACGGGGAGGAGTGAGGCTTCGCGGGGATGCTTACTTTTCAATCGGCGTTGATTTGTGGTGAATCCACATGGCAGTGGCGACATTGATGATGCCGAGGATGACTAACAGGATGGCCAGATTCTCTGCCCCCAGACGATGGAGATAAATACCCAGTCCGTTGCAGAGTAGGCCGAGCAGGAGAATAACCAGCCAGTGTTCGAATGTCTTCACGCGTGCGTTTTGAGGAAGCGGTTTACGGCGGGAGCCTTGGGCATTGAGGGAGCGGTGCCGGGTTTGGTGACGGATAACGCGGCGACGGCGCAACCATGGCGGGCCGCGGCGGCGAGGTCACCCTCGTTTTCGAGCAACCCCGCGGCGAATCCACCCACAAAGGCGTCGCCGGCCCCAGTGGTATCGACGGCCTTCACCTTAAAGGCGGGAACTTCGAGGTAGCCGTCGGCTCGCGAGATAAAACAACCGCGTTGTCCGAGGGTCACGATCACCACGGGCACGCCAAACGCGCCGCAGAGTTGATGGAGTTTCGAGGCCGAAAGTTTGAGCAACGCTTTTTCGGTGAGAGGTTTGGCGTTGGACTTGGCGAGTCGATTGGTCAGCTCAACAAACTCGGTTTCATTGGGAATCAGAATATCGACGTGTTTAAGAATCGATGGTTTGAAGTCAGGCCGCATGGGGGCGGGGTTGAGGATCGTCAGCGCTTCGCCCGCCCGGCCGATCTTCAGGGCTTCGGCGGCGGCGGTGAGGTTTGCTTCGAGTTGGGTAATGACGATCTCGGCGTCGCGCAAGGCCTTGGCGGGGAGGTCGGTTTTGCTGAGTTTGGCGTTGGCCGCGAGGGCCACGAGAATCTCGTTTTGCCCCTGAGCGTTGACCATGATGGCGGCGGACCCCGTGGGTTGGCGTTCCTTAATCGCCCACTTGGCGGCGATCCCTTCGGATTTGTAAAAAGCTTTGGCGTTGCGGCCGAAGGCGTCTTTACCGATCGCGCCGATATAGAGCGTAGGGGCGCCCGCCCGACCGGCGGCGACGGCTTGGTTGGATCCTTTACCCCCGGGGCCGGTTTGGGAGGTGGCCATGAGTGTTTCGCCGGGGCGAGGGAAGTTTTCGCAGTAAAAACAAAGATCTTCGACGTAGCTTCCAACGACAACAACTTGGGGTTTGGGCTTAGTCATGGAGGAAGCATAGGGAAGAATCGCGGCGATTGAAGTCTGAACTCTCCGCTGAGTGCCGTTTGTCCCGGGAGGGGCACCGTTTGTCCAAAGATTGCGATTTTGAGGAAATGTTCGTGTATGGTGGCACTGTGAGCGAATCCGTGCCCCCATTTGAAAACCCATTGACCGACGCCAAGCGCCAGCGCGCGAAGGAACGTATTTACATGCTTTGTCAGACGATTGGGTGGGGCGGATTTCTTGTCGTGCAGGTGTTTTTCGCGCACATGATCGCCAGCGGTAAGGGGGAGCCGGTACCGCTGGCCGATGATTTACAGGCGGTTTCGATCGTCGCCATAGGGATGCTCATTTCCCACTTTTCTCGAGTCTATGTTGGTCGCT
>CBFHXU010000292.1:0-1930 GCA_965659875.1 uncultured Opitutaceae bacterium
TCAGCCGACGCGCCCAACGCGGGCGGAATCCAACTCCCACTGTAGCCGGTGTCGTCCTGTCCGCCGACATGTCCGCCGTAGCCTCGGCGTAGGAGGACGACCCCGGAATCCTGCATACCGAATTTCAGCGTCTCAGTTTTCCAAATTTCAGCATCTCATCTGAGGTGGCTTCGCCACCTCAGAAAACTTTCGTATAAACGTAACCGCGAGAGTCGGTAAACTGAAGCTCCCGCGAGCTGATCGCGGTGATCTTGAGTTGCAGGCCACTGTCCACGATATCGTTGAGCCGGTAAACGCGGTTATTCATCAGCACCTTCGGATCGGTGGCTGATGCGCGCACTCCCGTGACTTTGGCGGTTTCCAAGTAAGATAAAATGACGGGCTGCGCTTGAGCCGCAGAACTGGCCGCAACCGTGGCCGGCGGAACGTCGCCATCGGTCAAGATCGTGACCGTCGCGGGAGCGCTACTTGTTGGTGACGAAACTACCGGTTGCGTAGTCGGTTGGGCTGCGGGTGGTTGTTCCACCACGGACTCCGGTCGAGTGGACGTGGTCGGGCTCGCGGCGACAGTCACCGCGGGAGGCGCCTGCACCGGGCGCTCATCTGCCACCGGTGTGGTGGCCGCGGGCACAGTTCTCACTGGCTGCTGAATCGGTTCCGGTTCCTGCACCGAAGTGGGAACCACCGGACTTTCCGTCAGCTCCGTCACGGTCGCGGCCGGCGCTACCGTCTTGGGCGCTTCAAACACCACGGTGACCGGAGCCTGATTCGATGCCGGCGGATTTACGGCGGTCACCACCTCTTCATCCGCCTTTGGCAAATCATCCGACAATTGAGACTCCGTGACAACGGGTGCCGGGCGAGTCTCAGCCGGCGTTGCAGATTCAGGAGCTGAGGCGACTTCTGCCCCCCCGTTTTCGTCACCACTCAACATCCACCAGCCCAAGCCCAGCAAAACCACGAAACCTGCCCCACCGACGGCATACTTCATGCCACCGCCCGATGCGTTTTTACGGCGCATCTGCCGGACGGGAGCCGGATCAGGCTCGGGACCCGCCGGCGATGCCGGCGGAGCTTGCGGTGGCACGATCGGAGGAGGTGGTTCAACCGGAGTCGCGGGAGGTGTACCCGCTGCTTCCTGTCGCTGTTTCTGCGCCTTTTTCAGAGCTTCGTTGATCAGACTCATCGTGTAAGAAAATTTGAGAAACTGAAATGGGACATGCTGAAATCAGTCACGGAGACGTTTACGAACAGTGCTAACGATAGTAGTGAAGATAGAGATTAACTCGTCAGACTCCACCAGTAATTCACGGCCAGATTCTATCGCGATGCCACAATCCTCATGTAAGAGCTCTAACCAAAGCTGACTCTCATCGGCTTCCTGAAGTAATCCATCCAACTTCGAGCAAAACTCCGCATCAGATCTGGCACGTGATGCTTCTCTGGCATGAGCGGCGACCGACGTCCCAGAACGCAATAGCTGTTTCCCCAAAACCGCGACTTCCTCCCGACGTCTCGGAAGACCGATATAGTAGCGAATAATTCCCGAAGCAAATCGCTTGGTCCGCTTCCTCAAATCGTCAGGCAGTCTACTCATTTTCAGGCCAATTTCAGATTTTCAGTATTTTAGATCTCAACATTTCAAAGACGTCAAAAAGTTAGCTTTTTGACGTCTTTAATCGCCCGCCGCACGTCCCAATAGGTCACTTCGTCGGAGTCCCGGACATAGGCGGCTAAAATCGCTTTGTCACAAACGTTGTTAATGATGCGGGGAATCCCGGTTGAATAACGATGAATCTTTCGTGCCGCCCAGTTGGTGAAGTTCGGCCGACCTTGACTACCCGCAAGTGACGACCGGTGACGCACGTAGTGAATCACGTCGTTTTTGGTGAGCGGATTGAGTTCGTAGTGAACCAATATCCGTTGCCGC
>CBFHXU010000293.1:0-261 GCA_965659875.1 uncultured Opitutaceae bacterium
GAGCTGGATGATGCCCTCTTGGTCGAGGATCTTGACGAACTGACTCTTGCCCATGTCACGACGGGTCACGATCCGACCCGCGACCGTCACAGTGATCGCGTTGTCTTCGCCTTCAACGTGAGCGGCAATCGCCTCTGACGAGAAGTGCGTCGGTTTCACGTTGGCACGGAACGGGTCGGAGCCCGCGGCCCGAAGCTCTTCGAGCTTTTGGCGTCTCACTGCATGCTGGTCGTGGCTAATATCGGTCTCGTCACTCATGGA
>CBFHXU010000293.1:271-1743 GCA_965659875.1 uncultured Opitutaceae bacterium
CCACCGTTCCGGGGTTGCGCCTCCCCTTTTCCGCTACACCTTCCGTCATCTGGCATGAAGCAACTCTCCGATATCTCGATCCAAGACTGGGGACGCACCCCCTACCCGGAGGCGTTTGAACGGCAGAAAGCGTGGGTACAGCGACGAATCAACGGCGAGAAAGCCGATACCCTGATATTTACCGAGCACGACCCCGTCTACACGATCGGAATGCGTTCCGGCTCCGCCGCCCACCTGCTGTGGGACCCGGCAAAACTGGCGGCTCAGGGGATAACGGTGGCCGAAACCAACCGCGGTGGTGACATCACCTACCACGGTCCCGGACAGGTCGTGGGCTACCCGATCATGGACATTTCACCCGTCAGAGACCTTCATGCCTATTTGCGATTTCTGGAGGAGGTCATGATCCGGGCGCTCGGAATTTTAGGCCTCGCCGCTAACCGTCGCGACGGCCTCACGGGGATTTGGCTGGGCCAACGCAAAGTCGCTGCCATCGGCGTCGCGGTCCGACGCTGGGTGACCTACCATGGATTCGCCCTCAACGTGGACCCAGATCTCGCCCACTTCGACGGCATCGTGCCCTGCGGTATCGCTGACACGGATGGCACCGTTACCTCCCTCGCCCGCGAACTCCCTGACCCGCCTTCCATGGAGGCCGTGCAAACCGTGCTTCAGCAGGAGTTTCAGTCCCTCTGGCCCGAATTTCTGAAACAGAGTTGATTTTAAATATCCTCAAAAACGTTTGGTAATGAATGACCGCCAACCAACTGCTCGCTTGTTATTCGGGCTTATTCGTGTCCATTCAGAGTGCTTTAACGACTGATGGATCTCACCGACACCACCCGTAAACCCAAGTGGCTTCGCGCCAAACTGCCCTCCGGCTCTGGATATCAGGCCGTGCGCAAACTGGTCGACGAAAACCAGCTCCACACGGTTTGCCAGAGTGCGCAGTGCCCCAATTTGGGTGAGTGCTGGTCCCGGGGCACCGCCACCGTGATGATCCTCGGCAACATCTGCACCCGCTCCTGCAATTTTTGCGCGATCCAAACAGGACGCCCCACCGAATACGATATCGCCGAACCCGCCCGCGTCGCCGACGCCGTCGCCAAAATGGGACTCAAACACTGCGTGATCACCTCGGTGGCCCGCGACGAACTCGCCGACGGTGGAGCCAGCGTCTGGGCCGCCACCATCCGGGCGGTCCGCCATAAGAACCCCGATACCGCCATCGAGGTTCTCGTCCCCGATTTCAAAGGTCGCCTCGAACCCGTCGACACCGTGCTCGATGCCAAACCCGACATTTATAACCACAATGTCGAGACCGTGGAACGCCTCCAGAAGCCCGTACGCGTCCAAGCCCGTTACGACCGCTCGCGTTCCGTTTTGCGCCACGCCAAGTCGCGCGGATTCACTACCAAGACCGGCATCATGCTCGGTCTGGGTGAGCGCCAGGAAGAGATCGAACAGACCCT
>CBFHXU010000294.1:0-1666 GCA_965659875.1 uncultured Opitutaceae bacterium
GTTGGCCGCCCAGTTTTGCACCGTGATGTATTGAATCTTGGCGTTTTTCATCGCGACCAGTTCGACCACGGCCGAGTGCAGGGTGGCGGTGGAGAATTTCGGGGCGGTGCAGCCTTCCATGTAGGTTACCTCAGCGCCTTCATCGACGATGATGAGGGTGCGTTCGAATTGACCGAAGTTTTCTGCGTTGATGCGGAAGTAAGCTTGCAAAGGCTGGGAAACCTTCACGCCAGGAGGAACGTAGATGAAGGAACCACCGGAGAAGACCGCGCTGTTGAGGGCGGAGAACTTATTGTCGGAAGTTGGAATTACTTTACCGAACCACTTTCTGAAAATCTCGGGATGCTCGCGCAGGGCTTCCGTCGAGCCCATGAAGATCACGCCCTGTTTGGCGACGATTTCCTTCACGTTGGAATAAGCGGCTTCGGAATCAAATTGCGCTTCCACCCCGGCGAGGAACTTACGCTCCTGTTCGGGGATGCCGAGACGCTCGAAGGTTTCCTTGATGTCGTCCGGAACCTCGTCCCACGTACGCTTGGGTTGTTGCCCTTGCGACAGATAGTAACGGATCTTGTCGAAATCGATATTGTTGAGGTCTTCTGTCGCCCAGTTGGTGGGCATGGGCTTTTCTTCGAAAACCTTTAGCGCTTTGAGGCGGAACTCGAGAATCCAGTCCTCTTCTTTTTTCACGTTGCTGATATAGCGAACGGTGTCTTCGTTAAGGCCGGCACCCGCGTCGTATTCGTAGTCTACGTTGTAGGTGAAATCGCCAGCGGATTGGTCGATGCCCTCAGCCGGATTGTCCATAACAGGAGCTTCGGCGGTTTCGGTTTCGGAAGGAGGTTTCATGATGATTTCGGTTCGGAGGTTGCGCGGTCTCAGGCGGTGGCGGCGGCGGCGAGCTCTTCTTTGACCCAGTCGTAACCCTTGGCTTCGAGTTCGAGGGCGAGGGACTTGTCACCACTCTTGACGATCCGGCCGTCATACATGACGTGGACAAAATCTGGGACGATGTAGTCGAGGAGGCGTTGGTAGTGGGTGATCATCATCACGCCCAGCGAGTCGCCGCGGAGACGATTCACGCCCTCGGCGACAATCTTGAGCGCATCGATATCGAGACCGGAGTCCGTTTCGTCCATCAAAGCGAAGGTCGGTTCGAGCATGGCCATTTGGAGAATCTCACAGCGCTTCTTTTCACCACCCGAGAAACCGTCGTTGACGGAACGGGAGGTGAATTTGCGGTCGATCTTGAGAGCGTCCATTTTGCTGTAGAGGCGCTTGTAATAGGCAGCGGCATCGACGTTTTCACCATCGGCCAAGCGAGCCTGTTCGGCGGCGCGGAGGAAGTTGGCGATCGAAACACCGGGGATTTCGGCCGGATACTGAAAGGCGAGGAAGATGCCGGCGCGGGCCCGTTCGTCGGGCTCCATTTCGAGGATCGACTCGTCATCGATGAGAACATCGCCCCCGGTGATCTCGTAGCCGGGATGTCCCGCGATGGCCTTGGAGAGCGTGGACTTGCCGGTGCCGTTGGGGCCCATGATGGCATGCACTTCGCCGGTTTTCATCGTGAGGGAGAGTCCCTTGACGATGGGCTGATCGGGAGATTCAGTGAGAGCGATGGTGAGGTCGCGAATTTCGAGCGATTTCATAGTTTGGAAAGAGA
>CBFHXU010000295.1:0-1648 GCA_965659875.1 uncultured Opitutaceae bacterium
TGGGGTCAGGAAAAGGAGGGTGTCTTAGGTTTGAACACACCCGATAAAGCAAATCCTATCGACAGCGGCAGCTATTGCCGGAGCAACGGGAATTACGGGTTAGGGGTGCAGGTCTTAGGTAGTAGGTAACTTTGCTTTTCTAATAAGCTGGTGAGCTGACTCAAGGAAGGGAATCACTCGCGGTCAATCTCCCAACCTGCTTACTGAACGCTTAAACTGAGAAACTCAGGGGATTACTCCTATCGTAGAACGGTTCAATTCGGGTGAATCGACCCTTTCATACCCTATCTGACGTTTTTACACCACAATCTGCCGCGATTCGACCAAAAATGTGACAACTATGCACAAACCGCATTGATCGCATCCAATTCTTCGGCGGAAAATCCTTCGGCGGAGGCGCACTGCACATTCTCCTCGATCTGCTTCACACTACTCGCACCGATGAGCACCGTCGTGACGGCCGGTTGGCGTAACACCCAGGTCAACGCCATCTGCGCCAACGTCTGGCCGCGCTTTTCGGCGATCTCGGCCAACGCGACAATTTTGGCTTGGTTCGCTTCAACTTCCGAAGGCTGCAGAAAAATACTATCACTGGCAGCCCGGGAATCCGTGGGGATCGACTTGAGGTAACGCGGCGTGAGTTGGCCTTGAGCCAAAGGTGAAAACGGGATGCAGCCCATGCCGAGTTCAGTAAGTGCCGGCAGCAGTTCAGACTCCACCCCCCGGTCCAGCAGGTTGTACCTCGGCTGGTGAATCAGCAGAGGCACGCCCATATCCTCCAAAATCGCGTGCGCCTCCCGTGTCATGTCCGCCGGGTAGTTGGATACACCGGCGTAGAGTGCTTTGCCACCATGCACCGCCGACGCCAATGCCCCCATGGTTTCTTCCAGGGGCGTATCGGGATCAAAACGGTGAGAGTAGTAGATATCGACGTATTCGAGGCCCATGCGCTCGAGGCTTTGGTCCAAGCTGGACAACAAATACTTGCGGGAGCCCCACTCCCCGTAGGGACCGTCCCACATATGATAACCCGCCTTGGTCGAAATCACGAGTTCGTCCCGATAGGGGCCCAGATCCACATCCATGATCTTACCGAAGTTTTCCTCCGCCGACCCGGGAGGGGGGCCGTAGTTGTTCGCCAGGTCAAAATGAGTGATCCCCATGTCGAACGCCGCGCGGCACATCTCGCGGCCGTTCTCGAACACATCCACCCCGCCAAAATTGTGCCAAAGCCCCAGCGACAAGCGCGGGAGTTTCAAACCGCTGCGACCACAGCGCTCGTAGGGGATTTTGGAATAACGATCAGCAGCAGCGAGGTAGGAGTCGGACATGGTCGAGAACGTTGTTCATGCCCAACCCGCTTGTCCACTCACCAAAACAAACCGGCCTGCCGAATGTTCAGCAGGCCGGTGAACACGCCGCGGACCGGACGGAGCCGGTCCCTCCCCGCTGAGAGGCAGCATTCCGGGAGGGACGACGCGCCGAAGGCGCACAAGCCTCTGTGTCGTCCGCAACGCATCGCTTTGCCTTTCTCTCCCTCGATCTCCAGCAAACCGCGGACCGGACGGAGCCGGTCCCTCCTCGCTGAGAGGCAGCATTCCGGGAGGGACGACGCTCGTGTTCTCCCCCTCCGCTTATTCGATCGCGA
>CBFHXU010000296.1:0-1510 GCA_965659875.1 uncultured Opitutaceae bacterium
GCAACATCGCCGACAGTCAGTCGATTTCTTATCATCTCCTGCAAAAGTATCTCGGCGCAATTGATCTGATGTTGGACGAGTCGTTCCAGCAAGCGCTCGAACCGCGCGTAGCATATTACGAGGAATTTGAGCCCCACCAACTCGGAGTCGGTCGTGAACGCATCCGCAATGAACGTATGGCGGTCTACGATGGCGACAATCACCAACTGCTCAGTTTTCCCACCACCAACGGCTTCCTCGGGCGCATGCCCGATACCACCGTCAAGGAAACCGGCTGGTACCGCGTTACAGTCACCGCCAAGGCCCACAATGCTCCGCCTGGCCGCAGTGTTTGGACTCGGTTGAAAACCGGTATTCTTCGGGCCAAAGCCCCCATGACCTATTGGGTCGGGCATTTCGAAGCCACCGACGAATGGCGCACGCACAGTTTCGATACGTGGATTCGCGCGCCTCATCAATTGGGTATTCGTCCCATCGACAAAACCATCGACTGGGTAAACACCGACGAAATCTACAGTTTCAGCGCCGTCGAGAACGGAGCCGCCGCCGTGGCCGTCAGAGAACTCACGATGGAACGAATCTACCCCGGCCTCGCAACCGCTGATCTCCGTCGAAATCTTTTTGGTGACCTGAAAGTCAATGAAGGCGAACTGCAGAGCGTTCACCCGGAGAAGGATCTCGCCTCCCTTCTGCTGCGCTTCGCCAATCGTGCTTTCCGTCGATCTGTTTCTGCCGACGAACTCAAACCCTACGTCGAGTTCGCCAAAACCGAGATGGCTGAAAGCGGGTCCCTCCGCGCCGGCGTACGGGCGGGATACCGAGCTATCCTTTGCTCCCATCGCTTTATCTACTTTACCGAAGAACCCGGACGACTGGACGACCACGCCATCGCATCACGACTGAGTTATTTTCTTTGGAGCACGATGCCTGATGCAGAGCTCCGGCAACTCGCCGATGCCGGGCGCTTATCCGAGCCCCAAACATTCGGGCAACAGGTGGAACGTCTGCTCGCCGATGATCGATCACAGGCCTTCATCACCAATTTCTCGGACAGCTGGCTCAACCTTCGCGACATCAACTTCACCACGCCGGACGCCAAACTCTATCCCGAATTCGACCCTATTCTGCAGCACGCGATGTTGGCTGAAACCCGCACGTTTCTCGACCTCATGGTAAAAGAGAACCTCAGCGTTACCAACGTGATCGACTCCGATTTCACGGTCGTCAACGAGCGACTCGCGCATCACTACGGACTCGAATTCGAATCCGGTGAAGAGCTCCAGAAAGTAGCTCTCCCACCCGCCGCAAGACGCGGCGGTATTTTGACTCATGCGAGCGTGCTGAAGGTGACCGCAAATGGCACCACCACCTCTCCCATCGTGCGTGGCGTCTGGCTCCTTGAACGCATTCTAGGAAAACATATTCCTCCTCCTCCTGATCAGGTTCCGGCCATCGAACCGGACATTCGCGGCGCGGTTTCCATTCGCGACCAAATGGAAAAACACCGCTC
>CBFHXU010000297.1:0-1494 GCA_965659875.1 uncultured Opitutaceae bacterium
CGCGGTGCACGCGATGGAGGCGGCCAATGCGACCACGATGAGACCGGGGAGGTGCGAGGTGACTTCGATGCCAAAGAGGACCTGGCCGGCGAGAAAGAGCACCATGAGTTGGACGAGCCCCATCAGCATATTGAAGAGGTATTTGCTCCAGAGGATGTGGGCGCGACTCACCGGCGATGCCAGGACGCGATGGAATATACCCGCTTGTTTCTCTTCGAACAAGGATGTGGAAGCACCGCTGACGGAGAAGAGAAGAAACATGATGGCCCAACCGCCCACGACCCGCGTGGCGCCGGGACTCTTCACGTCGGCGCCGGCGAGTTGTTCGTTCTCGATTTGAACAATTTGGTCGATGAACGAAGCGACATCTTCGCCTTTATCGGAACCGTCCTTCGAAGCGCCGAAATCGAGATTCCCCAAATCCAGGTCGGCGCGGACTTCGGTCTGGTCGAGATCAAATGCGCCGGCGATTACCCCCGACATGTCATCGTAGAATCTGTCCGTTTCAGCGGAGCCGATGAAGTCCTTCGTCTGATCCTGCAGCTGTTGCAACAGAGCCTGCGGGGCGGAAGTGAAGATGACTTTCTGCAGCAGGCCGTTCACCGTTTGTGTTTCAATGTCGTTGCGCGGGTTGTTGAGGAAAACCAGCCGTAGGCCGAAGCTTTCTTCGCGGACGGTATCGGTGGGAAAAACAAGGCCGAAGCGGAGTTTATTATCATGAATGAGTTCGCGGGTGCGTTCAGAGGTCAGGGGCTCCTCGATGCCTTGGGCATTTTCTCGGGTGCGGATTACCCGGAAGGCGGATTCCTGTTCCATGGCGTTGATGATGGCCTCGGCCACGGGGGCGTCGGTTTCACTGACGACGGCGATCGGCACGCCGGTCGGGCCTGAGCTGGAGCGGTTCACCCCAAACACTTGTCCAAAGATATAGACGAGCACGAGAGGGACGACAAAGGTAAGCCCGAACGCGACTTTGTTGCGCAGGAAAAGTCGGATATCTTTGCGGAGAAGAGAGAGAATTTGCGACATGGCGAAAAGGATGAGTACGGAGGTTATTCGCGGAAAGCAGTGCCGGTGAGATGGAGAAAGAGATCTTCCAGATCAGGGCGAGTGAGAGAGCAATCCCCGGGCGGCACGCCGTGGTCTTCGAGAACCTTAAAGACTTGGGAAAGTGCGGTACCGGGTTGAAGCCCTATTTGGTGGCCGGTGTCGCGGGTGGACACTGTGCCGAACGATTCGAGGTTGGGCAGGGCCGCGGCGACCGCGGGGGAGGCGGGCAGGTTGATCTGTTCTGATGATGGCAGGAGGTTGAGCAAATCGTTCAAGGTGCCGTCGGCTAGAATTTTGCCGTGATCGATGACGGCGATGCGCGAACAGAGCCGGGTCGCCTCCTCCATGTAGTGGGTCGAGTAAACTACGGTGAGACCCTCAGCGTTACGTTTTTCCAGGAGTTCAAAGATTGCGTTGCGGGACTGGGGATCAATACCGACGGTG
>CBFHXU010000298.1:0-1357 GCA_965659875.1 uncultured Opitutaceae bacterium
CGGCCGTGTTGCGGCCGGGTGGTGTGACCGCGGCGTTGGCTCAACAGGACAACGAGGAGACCGCCGCTCATCGGGCCAACAACGCGCTGCGCCAAACGGAATCGCGGCTCAAAGCCGAAGCCCAACGTCGTCGGGTGGTCGCCGATCAGAAGCAGGCAGGAATGCGGGGTTCGAAGCAGCACAAGGTTCCCGCCCATGACCATGATGGGCGCGCCAAACGTAATTTGGCTAAAGTCAGCGGGAAGGATGCCTACGCGGGAAAAATGGTGCAGCAGATGAACCAGCGGGCTGAGAAAATGGCGAAACAACGTTCTGACATCAGAGTGAAGAAGCGCTACGAGACCGGGATCTGGGTGGATGGCGCTTCATTCATGCCGCGTGATTTCTTGCTGCGATTGCCGGCCGGCCAATTGACTTTGGGCGACGAAGGCCGGCAGTTGCATTTTCCGGATCTAGCGCTGGGCGGCACGAGCCGGATCGCGTTGACCGGAGCCAATGGGCTCGGGAAGAGCACGCTCACCAATCACCTGCTCGGGCATCTCCAGTTGCCGGAGGAGAAGTGTGTGACCGTGCCGCAGGAAATTTCGGCGGAAGATTCGCGCGCGTTGTTGGAAGCGGTCAAACGTCTGCCCAACGAAGAGCGTGGGCGCATCATGACGACGATCAGCCGGCTGGGATCGCGGCCGGGTCGGTTATTGGAAAGTGCACTCCCCAGTCCGGGCGAAGTGCGCAAACTGCTTCTCGCGTTCGGCATCGTGAGAGGTCCGCACCTCATCGTGATGGATGAACCGACCAACCACATGGATTTGCCCAGCATCTTATGTTTGGAAGAAGCGTTGGTGGACTGCCCCTGTGCCATGCTGCTGGTGAGTCACGACGAGGCGTTCCTGGCCAAAATCGTCGATACGAGTTGGCACCTCACGCGCGACCAAACGGGCGACGCGCGATTGGATATTCAAGGGGCTATGCCGTAGCCGCAAAGGGGGTGAGGACTCGCCCCGCGCAGCGGCCCTTTGACGATAAGGTCGATCCGGACTTAATGACCCTTTCCATTGCGGTGCGCCGGGTGCAGGGTATTAATCAATATGATGAATAAATTCTGGCGCTTCCTTTCTTCGCTTTTGCTCACCGGGGTGGTGAGTGTTGTATTCTCGCCGGCGGGGTGGGCGAAGGCTGATGCCGATACTCAGCGCGCGGAGATTCGGCAAATGCGAGACGAGGTGCTGGAGGAATTATTCGAACTTAAGCCGGAGGTTGAGTCGCGACTCAAAAAGGCGGAAGGTTATGGGGTGTTTACCAATGTCGGGGTCAATGTGATCTTTGCTAGTTTTGCGGGTGGCAAAGGAATCGTGGTGGA
>CBFHXU010000299.1:0-1335 GCA_965659875.1 uncultured Opitutaceae bacterium
GGTCAGGTCGTAGACACGTTCTACGGATCCCGCGGAGCGGGAGTAGTAAACTTATCCCGACCTGACCCCTTCCCCACCGCGACCCTTTCCCAGCTCCCCCCCCGAAAACCTCATGCGCCGACTCAAACCCATCCTACTCTCCCTGATTGCCCTGACCCTCACGGCCCTCTCCCACGGCGCAGGCCAACCCAACGTTATCTTCTTCGCCGTCGATGACATGAACGATTGGTCGGAGCCTCTGGGGTCGACCATGGCCCACACCCCCAACCTGGATCGACTCGCCAAGATGGGCGTGACGTTCACAAATGCGCATACCGCCGGCATCTACTGCGCACCCTCCCGTTCCGCTATCTTTACCGGACGCTACGCCATGACGTCGGGCGTCTACACCGATGAGATATAATATTACGATCATCCGGAATACCGGCCGCTACAGGTCGCCTTCAAGGAGGGCGGCTACGGCGTCTACGGCACCGGCAAGCTCTTTCATCACCCCGCGGGCGCGATTGACCTACGCGGCTGGGACGAGTTTCAGGTGCGCACTCAAACCCAAAAAGAAACCGGCTGGCCGATGGACAGCTGGGAACACGGAGCGCCCCTCCCCGATCCCTATCCCCACAGTAAATTTAATCAGGTGGCACGAAAATGGACGGGACGACCTTTCATGGAGGTCGGTCCCATTCCGAATGACCGGGAAGCCGACATGGCCGACTCCATTCGAACCCAATGGGTCATCGATTTAATCAACCGGGAACACGATCAACCCTTCTTTGTGGGGCTGGGCCTCTACGCTCCTCACTTTCCCAATTATGCTCCGCAGCGCTTCTTCGATCTGTATCCCCTCGAGAGCATCAAACGACCGCCCTTTAAGGAAGACGATCTGGAAGACATTCCGAAAATCATCCGGCAAAATCGCCAAAACCGGAAGGCCAGCATCCACGACAAACTGGAAGAGCTCGGTGAAATCGAAAAGATGATCCAAGGCTATCTGGCCTCGATCTCCTACGCCGATCATCAGCTGGGCCGGGTATTGGATGCACTCGCAGAAAGTCCGCATGCCGATAATACCGTCATCGTTTTCTGGAGCGACCACGGCTATGCTCAGGGCCAGAAGGGTCAGTGGGGTAAACATACCCTGTGGGAACGCACCTCGAACATCCCGTTCCTCTGGGCCGGACCGGGCATCGCCCGCGACCAACCCAGCGGCTACACGGCTTCTCTCATTGATATCTACCCCACCCTCGTCGAACTCTGCGGTCTCAGCCCCGATAACGGACTGGACGGAGAGTCCCTTGTTTCCGTGCTGCAACACCCCGAAACTTCCGCCGAAAGAAC
>CBFHXU010000300.1:0-1220 GCA_965659875.1 uncultured Opitutaceae bacterium
TCCTGAGGTTACCCCTAGATTGTGGACAGCGAGAGCAGATGAATCAGAAAGGAAAGAAACATCATGCCAGCAAGCAAACCGAGTTACCCCGAAGAGTTCAAGAGAGAGGTGCTCGCCTATCAGGCGAGCACGGGAAGTGGAATGAAGGAAACCGTATCCCATTTTGGGATATCGACCGGGAGTATCAGGGCGTGGAGGCTGCGTCTGGGGGACCCGCTCGGGGGGACCCCAGACGCAGCCTCCATCGAATCGCCCGAGCAGGAGCTAACCCGACTGCGACGAGAGAATCGTGAGCTACACATGCGCTGTGAGATTCTAAAAAAACAGTGGGCATCTTCAGCGACCCATCCGTGAACGATATGTCGCGGCCAAAGCGATGAAGGACGATTATCCCATTACGCTGCTATGTGAGGTTCTCGGAATCTCGCGTAGTGGCTATCATGCTTGGCACGGCGGCCATCGGGACCGCCGAGCTACTCGTGATCGATATTTGGGCAAATGCATTGACCAAGCCTTCGATCAATCACGACGGACCTATGGCTACCCAGGATGACTCTGGAGTTACGAGCCAGGGGTGAGCGGGTGGGCAAAACTCGGGTGGCCCGACTTATGAGAGATGCTGGCCTGCAAGGGCGTAGGCGACGTGCCTTCCGGCCACGCACGACCCAAAGTAACCATGATGGACCGATTGCCCCGAATCGATTGGCCAAGATCGAAGCGATCACCTCGCTTAATCAAGTCTGGCAGACCGATATCACTTACGTCCGAACCGATGAAGGTTGGTTGTATCTGGCCATGGTCATGGATGCCTTCAGCAATCGCATTATAGGATGGGCGTTCTCGAGCGACCTGGGAACCCAGTTTGTCGTCGATGCCTTACTTATGGCCGTAAACCACCGCGGGGGCCGCGCCGCTCGTCAGGTGGTTCTCCACTCGGACCGTGGAGTCCAATATAGCAGCGCTCGCTTCCGATCCCAGCTGGCTGAACACGACATACTGGCATCCATGAGTCGTCGCGTAAATTGCTACGACAACGCGAAGGCTGAGGCCTTTTTCTCCACGCTAAAAATCGAATTGGTCTATCGCACTCGATACGCCACCCGCTCGCAGGCCCGTTGCTCCATTTTTGAATGGATCGAGGCCTTTTACAATCTACGTCGCCGTCATACCTCCATCGGAGGGATCTCGCCGGTTGACTTCGAACATCAACTAACCACCAA
>CBFHXU010000301.1:0-1015 GCA_965659875.1 uncultured Opitutaceae bacterium
TGGTGGATGGAGATCAGCAAGGGTTGAGGTAGGGTGTGTGTCGCCGAGACCGCCGGCGTTGGGTCTGGGGGAAACGTTGGTGAGCGACGCCACTGTTGGCTTACTCGGCGATCGAGCCCTCCCCTTTAACCATGAATTTGCGAGAAATCGGGAGGTTCTCTTACTGATTAACCGGGGCGCTGGATGAGGAGTCCTTCGATGTTTTCGAAGTGAGCATCTAGCGTGCAGATCGTTAGGCCGCCTTGCATAGCTGCGGCTGCAATCCACATGTCGTTCGTCGGAATCGGTCGGCCTTTTTTCTTAAGCTGGGTAAAGACGGCCGCGTAAAATTCTGCAGTGTCGGAAGTGAAGGCACACGTGCTGACTCGGGCATTTCCGGAAAAATCTTTGAGTTGCTCTCGGTTTTTGGATTCTTGATTGCCGAGACGGAAGCCGGCCAAAAGTTCGCCCACCACGATAGGACAGAGGACGATTTTTTCGGCGCGACCGAGGAGCTCCACAACCGCGGGATCTCCGCGCATGAATGCGACGTAGATATTGGTATCGATGAGCAATCGATTCATTCCCACATCTCCGGGTCGATCTTACCAAAGGCAGAGGTGGCCTGATCGAAAGATTCCGCTTCGGCATCGGTCCAACCACCAGCAAGTTGCAGGAGCTCGCGGTTGGGTGGGGGGCGATTCGAGTCGTTTTTAAATCCGTAGTATTCCATAAGCTTATTCAAAACGACCGTATTCAGGCTTTGGGCAGAGTAAGCAGCCTGCTCTTCCAACACCCGTTTGAGCTCGTCGTCGATATTGCGCAAAGTGATCGTTTTCATGCTATTAATGTAGGTGAAATAGACGAAGATTCAAGTATTGATTCATTTTGAATCAATACTTGAATCATATATGGCGAGTTCCTTTACCACTTGGGTTCACCGCTCAAATGTCGATCCGTGGAGGGAATCATGGTCATGAACAAAAGAGCAGGTAGGGCGTGTCTCGCCGAGACCGCCGGCGTTGGGTCTGGGGGG